>NZ_JBSICD010000008.1:0-210924 GCF_058246155.1 Providencia sp. UF-183 | reverse complement strand
TTGGTGTTGGTGTTGGTGTTGGTGTTGGTGTTGGTGTTGGTGTTGGTGTTGGTGTTGGTGTTGGTGTTGGTGTTGGTGTTGGTCAGGGTATAAAAAAACAGCGCCGTATAAGATACAAGCGCTGTTTGATGTAATAATTAAGATTTACAGCCTATTATTGACCGTAAATATTTACACGATCACGTAACTCTTTACCTGGTTTGAAGTGGGGAACGTATTTACCTTCCAGTTCCACTTTGTCACCAGTTTTTGGGTTACGGCCAACGCGTGGTGCACGGTAGTGAAGAGAAAAACTGCCGAAACCACGGACTTCAATACGCTCACCGCTAGCTAACGTATCAGCCATATGCTCAAGAATTTCCTTTACAGCTTCCTCAACGGTTTTTGCTGAAAGATGAGATTGCTGGCTAGCCAGTCTTTCAATTAACTCAGACTTGGTCATAGTACCTCCCTAAACTACCGCTACAAAGGAGCAACACTGTCGTTGCTCCCACTTAATTATTCGCCTTTAGCTGCTTTGAAAGCTTCAGCCATAGCGTTGTTGCCGAATGCTGTATCTTCTTGTTTGTTCACAGCTGCAACAGCGTCTTTCTCATCAGCTTCGTCTTTAGCGCGAACAGACAGGTTGATTACACGGTTTTTACGATCAACACCAGTGTATTTAGCTTCAACATCATCACCAACGTTCAGAACCAGAGTTGCATCTTCAACACGGTCACGTGAAGCTTCTGATGCACGCAGGTAACCTTCAACGCCCAGTGTCAGCTCAACAGTTGCACCTTTAGCATCAACTGCGATTACTTTACCAGTTACGATTGCGCCTTTCTTAGTTGCTGCTAAGTAGTTATTGAATGGATCTTCAGCTAACTGTTTAACACCTAAAGAAATACGCTCACGCTCTGCGTCGACTTGCAGAACAACAGCTGCGATTTCGTCACCTTTTTTGTATTCACGAACTGCTTCTTCGCCTGCAACGTTCCAGGAGATGTCAGACAGGTGAACCAGGCCATCGATGCCGCCGTCCAGTCCGATGAAGATACCGAAGTCAGTGATAGACTTGATTTTACCTTCAACGCGGTCGCCTTTGTTGTGAGTTTCTGCAAATTGCTGCCATGGGTTAGATTTGCATTGTTTCAGGCCCAGTGAGATACGACGACGTTCTTCATCGATATCCAGAACCATAACTTCAACAACATCACCAACGTTAACAACTTTAGATGGGTGGATGTTTTTGTTAGTCCAATCCATTTCTGAAACGTGAACCAGACCTTCAACGCCTTCTTCGATTTCAACGAAGCAACCATAGTCAGTCAGGTTAGTAACGCGACCAGTCAGTTTAGTACCTTCTGGGTAACGTTTAGCGATTGCGACCCAAGGATCTTCGCCCAGTTGTTTCAGACCCAGAGAAACACGAGTGCGCTCACGGTCGAATTTCAGAACTTTAACATTGATTTCATCACCAACGTTGACGATTTCGCTTGGGTGTTTAACACGTTTCCAAGCCATGTCAGTGATATGCAGCAGGCCGTCAACACCGCCCAGATCAACGAATGCACCGTAGTCAGTAAGGTTCTTAACGATACCTTTAACTTCCATGCCTTCTTGCAGATTTTCCAGCAGTTGATCGCGCTCAGCGCTGCTTTCAGATTCAATTACAGCACGACGAGAAACAACAACGTTGTTGCGTTTCTGATCCAGCTTGATTACTTTGAACTCAAGCTCTTTGCCTTCCAAGTGAGTAGTATCACGAACTGGGCGTACATCTACCAGTGAACCTGGTAAGAACGCACGAATGCCATTCAGTTCAACAGTGAAACCACCTTTAACTTTACCGTTGATAACACCAGTTACAGTTTCAGCTTCTTCGTAAGCTTTTTCCAGCATCAGCCATGCTTCATGACGTTTAGCTTTCTCACGAGACAGGATAGTTTCACCGAAACCATCTTCTACTGCATCCAGAGCTACATCGATTTCGTCGCCAACTTGGATTTCTAGCTCACCCTGAGCATTTTTGAACTGTTCTACTGGGATAGCAGATTCTGATTTAAGACCTGCGTCAACCAGGACTACGTCTTTGTCGATGGCAACAACAGTACCACGGACGATAGAACCAGGACGAGTTTCAATATTCTGCAGGGATTCTTCAAAGAGTTGAGCAAAAGATTCAGTCATATTAATGATCTTCAAGAGTTTTAAATTAACGTCCACTTAGCTTCCCGCCAAATGGGGTTGTTTCACATACCCAACAACATTCCATGTCGCAAGGTTGATGTTATGCTAATTAAATAACCAGCATAACGGTAAGTGCGTATATTATCTAATTATAAGCTAAAATAAAGCCTATTATCACGATAATTGTAGAATTTTTTTTGCGTAGGTGCGTGCTTTTTCAATAACTTCCTCAATCGACATACTTGTGGAATCCAGCACTAACGCGTCTTTCGCGGCAACAAGAGGCGCAACGGAACGGTTACGATCTCGGAAATCGCGCTCCTCAATTTCGCTCAAAAGACGTTCAAAATTAACATCAAAGCCCTTTTCTTGCAACTGCTTCATACGCCGATGCGCTCGCTCTTTCGCTGAAGCATCAAGGAAAATTTTGACTGGCGCATCAGGAAAAACAACTGTTCCCATATCGCGGCCATCAGCAATTAACCCTGGCATAGCACGAAATGCGCGCTGACGTCTTAACAACGCTTCTCTAACACGAGGAAAAGTCGCCGTTTGTGAAGCTGTATTACCAACAGTTTCCGTTCTTATTTGATTGGAAACGTCTTCTCCTTCTAAAATGACTTTTAATACATTTTCTTCAGGAACAAAGCGAACATCTAAGTTTGCGGCCAGAGGCACCAATGCATCTTCTGATTGGATATCGACATGGTGATGTAAAGCAGCCAGTGCCAACACACGATATATTGCACCAGAGTCTAAAAGTTGCCATCCAAAATCGTTTGCCAATGCTTGACAAAGAGTCCCTTTGCCTGCACCGCTAGGTCCATCAACCGTGATTACAGGGGCGATTGCCACCATAAAAATCTCCTTTCCTGCAAATAGCCTTGGCTACCTGCAATTGAATTCAGTGAAGGCATTATACCAATTCATCGATTTTGTGAAATAAGCAGGTTCTGATGATTGCAATAAAATAGGAGAAAATTGATTTCTAGGTGGAATGAAAGAGGTTGATATTACGGTATTAATATCAACCTCTTTTAATCGAATGATTAACTTAGTCGAGCTAGTTGTTCAAAGTAATCTGGGAACGTTTTTGCCGTGCAACCTGGATCCAAGATCGTTACTGGTGTATCTGAGAGTGCAACTAAAGAAAAGCACATCGCAATACGATGGTCATTGTAAGTTTCAATTTCAGCATGCTTTAATTTTTTCGGCGGGACGACTCGAATATAATCATGCCCTTCCTCAACTTCAGCACCCACTTTACGCAGCTCAGTTGCCATCGCATATAACCGGTCAGTTTCTTTTACTCGCCAGTTATAAATATTACGAATGACTGTTTCACCCTCTGCGAATAATGCAACAGTTCCAATGGTCATTGCAGCATCAGGGATGGCATTCATGTCCATATCTATCCCTGTTAATGTTCCACGCTCACATTCGACAAAATCATCCCCCCAGCGAATGGTTGCGCCCATTTTTTCCAGTACATTGGCAAACTTAGTATCGCCCTGTAAGCTGTTGCGACCTATTCCCGTGACTCGCACGGTACCACCTTTAATTGCCGCAGCAGCTAAGAAATAAGAGGCAGAAGAAGCATCACCTTCAACTAAGTACTCACCTGGTGATTGATATTGTTGCTGGCCTTTAATGATAAAGTGCTGGTATTGATGATTTTCCACTTCAACACCAAAGGTTTTCATTAATGCCAATGTGATATCAATATACGGTTTGGAAACTAACTCACCAATAATCGAAATAGTTGTGTCTTGCTCCGCACGAGGTGCAGCCATTAATAATGCGGTTAAAAACTGGCTGGATACTGAGCCATCAACCGAAATTTCCCCACCGACAAAACCACCTTTCAGGCGAATTGGTGGGTAATTTTCTTGCTCTAAATATTCAATGACAGCACCGCCTTCTCTTAGCGCATCCACTAAATGCCCAATTGGACGCTCTTTCATACGAGGTTCGCCAGTCAGCACAATATTATTATGGCTTAATGACAAAGCCGCAGTCAGTGGGCGCATTGCAGTTCCTGCATTCCCTAAAAATATTTCTAGCGCATCTGGATGAGATAAATTTCCCCCCAAACCTTCCACACGACAACGTGTTTTATCTTCAGAAAGTTGATAGCTCACACCTAACAAGCTTAATGCATTCAGCATGTGGCGAATATCATCACTGTCTAATAAGTTAGTGAGTGTGGTCGTTCCTTTGGCCATCGCCGCTAATAATAGTGCGCGGTTTGAGACACTTTTTGACCCTGGCAAGTTGATTGTGCCGTTAATTGAAGAGATAGGTTGTAATGTCAGGGATTGCATAAAAAGCAGTTTCTCCAGTGAAGTTTGCAAGTAAATAATATTCGGCCCTATTTTCTTTTTAATCGAATTGTGAGAGCACAAATAACCGACTGAACATCCTATTTCAGTCGGCAAATCTGATTATTGTGCGTGATGGCGTTCAAAATTAGCCATAAAATCAACCAATGCCTGCACGCCGTCTAATGGCATAGCATTATAGATAGACGCACGCATACCACCAGCCACTTTGTGGCCTTTTAGTGAAAGTAGCCCTTGGTCTTTTGCTTCTTCAATAAATTTGGCATCTAGTGAAGGGTTTTGCATTTGGAAGGGTATGTTCATCCAAGAACGGTTTTCTACCGCAACGCGGTTGATATAAAACTGACTGTCATCAATGGCGTTATAAAGCAACTGTGATTTTTCATAATTGCGTTTTGCCATTTCTTGCAAACCGCCCTGTGCTTTCAGCCATTTGAAAACCATACCTGCTAAATACCACGCAAATGTTGGCGGAGTATTAAACATAGAATCAAATTTTGCTAACACAGTATAATCAAATACTGATGGCGTTTGTGGGGATGCTTTACCTAGCAGGTCTTCACGGATAATGACAATCGTTAACCCTGCAGGCCCGATATTTTTTTGTGCCCCTGCATAAATCACGCCATAACGGCTAACATCGATAGGTTTAGATAGGATGGAAGAAGAGTAGTCTGCTACAATAATTTTATCTTCAGGAAAATTAGGTTCTTCGTGGATTGCTAGTCCACCAATGGTTTCATTAGGGCAATAATGCACGTAGGCCGCATCATCACTTAAAGGCCACTCGCTCATAGGTTTTAAGCTTACAACACCATCTTTTTCTTCTGTAATATCGATGACATTTGGTTTGCAATATTTTTCAGCTTCTTTCGCCGCAGATTCAGACCAATAACCACTAACAATATAATCTGCCGTCGTTTTGCCATCTAATAAATTCATTGGCAAGGTAGCAAAATGTGCGCGGGCACCGCCATGACAAAATAACACTTTATAGTTATCTGGAATATTTAATAAGTCACGTAGGTCTTGTTCTGCTTCAGACGCCACTTCAATAAAGTCTTTTCCGCGATGGCTAACTTCCATTACCGAAACGCCTAAGCCTTTCCAATTACAAAACTCTTGTTCAGCACGACGCATCACTTCAACAGGTAGCATTGCTGGACCTGCACTGAAATTATAAACCTGACTCATTGACCTCACCCTATCTTCAATTATAGTTAGCAAAATTCACTCAGATACTTAAAGTTGTACCATTGTGAGCCTTTAGCTGCAACGGTTATTGTCGCTAGAGAATGAAAAGCAATAGGGGAATTTGGGGCAGAATAAAGAAAAGAATTTTGTTAATCTCGTCACACTCTCAACAACCCTAATTTTATGAAGAGATTAACGATAAAAAACAGATAATATCCCGAATAGCGCCCAATAACTGCCATTCAGGATATTCAAACGAGAGATTGATTAACTAATCACTTTGCTGACAATTTCAATTGCTTCTTTTTCAATGAGTCGGAGGTGCTCTTCACCACGGAAACTCTCACAATAAATTTTGTAAGCTTCTTCGGTTCCTGAAGGTCGTGCAGCAAACCAACCATAATCCGTCATAATTTTTAGCCCACCAATGGACGCACCATTACCCGGAGCTTCGGTTAAGCGTTGAGTAATTTTATCCCCGGCTAACGTATCTGCGGCAACCATCTCTGGAGATAATTTACTCAGTTTGGCTTTTTCTTCATGAGTTGCTTTGGCTTGAATACGGTTATAAATTGGCGCACCGAATTTTTCAGCCAATTTGTTATAACGTTGCTGAGGATTTTCACCGGTAACCGCTGTAATTTCAGCGGCTAACAAGCACAGAATAATACCGTCTTTGTCCGTTGACCACGGCGTACCATCGAATTTAAGGAATGATGCACCCGCGCTTTCTTCACCACCAAAGCCCAGTTTTCCACTAAATAAGCCATCAACAAACCATTTAAAGCCGACAGGCACTTCAACAAGTTCACGGCCAATATCGCTGACAACACGGTCAATCATCGCGCTGGAAACGAGTGTTTTGCCAACGGCAACATCTTTCCCCCACTGTGGGCGATGTTGAAATAAATAGTCAATCGCAACAGCAAGGTAGTGGTTAGGGTTCATTAGGCCATCAGGTGTCACAATACCGTGTCTGTCATAATCAGGGTCATTAGCAAATGCTAAATCGAACTTCTCTTTCATGCCTAATAGGCCAGCCATTGCCCAACTAGATGAGCAATCCATGCGGATAACCCCATCATGGTCAAGCGGCATAAAACGGAACGTTTGGTCTAATTGATCATTAACAATTTCAATATCTAATTGATAATATTCTGCAATTTTTTTCCAGTACTCAATGCCTGAGCCACCTAATGGGTCAACGCCAATTTTCAGCCCTGACTTCGCAATGGCTGCCATATCAACAACTTCACCAAGTGCAGTCACATAAGGCATGACCAAATCCTGGCTGGTGACATATTCACTTGCCATTGCCACATCAAAATTTAAACGCTTAACCCCAGCAAGGTTGTTTGCCAATAATTGATTGGCTTGTTTTTCAATGACTGAAGTTAAATCCGTATCTGCTGGGCCACCATTTGCGGGGTTATATTTGATCCCGCCATCTTCTGGTGGATTATGTGATGGCGTAATGACAATACCATCCGCTATATCGGTGTGGGAGCGGTTATAACTTAAAATGGCATGAGAAACTGCAGGCGTTGGCGTGAAGCCATTATTTTCCTGAACAATCACATGAACTTGGTTAGCCGCTAATACCTCAACTACGGTAATAAACGCTGCCTCAGATAATGCATGCGTGTCTTTACCGACATAACAAGGCCCCGTTACACCTTGTTGTTTTCGTAAATCAGCAATCGCTTGTGCAATTGCTAATATATGATTTTCATTGAAGTTTTTACGCAACGAACTACCACGGTGGCCAGATGTGCCAAACTTAACAGCATGTGAAGCATTTCCCGGC
The DNA here is from genome assembly GCF_058246155.1 of Providencia sp. UF-183. Classification (NCBI taxonomy): domain Bacteria; kingdom Pseudomonadati; phylum Pseudomonadota; class Gammaproteobacteria; order Enterobacterales; family Morganellaceae; genus Providencia; species Providencia sp. UF-183. The sequence goes on along the minus strand of NZ_JBSICD010000008.1, from coordinate 203,409 downwards.
TGAGGTTGTTGCGTATAATATTGAGCGGTTAATTGAGCGACATTGATCAAGTCACTTTGAAACGGAAGCTGCCCTGCACGTTCATGTATTGTCACTTGTTTTCTCCCAAAGCACTGATGCTTGGTTACCAACATCAGTGAATTCAGTTATTAAATGGTATTACTCACTTTTTCAATCACATTAGCGGGAAATTGCATTTCCTGCATGATGGCATCGACCATACTGCGTTTGCGATTGGTATTTGTGTTAGTTATCACCCAGTAAGGCGTGCCGGGTATATGACGAGGCTTAGACTGTTTGCCCGCGGCAAGCAGAGTTTGTTCATCACCTGCAAAGTAAACACGCGTGCGACCGTGCATAAGCTCAGTTGCACTCGCAAAGCGTTTCGCATCTAAGCTGTATAGTGTCGACAAAATTAACATAAAACGGTCGATGGCTTTGCTTTTTTCAGCATAGGCATCCGACAATAATAATTCGCGAACAACTCTGACCGGATTTTGTGCAGTCACAGGTACACTCGCTGCAGATTCTGCCTTAATCACCGGTTGTGCCTGACTAATCTCTTTAACTGGTACTGGCTGCCCGGATTTGAAATTTAACATACGGCGCAAGATATCCGATGCACTTTCACCGATATGCTGTGTATGGCTCGCAATATAGCGGTAAAGCTCTTCATCAACTTCTATCGTTTTCATTTTTTCCCAGTACTTATTTAACTAAAATTCGCGGTGTGATTATAAGACAGTTTTAAAAAAAACAAAACAATTAAAATTTCAACAACTTAAAGTAAACATAGTTCTAAGTTCGATGGTATTTCAGTATGTTATCGTCCTATTACTTTAGGTGTTTTTATTCAGTGCTAACGTTCAATTTTCTGAGTTTCTGTTATAACCCATTTATTTTTCATTGATCTAGCTAAATATCCTTTACATAAAGATGCAAACTCGAATATTTGGATTTTCTCTATAGCCATGACATGATAAGTGACTTACTTCTCTAATTTTTGATAAGAAAAATATGACTCTGTTACTCAACCATACTATCCATAAACCCGAAAATCCACTGAGCAATAGCCCTGTCGTTCTTATTCATGGGTTGTTTGGCGACCTCAATAATTTGGGTGTACTTGGTCGCGACCTTCAACACTATTTCGATACCATTCAAATTGATGTTCGCAACCATGGTGATTCTTTTCGTGCTGAACAGATGTCTTATCAACAGATGGCACAAGATGTTATTAGCCTTATCCAATCATTAGGTTATGAAAGTGCAATTTTAATTGGGCACTCTATGGGCGGTAAAATTGCCATGGCTGCCACTGAAATTGCCCCTGATTTTATTGAAAAACTTGTCGCGATTGATATCGCTCCAGTTGCATACAAAGTTCGCCGCCACGATAAGATTTTTGCAGCACTAGATGCTGTCACCGCTGAGCACGCAAAAAATCGCCAAGATGCCGCCGCGATTATGCGAAATGAAATAAACGAAGAAGGCGTTATCCAATTTTTGCTCAAGTCTTTTAAACAAGGTGAATGGAAATTCAATATCCCTGCCCTTAAGGCTAATTACGAAAAAATTATAGGTTGGGAAACCGTGCCATCATGGGATAAGCCAGTCTTATTGATCCCTGGCGGTAACTCCCCTTACGTACAAGCTGAATATAAAGACGAAATTGCCGCTCAATTTCCAAATGCAAAAGCATGGGTTGTCGCAGATACGGGGCATTGGGTGCACGCAGAAAAACCTGATCATGTTTTAAGAGCTATCCACAGGTTTCTTTCTATTTCTCAGTAATGCCTCTATTTATAAAGATATTGAAATATTATTTTCCATTTCAATATCTTTACACCATCAATCCACCACAATAATTAATTATTGAATAAAAGAATAAGACAAACTTCAATACACAGACAATATTAAAATCTGTATTATCTTTTTTAAAGAAACTTAAAGAAAATAAAACTATATATTAATTTTATTTTCTATATTCAAAGGAATGATTAATACCAAGAATGAAAAACATTCATGAACCATCAACTTTATATTTCATTAATATCATTGCTAAATTATCAGGAGCAACTCACCTTAATGAACTTGAAACATTAATTAACCAACCAATAAATTATAATGAAAAAATAAAGTCAATCCAAAAAAAGCATAATATTAGCTGTAAAAAAAAACACAGAAAAAATAAAGATGTTTTTAAGATTTCCTGTCCCGCAATTTTATATAATGAACAGGGGGAAGCTTTTTTATTAGCGAATCGAAATAATGAACAAGTCTTAGTGCAATCATTTGGTCAAACTCCCCCTGAGATTTGGGATATCGCACAGCTCCAGCAACAATGGAGTGGGCACTGGCTACATGTAAGTTTAAAACAAGGGCAATTTGATATCACTTGGTTTCAAGTGGAATTTTTGAAATACAAATCAATCATTCTTTGGGTTCTATTTTTCTCATTCATACTTCAAATATTGGCATTAGTCTCTCCCATTGTAATGCAAGTAATCATGGACAAAGTATTAGTCCATAACAGTTTATTAACCTTAGATGTTTTAGTTTTTGGGCTTATTATCGCGGCAATTATAGAAGTTACATTAAAAGGCTTACGGCAATATATTTATCACCATACTGTTAACCGAATTGATGTGACATTAGGGTTAAAATTGGTTGATCACTTACTTCGCTTACCGATTCCTTTTTTTAAGAACCGCCAAATTGGGGCAATTGTTACCCGTGTTAAAGAACTTGAAACGATCAGAGAGTTTTTAACCAGCAGCTTCTTTACACTATGCGTTGATGTTTTATTCCTGTTTGTCTTTATTTTTGTAATGAATTTAATCTCAAGCACACTCACTCTAATATTTTTATGCTCAATTCCATTCTATTTATTATTAGCGTGGTGGCTAACCCCCAAAATTGAAGCGGCAGCTCAACAGCAGTTTATGAATATTGCCATCAACACTTCATTCTTAACAGAAAGTATTAATGGTATTGAAACTGCAAAAAGTTTATCTGTAGAACCCAATTTTACCCGTCGTTGGGATAAACAGACATCGGATATGAGCCATACGAATTTTACTTCGGGGCAAATTGGCTCTCGTTCAGAGCATCTAGTAATGCTGATTGAAAAGACCACCAGTGCAATCATATTATGGGTTGGTGCCTCAGAAGTTCTCGCCTTACAAATGACAATCGGCCAGTTTATTGCTTTTCACATGATGGTAAACCATGCCAGCCAGCCATTAGTGAAACTCGTTAAATTATGGGGAGATTACATTCGAACTCATGTCGCTATTGAAAAGTTATCACAAATAATCAATTTACCTGTAGAACAGAATCGCCAAGAAAACACAGTGCCAATAAAGGGTAATGTTCATCTGGATAACATTTGTTTTCGTTACCAGCCCAACACTCCCTACATCCTTCAGAATTTTAATTTGAATATCAAAGCGGGTGAAACCATCGGTATTGTTGGCACATCAGGTTCAGGTAAAAGCACCTTAGCACGCCTGTTACTCCGATTATACAGCCCTGAAAGTGGAACAATTTTTATTGATGGTATGCCGTTATCCTCCGTCAACATTCACTCATTGAGACAACAAATAGGCATTGTTCTTCAAGAGAATTTCTTATTTAGCCAATCTGTTTTCAATAACATCGCCCAGACTCAGCCTAACGCATCTATGGATGATGTTGTGCATGCCGCTAAAATGGCAGGAGCTCATGAGTTTATTCTTAAATTACCGATGGGTTATGACACTGTTTTAGCAGAAGGTGGTTCATCTCTTTCAGGTGGTCAACGACAACGCATTGCAATAGCAAGAACCTTACTTGCTAACCCCAAAGTAATTATTTTTGATGAAGCAACCAGCGCTTTAGATGATGAATCTCAAGCCATTATTCAAAAGAATATGCAGATTATCGCACAAGGCAGAACAGTAATTACCATCGCACATCGCCTTTCAACAATTCGTAATCACCAACGAATTATCGTCATGCAAAACGGGGAGATTATTGAGCAAGGCAGTCATCAGCAACTCATTGAGCAAGGTGATTTCTATAAGCATTTATGGACGCTACAACAATCTCTTAAATAAGACACGGATGTCACATGAAACAAAGATTAGAAAAAATACGTTATAACAGTTTTTTACCTTCCCATTTGGCTATTTTAAAAACACCGCCCTCTTATTTAGCTTCATGTGTTGCGATTTTAATCAGCTTGGGTGTTTTTATTGCTATTATTTGGTCGTTTTTTGGCAAATTAGATATTCAAGCAACCACTCAGGGGAAATTAATTGTCTCTGGGCGTACTCAACAAATTCAAGCGTTTGAGTTAAGCCGTTTACAACACATTCATGTAGCAGATGGCCAAAAGGTTAAGCAAGGTGAATCATTATTTACTGTAAATGTTTTAGGGGTAGATCAAGACATTCAAAGTTTACATTACCAACGTAATTTCCAACTCATCGAAGCATTAATTTATCAAGCGCTCCTATCGCATCAACCCGTTGGCCAATTGCCCTTATTTAATACGCTCTCTAAAGAAGAAAAAACCAGCGCAGTTGCAAGTTATCAAACACAAAAAATAGAGTTTGATTCGCTTATCAATGAAATATCAAATGAAATCCAACTAAATACCGTTAATCAACAAGCTAGGAAAAATGAATTAAAAACAATCAACGCTCTCATCCTGAATATTAAAAAACGGCTAGAGGCACACCAGTCACTGAGTCAAAAGCAAATTATTAGCCAAAAAGAATTCCTTGAACAAGAACGTGAGTTACTTATTGCCCAAAAAGAAAAAACGACCAAGCTCTCCGAGTTGTCTATTTTAGACAGTCAGCATCATGCTTTGATTAAAAAACGCGATCGGATAAAAGCGCAAAAAAACCAAGAATGGGATGAAAAATATAAGCAAGCAGCATTTAAGCAAGTCTCTCTTGACCAAGAGTTACTAAAAAACCAAGAAAGAAATCAGCTTGAAATTATTCGAGCGCCAGTTGATGGTACTGTTCAGCAGCTTGCCACACACACAATTGGTGCTGTCCTCCAACCTGCACAGCAATTAATGGTGATTGTCCCAAATAACCACGTTCAACTCGCTGAGATCAAAATCCTGAACAAAGATATTGGCTTTATTCATGAAGGGTTAAAAGCCGAAGTAAAAATAGATGCGTTTCCGTATACCCGCTACGGAACAATTGACGGTGAAATTATTTCAATTTCGAGGGATAGCACCCAAGATGAAAATTTGGGATTAGTTTATTTAGGGCAAATTGGTTTACATCAAAATTCATTATTGGTTGAAGGTGAGAAAATTGAACTCACCCCAGGCCTTTCCATTGTGGCTGAAATTAAAACAGATAAACGACGCGTTATCGATTATCTCCTTAGCCCTATCAATGAATACACCTCGAATGCAATGAGAGAAAAATAATCAATGGAACAGATGAATAATAACGGATTGGAAGCCATTGTTTGGATTGCTAATTACTACAAAAAAAATGTGACAAAAGAACAGCTTCGTCATGCTATTGGGCTGCAAGCTACCTTACCTACTGAATGGGATATCCGAGAGTGTGCTCATACTTTAGGGTATGAAACTGAGCTTATATCACTATCTCACTCACAATTAAATTCATTGCCACTGCCTGCTTTGGTTTATTTTGAGGGGATGTGGAAAATTTTAGATAGCAAAAACGAAATTGTGCTTATCAATCCAGAGAATAACGAGCAGCAAGCTATTCATGATATTACGTTCAATACACATGCTCAGTTAGATGTTTTGTTAATTAAGGAACAACAAGAAACGGAGCAAAAAAAGGCCTTTGGTTTTGGCTGGTTTATTCCTTCAATAATGCGCCAATATGGTAAGCTGCGAAATATTTTCATTCTTTCTGCTGTCATTCAATTATTCGCCTTAATCAGCCCACTTTTATTTCAAAACCTTGTTGATAAGGTTTTGGTAGGCCGAAGTATTTCCAACTTACACGTCATTGCCATCGCTATTTTTGCAATTGCTGTTATGGAGCCCGCCTACGCATTTTTACGCAACAAAATATTTAGCTACACAAGCAGCCAAATAAATGCTGAATTATCAGGAAAAATCTACCGCCATCTCATGGCATTACCATTAGATTATTTTAAATTGAGACCAACTGGGAAAATCATTGCACGCGTTCGTGAACTCGCCAATATTCGGCAATTTCTGACCGGCTCAACCTTAATGCTGTTCATTGATTTCACTTTTGTCATCATTTTTATTGCCGTTTTATTTTCCTACAGTTCCCTTATGGCTTGGATTTTAATGGGGTCGATGGGGATATTTTTTATTTTATGGATGATACTGGGTCCTATAATCCGTCAACAAACAGAAAAAGCCTATCAAGCTGACGAAAATGGGCTGACCTTTCTGACTGAAAGTATTACGGGAATTGAAACAATAAAAACAACAGCAACCGAAAAATACTTTAATCAACGATGGAAGAAAATCTTCAGTAAACAGCTCCTTCAAAACTTCAAAGTCTCCATGCGCAGCGAAATTGCAGGGCAGATAATGACCCTAGTCAGCAAAGTCACCACTGCAATACTTCTATGGGTTGGTGTTAAAGAGGTTTTAAACGGTGGAATTAGCCCTGGCGAATTAGTTGCTTTTAACATGCTAAGTGCGCATGTAACACAACCTGTTTTACGATTTGCTCAAGTATGGCAGGATTTTCAACACACTATCATCTCGCTACGCCGCGTAGGTGATATTTTGGATAAACCCGTTGAAAATGAACGTCAAGGGATTGCAAGTTCAGCAGCAATACAAGGTAAAATTGAATTACAAAATATCCGTTTTCGTTACCAACCAGATACCCCTGAAGTACTCAATAATTTAACCTTATCCATTAAAGCTGGAGAGTTTATTGGGATAACTGGGCCATCTGGCTCAGGGAAAAGCACACTAACAAAATTACTACAACGCCTTTATGTTCCACAACACGGTCAAGTGATTATCGATGGGATGGACTTAGCTGCCGCAGATACGGTTTCATTGCGCCGAAGAATGAGTATAGTTTTACAAGAAAGTACGCTATTTGTTGGGTCAATTGCCGAAAATATTCGGTTAAGCGTTCCACAGGCTTCTCAAGAACAAGTCATTCGTGCTGCAAAATTAGCCGGCGCTTATGATTTTATTATGTCCTTGCCTGATAACTTCGATTACCCACTGTCTGAAAGAGGGGTAAACCTCTCAGGGGGGCAACGCCAACGTATCGCTCTTGCTCGAGCCTTGCTGACTGAACCTGATATTTTAATCCTTGATGAGGCCACCTCTGCACTCGATTATGAATCTGAGGCTGCGATCATGGCAAATATGCCTTTAATTTCTAAAGGGAGAACAGTCATCAGTATCGCCCATCGCTTAAACACAATTAAACATGCTGATAGAATTTGTGTGATCTGCCATGGGGAGGTTACTGAAATAGGTACACATACAGACTTACTTCAATCAAACGGGCTTTATGCCAACTTGTGGCAACAACAAACACATTGACATCCTCCACGTCCTAAAGGACGTGGATTCCTACAGCGTTCAGACCGTAGCCTGACTCGCCTCGGCGGGTTCCTGCTTCAACGGGCGGTCTGACTGCCCCCTCCCTCCACAGGCAAGCACGGCATGTCCTGCCGCTAGAATGTTACGCGCCCCGTTGATATCGGCGTTTTCGGTATATCCGCATTCGAGGCACTCAAATTTACTTTGTGACTGGCGATTTTCTTTTGCTGTTTGACCACAGCAAGCACACCGCTGACTGGTATATGCCGGAGGGACAGCAAGCACCTGACCTCCGCGCCAGTGTTGCTTGTACTCAAGCTGACGGCGCATTTCGTACCAGCCCTGATCCAGTATCGAACGGTTTAAACCGGATTTGGCTCTGACGTTTCGACCGTGTTGCTTTGCTGTGCCTTTTGCCGATTTCGACATGTTACTGACATTCAAGTCCTCAATGACGATCATCGCGTGGTTTTTGCTGATTTCACTGGTGACTTTGTGCAGGTAGTCTCGCCGGATATTGGCAATATGGGAATGCAGACGCTGGATTTTTCGCTTCTGTTTCTGCCAGTTTGCACTGAACTTTTCTTTTCGGCTTAATTGTCGCTGGAGCATTGCCAGCTTACGCTGGCTTGTTTTAAAGCTATTGACGGGATGATATACCGTGCCATCTGAAAGTGTGGCGAGTTTTGCTACCCCTGCATCCAGTCCTACCATCGACTCTGCATTGTGAACGGGGTCAACTACTTCGTATTCAGTCTGGATACTGGCGTACCATTTACCACATGACTGGCTTACAGTGACATTCTTCACCGTTCCCACAACCTCACGGCTGTTGCGGTAGCGTATCCAACCGAGTTTAGGGAGAAAAATACGGTTGTTTTTCTGTTTGATCTTCACGCCCTGCGGGTAGCGAAAAGCATCATTTTGACCGCGTTTTTTGAAACGGGGAAAAGCGGCTCGTTTCTGAAAGAAATTCTTGTAGGCGCGTTCCAGATCTTTAAGCGACTGCTGCAACGGCTGTGAGGGAGATTCTTTCAGCCATTGTATCTCGGTGTCAGATTTCCACTCAATGAGCCATGAAGCCATCTTTGTATAGGGAATGTATTTGTTCCCTGCTTCGTGATTCTCATTCTGAAGTGCTAATGCCCGATTGAAAACAAAACGACAAGCCCCTGCAAAGCGCCGCATATTGCGCTCCTGCTGACCATTCGGTCTTAACTGGAATTTAAAGGCTTGTAGGCGTTTCATTTTATCTATTATATTTTGGTCTATGAAAAAAGAAACCGATATTCGCCGTGGTAGGCATTGTGTATTCCTGATGCACGTCCACTTGGTCCTTGTTACAAAATACAGCCGAAAAATATTTGATCAGGATGCGATTGAAAAACTACGAGGCTACTTCTCCAGTGTTTGTGCCGATTTCGATGTTGAACTGGTTGAAATGGATGGTGAAGGTGATCATGTTCATTTATTGATTAATTATCCGCCAAAATTGGCGAGATCTAATCTGGTTAACAGCCTTAAAGGGGTATCGAGTCGATTACTTCGACGGGATCGCCCTGATATAGCACAACGTTATTACTACAAAGGAGTTTTGTGGACACCCAGTTATTTTGCTGGGAGTTGTGGGGGCGCACCAATATCCATTATCCGCCAGTACATTGAGTAACAGCAAACACCTAGTTAGTTTAAAACCCGCGCCTTATATCCTCGTCCTGAAGGACGAGGTTTTACGGCTCACTGGATAAGTGTTCAAAAAAGCATCACCTACATAGCAAGGGGTGCTTTTTTCTTAAAACCGCGCTTTTTTTCGCCAATCAAACCTATTCCCTCGCCTTGCAGCTATAGCACTAGGGGATTAGCTAGGGTATCATGGCGCGCTGAATTATTGGCACACCCTTTTAGCAGTTATAGACATGGCAAAAGAACAAACTGATCGTACTACTCTGGATTTGTTCGCTGAGGAACGAAGGCCTGGGCGACCTAAGACAAGCCCACTATCACGGGATGAACAATTAAGGATCAACAAACGCAATCAATTAAAACGCGATAAAGTGAATGGATTGCGCCGAGTTGAACTTAAACTAAACGAAGAAGCTGTTGCTGTACTGAATCAGTTAGCTGAAGAAAAAAATATAAGCCGTAGTGAATTAATAGAAGAAATTTTGATGTCACAACTTCAACAAGTTGATGAGACAATACTCAAGTAACGCTATCTTAGTAAATCACACAAATTTGACAGACTTATAAAAGTTTTTTCGCCAGAATAAGGCATAAAATTCTATTTATTTTCGTTCTAAATGAGTTCTAGAAGTTGAGACACTCCTTCTTTCTCTCTTAGAAAAACAAGAGGTTAATCAGTTTATGGCAGTCATCGGTATTTTCTTCGGAAGTGATACAGGTAACACAGAAAATATTGCCAAAATGATCCAAGAAAGATTAGGCAAAGACGTAGCAGAAGTTCATGACATTGCAAAATGCAGCAAAGAAGACATTGAAGCTTTTGACATTCTACTTCTTGGTATTCCAACTTGGTACTACGGCGAAGCACAATGTGATTGGGATGACTTTTTCCCAACATTAGAAGAAATTGATTTTGAAGGTAAACTCGTCGCTCTCTTTGGCTGTGGAGACCAAGAAGACTATGCAGAATACTTCTGTGATGCGATGGGGACTATTCGCGATATCATCGAACCAAGAGGTGCGGTGATTGTTGGGCACTGGCCAACCGAAGGCTACCACTTCGAAGTTTCAAAAGGTATGGCAGATGACAACCACTTTATCGGATTAGCGATTGATGAAGATCGCCAACCGGAGTTAACAGATGAACGAGTGGATGCATGGGTCAAACAAATCTCTGAAGAGATGTCATTAGCTGAAATTCTTGGCTAGTCGATTAAAAACAAGCGTTACTCTTGGCCGAATTCCTTTCCGCTCAAAATGCACCATCGCGGAACGGTCATTCGGTCTAAAATAATCGATTAAATATCCTAATTGGATAGACTTATAAGAGATTATCAAAATAATGAGACAATGCATGGTTTCTATTTTTATTTTCCATGCCTATAATTGTAAATCAGTTTAGAAGACAACTGGATTTATGTTAAAAATGTCTCATTATTGTTAAATTTATGATTTAAGATACAGGACAAACCCGCATGACAGACAACAATAAAGCATTGAAAAATGCTGGACTCAAAGTCACTCTTCCAAGACTTAAGATTTTGGAAGTACTTCAGGAGCCTGAGTGCCACCACGTCAGTGCGGAAGATCTCTATAAAAAGCTGATTGATATGGGCGAAGAGATCGGGCTAGCGACTGTATACCGTGTATTGAACCAGTTTGATGATGCAGGTATCGTTACGCGCCATAATTTCGAGGGTGGAAAATCCGTATTCGAATTAACTCAGCAGCATCACCATGACCACTTAATTTGCTTAGATTGTGGTAAAGTGATTGAGTTTACTGATGAATCGATTGAAACTCGCCAAAAAAATATCGCCGCACGTCACGGTATTAAGCTGTCTAACCACAGTTTGTACTTATATGGCCACTGCGCTGATGGTGATTGCCGCGATAACGCTGACGCACACGAAGCAAAAGAGTAATAAATTAATCACCATCATATTTTGATGGTGACCCATTCTTCAAAAGCCTGATAACCACCATTATCGGGCTTTTTTTATTGTATCCATCCACCGATAAATTAAGCATTCTCAGTGAGAATATCCATAATTTCTTTCATTTACTTTATATTTATCACTAAAATATGTCGTTAAGGTGAAATATTGAAGTGTTCTATAATAAGTTGCAATTCACTTCAAATCCTTTATATTGTTTGACGGATGAACACACCTTCTCTATTTGAGAATATTTACAATGATATCATAGTGATGCATAACGTTATCTAAAATATACCTTGCATCTTTTTTTCATATCACTGTCATATAGTTTATCTAATTAACGTCTAAAATAAGTTCAGTATATTGCTATATAGTTTTACTTTTTTTAATTTAACAAACAATTTAAGTGTAATAAAAAAGTTAAATTACAACTATATGATGTAATTTGTATATTTTTAGCTAGACTTATTTGGATTGTTCTCGTACTTCGTAAGAGATTAACTGATGAAAAAAACATATCTTTTTATTAATACTAGTTTTTTCTTCTGGTTTCTTACTTTAATAGGATGGTTTTTTCGTCATACAGCCATCACCTTATTTTCATTTGTATTATCAATTCTGTTCTTGATCTTATACTTCAATCAAAAAAAGGTAAGTAAAATGTTCACCAAAAGACAAAACAAACAAACCCCTGAAGAAACCCCTACCATTCGTGAACCTGAAATTACTTCTAAGATAGAAGAACACGTTACGATATCAACGCCAACCCTTAGTGAAGAAAAATCGAATACGATAATTTCGAGGGATGTGATGTTTGAAGGTAATATTACCTCTAATGAGCAGGTCCACATTTATGGCAAAGTCGTTGGTAACATTACAGGAAAAGATAATACCGTTAAAGTTATGCTAAATGGCCAAGTGACGGGTAATATTATTTGTAAAGAGTTGATTATTAATGGTCGAGTTGAAGGTGAATGCACCTCTGAATCCATTAGCATTGAAAATAACGGCGAAGTCCATGGAACGATTCACTACAGCAGTTTATCGATTAAAAAAGGTGGCATCCTTTCTGGACAAGCTAAAGTCAAAAATAGTGTTACTCATACAGATAAAGTCACGCAATTAAAAGATAAAGTAAAACATGATGTACCTATCATCAATAATGAAGGTGATAAAGGAATTGCTTCGTTATAAAAATTTGTTTTTCTGCACTAGGATAATGACTAAATAATAAAAATAAGGTGAATGTAATCCACCTTATTTTTAATTTTCAAACTCGCAATATAAGTATATTTTCTTATTTTATTAGGCCATTTGAAACTACGTATATATGCTATGTGTGTTTTAGTCGGTTACCATCATACTTATTTCAATGGTAACCACTATTTATTTAATTCATTAAAAAACCGTAAATGGCATCATCACCATAAACTTAATATCTTTTTCATCTTGGAAGATATTTCCATAACCACCACCATAGCTAGGAATATCGGTATGGTTATCATATTTGGTAAAGTGTAATTTAAAGAGCGTATCTTTTGCTCGACCAGTTTGAACGGTATATAGAATATCAAAGTTCCATGCACTTTCTTTTAAACGCACATCTTGGGCATATTGGGTATTTGTGCTTGGCTTTGCATCCCAACCATAAATATAGGATGTACCCACTTTCCAGCCTGCGAGATCCCAATTTTTAAGGTCGTACATCACACCTGCATATAATGCTTTTTCATTGTTGGCGTTCCAGTCTGAACGACCATCCCACCAAATATCCATACGCCCATTGGATGTCGCCCAGCCCGGCGTCATGCGTTGCAAGAAGTAGCCTTGATTACCTTCCGCTTTAACATAGGTTCCCTCAACTTTAAAATCAAACTGTTCATAGGTATAGCCTAATGTCATCGCTTGCAACCATGCTAAGCCATCATAAACGTCATTGACACCGCCATCAGAAACTTTATCTTTAGAACCATAAAATTGATATGAGAGACGCAAATCGCGTTCAGCAACAGGCACGGCATACGAAACTTTAGCAAAATACTGATCCATATAGTCTTTTGCTTGACCATAAGCCCCTTCTAGCACTAAGTTATTTTTAAAATCATATTTAAACCCAATGGAATGCAAATAGCTGATCCCAGTTTTGCCATCGGCTTCACGGAAATCATACATTGAGCGATACCATGGTGCTTTATAACGGTCTGTCCACATATAGGACATGCTTAACTCACCATTTTGCTCAAAATCAAATACACCACCGACTTCCAAACCACGATAAGTCCCCGGCATGTAACTCCAGTGTGAAGCTAATAATGTTTGCCCAGTAGGTTGAATATACCCCCCTCTTCCCCAGAAAGGACCATATTTTAATTTCGCCGCCGCTTTATAAAACGTTACACCACTACGGTCGCCAGTCCATTTTTCATCCCAACGTGATTTGGCGTCACTAAAACCAATTTCATTGGGTGCAGCAGGGCCACTGTTTGATAATTCGATCGCGGTAAAACCCGCTAAATCCAAACCGATAACATCTTGAAAATAGCCAGATGAAAAGTCTAGGCTGGCATTGAATGTGGAGTGTTTAAGATTATCTGCATACTTTTTATATTTATCGCTATTTGGGTCTAAATCCTTACGAGAACGATCCCTTTGCCAGTAATAAAGTCCACCTGTGAGTTTTGAATCTTCAAGGAATTGTTCTGCGTGAGTCATTGGCTGATACGCGATAGGCAGCATCGCGATGGCGATTTTTAAGACGAGCAACTTCCTGCCAGTATTGACATGTTTATTAACCATTCTTGTATTCCTCTAATATTTTTTATGTTTTATTTTTTCGGCCGAAATACGATTTAACTTTCCATTTAAATCTAAATATTCACAATAACTTATGTTATTTGTGATGTGATTAGCCTATTTTTTGCGACGCGAATTATCAACACAGATACTGGCTTTGTTGCCAAAATATGATCGACGACACATTAATTTTAATTAACCGTCATTATCACACATGATGTTTTTTCACAGGGTGAGATTCAACCAATTGATTTAATAAAGAAATAAAAGAGGCCTTACGATTCATTTGAATTAGATTAAAACAAATAAATTGCTAATTAGTGATTTAAATTTTCCAATAATGCCGTAATTTTGCGTAGCCTATCACCACATTGACATTAAATATTGAGTTTGCCCCAAAAATTCGCCTCAATTTTACGAACATGCTTCAATTTACTGAAAAATATTTTCATTTCTTGTTTATGGTGAATTACCATAAAATTAACGGGAGACAGAAAACTGCCTCCCGCTACATTAACGACTAAAACACATTCAGTTTAATATTTCTCAAACATTGCCTGAATTTTCTGTGGATCTTTCGTTTCAGTTAACGCTAATTGTAATAACACGCGAGCTTTTTGCGGATTTAATCTTTCCGATGCCACAAAACCATATAAATTATCATCAACCTCGGCATTACGAGTTGTATAGCCTGTTGGAACGCGACTTGCACGTACCACAACCACATCCTCTTTTGCTGCCTTCGCTAATGCATCAAATACCGTTTTATACATGTTGCCGTTACCAACACCTGCGCTGATAATCCCCTCTACGCCTTCCTCTCTCAATGCTTTAACAGGAGCAGCGGATGCATTGGCATAGTTATAAACGATACCCACCGCGGGTAATTTCTCTAACTTACTCACATCGAATGCAGCTTTGTCACCACGTGGCTGAGGGGCTTGGAAATAGGTCACTTTGCCATCGTGAATAAAGCCCTCAGCACCTGCGTTAACCGCATCAAATGCCTGTACTTCTGTTGTGCTCATTTTCATCACATTACGGCCTTGAACCACTTTATCGTTCATCGCCATAAGCACACCGCGGTCACCTGCTGATTTATCCGTTGCAAGTACCACTGCGTTATACAAATTTAGCGGGCCATCCGCGCCCAGTGCAGTTGATGGGCGCATCGCCCCGACTAACACAATAGGTTTCTTACAATAGGTTGTTAAATCAAGGAAAAAGGCCGTTTCTTCTAGCGTATCTGTTCCGTGAGTGATCACAAATCCGTCAGTTTTATCGCAGTCCTGATTTATTTTTTTCGCCAACGTCAACCAAACTTGGTCATTCATATCTTGCGAACCGATATTCACCAACTGCTCACCACTTAAATTGGCGATTTTCTTGGTTTCTGGCACTGCATTAATTAACGCATCAATACCCACTTTACCCGCTTGATAGCTAGAAGACGTTGCTGAATCCCCGCCCCCAGCAATGGTTCCCCCCGTTGCCAATACTGTAATATTCGGCTGAGCGATAGCAGATACGGCAAACAGTGAAACCAGTGTTGCGAGCAGCGCTTTATTTCTGTTTTTCATCCTATTTTCCTTTCATTAATAAACTTCAGTTATTATGTGGAATTATGCTGAATTTATTGTGATCTATATAATTATTTTAGGATAAATAATGAGTTTTAAGATGATTTATCTATGAATGAATAAAAAGCGTGAGGTTGAGACAAAAATCCGTATGATAGCCCGTTTGACACACTCTATTCACAAGTGACTGACAATGAGCCAAACATTTATCCCCGGCAAAGACGCCGCTCTTGAAGACTCCATTGATGCATTCCAAACCAAATTAAAAAAATTGGGGTTTGATATTGAAGAAGCGTCATGGTTAAACCCTGTACCAAACGTTTGGTCAGTACATATTCGCGATAAAGAGTGCCCTCTTTGCTTTACCAATGGTAAAGGTGCGAGCAAGAAAGCCGCGTTAGCCTCTGCCCTTGGAGAGTATTTCGAACGTTTATCGACTAACTACTTCTTTGCTGATTTCTACTTGGGTAAATCTATCTCTGAAGGTGACTTTGTCCACTATCCAAATGAAAAATGGTTCCCACTCACAGAAGATGACAGCCTGCCTGAAGGCTTGTTAGACAGTCGTTTGATTAAGTTCTATGACCCTGATGAGGCATTGGCTGCAAGCCAGCTCATTGACCTGCAATCAGGCAATGAAGAACGCGGCATTTGTGCCCTGCCATTTACACGCCAGTCTGATGACAAAACCGTCTATATTCCTATGAATATTGTTGGGAACTTATACGTTTCTAACGGTATGTCCGCAGGTAACACCGCAAACGAAGCGCGTGTACAAGGGCTTTCTGAAGTATTTGAACGCTTTGTGAAAAACAAAATTATCGCGGAAAGCATCAGCTTACCGGCGATCCCAGCAGATGTGATGGCGCGTTACCCAAGCGTAGTGGAAGCGATTGATACCCTTGAAAAAGAAGGCTTCCCAATTTTCTGCTACGACGCGTCATTAGGTGGAAAATACCCTGTCATTTGCGTGGTGCTATTTAATCCGCAAAATGGCACTTGCTTCGCGTCATTCGGCGCACACCCTGACTTTGGTGTTGCCCTTGAGCGTACCGTCACTGAATTATTGCAAGGGCGCGGCTTAAAAGACTTAGACGTCTTTAATGCACCGACTTTTGATGATGAAGAAGTCGCTGAACACACTAACCTTGAAACTCACTTTATTGATTCAAGCGGTTTAATCAGCTGGGATCTGTTCAAAGATGATGCGGATTATGAATTTGCTGATTGGAGCTTCAAAGGCACGACACAGGAAGAATTTACAACGCTTATCCGTATTTTCAATACCTTAGATGCCGAAGTTTACATCGCGGATTATAACCATTTAGGCGTGTACGCATGTCGCATTTTAGTACCGGGCATGTCAGATATCTACCCTGTTGAAGATTTGCATATTGCGAACAACGCAATGGGCGCCTACTTGCGTGATACCATCATCGGTTTACCGGATAGCCAATGGGAAAAACAAGACTACCTTGCCCTGATTGAGCAATTGGACGATGACGGTTTAGACGATTTTACCCGTGTACGTGAGCTGCTTGGTTTAGCTGTTGGCAAAGACAATGGTTGGAGCAACCTGCGCATCGGCGAGCTAAAATCGATGTTAGCCCTTGCAGGTGGTGACCTCGAGCAAGCCCTTGCATGGGTTGAGTGGACGCAAGACTTTAACAGTTCGGTGTTCACCCCTGAACGTGCAAATTACTACCGCTGCTTGCAAACATTGCTGCTATTATCGCAAGAAGAAGAAAGAAACCCTGCGCAATACTACAATGCGTTTGTCCGTATGTATGGGCAAGAAGCTGTCGATGCAGCTTCCGCCGCTGTTGCGGGTGAGTCTTGCTTCTATGGTCTGTGGTCAATCGATGACGAGCTAAAAGCGCTGCCTGCTCACCAAGCGCTGCTTGCAGCTTATGAAAAACTGCAAAAAGCCAAACGTGCTAACGGGTAATTGAGCCCATACGTTGACGGGAAGCCTTTCCCGTCAACATTTACCGCGTTATCTATTTATACACATCATAAATCTAGGGAACGTTTCCACAATAAGAAATCAAATTGCTCTAAACGATCCGCTTTCACTTGGTAATCACCACTTGCCGTTTCAATCACCCGTTCAAAAAGCCCCTGACTGATTGTCGGTAGAGGTACACCATCAATAATTGGCCCACAATCATAATCAATCATATCAGATAGGCGTTCCGCTATCGCACTGTTAGTGGAGATTTTTAACACAGGTACAATTGGGTTACCCGTTGGTGTACCTAGCCCCGTCGAAAAAATAACCACATTACAACCTGCGGCAACAAGGCCTGTTACTGCATCCACATCATTCCCCGGCGTACAAACTAGTGACAACCCGCTCTCTGGCATGGGTTCTGCATAATCACACACTGCACTTATGGGTGAAGTACCGCCTTTTTTAGCCGCACCGGTGGACTTTATTGCATCGGTAATTAAGCCATCTGCAATATTGCCGGGGCTTGGGTTATCTGCAATGGTGGTATTAAAGAAATTTGCCGTTTTTTCATAGCGCTCCATCAATTCGAGAAATTTCTTTTTATCATCGAAAGATACGCAACGTTTCACCATATCCCCTTCTGCACCACATAATTCAGGGAATTCTGCCAAGCCAGATGCGCCACCTAACGTGACCAACCAATCAGAAACGAGCCCCATCGCAGGGTTACCAGAAATGCCTGAAAAACCATCAGATGCCCCGCATTTCACCCCCAGTTTGAGATGGGATAACGGTACATCGACCCTCGAGTGTGGCTTGACCGCTTTCATGCACTCATAGGTTTGTCTGAGTGCAGTTTGCATCATTTCCTCTTCGCTATTCCACTCTTGCTGGCGAAAATAGAGTGCTGGTTTATCAAAATTTGGGTTACGGGCTGCCAGTGACTCTTTAAACATTTTACGCTGCGCTTTTTCACACCCTAAACTAAACACAGTAATACCAATCACATTGGGGTGATCTGCATAAGCCGCCAGCACATCACACATAGTTTTACTGTCCGATGTCGCACCACCGCAGCCGCTGGTGACCGTAATACATCGAACCCCTTCAATGTGTGGAAATAGTTTTGGTTTTGCTGTCGGTGCTTGTGTTCCTGCGGTTAAGTCTAATGCAAAACTTTTCAAGCTGTTATTGGTGTAGCCTAACGCATCATTCAAAGCATCGGTTAACTTCGTCACATTGCGGTTTTCGCAAAATACTAACGGAAAAATTAACCAGTAATTCGCAGTGCCTACACGCCCATCATCCCGCACATACCCTTGGAAAGTACGGTTCTCATAAGCAGAAACATCGGGAGCTTTCCATTCGTATGGTGAATCATTTTCTAAGGAAACAGGGGCTGCATAGTGGCGAATATTGTTTACCGTGATGGCTTCGCCTTTAGCGATTGGCTGAGTCGCTTTACCCACTGCCGTGCCATACATGGATACCACACCATCGACGGGTACCGCTTCTAATGCAAATTTGTGTTTAGCCTTCACATCGGTCACTAAGGCAATTTCGTCATTCCCCCAGTGGTAAACTTCCCCAGCCTGTAAGTCTTTCAAGGCAACAATCAGGTTGTCGCTTTCATCAATTCGTAAAATCTTTTGCATGTCACACCTTCCAATTGTTGTCTTTAATTTGACGACAAAACTCTATGGTCATTTTTATGGGAATTCTTTTTGAGTAACGCAATTAACACAGCACAACCCACGGTTATTACAGACAATGTCATGATCCCCGCCGTGTTGCTGTTCATCATTTTATCCACTTCAACACGGATGATAGGCGCAAGGAATGAACAAAATGCCCCCATTGTGGTACAAAAACCGATCCCCGCGGCTAATGCAGGGCCACTGAGTAATTGAGGTGGGAACGTCCAGAAAACAGGTTGAACCGATAAAAAACCCACTGCGCTTAAGCACAACGCCGCAATGGCAAAAACAGGGCTGGCAAATGCCGATAGTGCTAAGCCCACTGCCGCAGCTAACATGCACAGAACAGAGATTTCAACACGACGAGTTGGATGGCGATCAGCAAAACGCGGGATATAGTAGACACCAAAAGCGGAACAAGCCCACGGAATAGCAGCCACCAGCGACTGTTTGAACCCTAAACTTTCCCCCATTAACGAGGCCACTTGGGAAGGTAAAAAGAACATCAAACCATACACTGATATTTGGATGGTGCCGTAAATCAGTGCAAGGTGCCACACTTTGGTATTTTTAAGTGCCGAAAGGACTGAGGTGGTTTCTGTTTTTGCATTTTCTTTCGCAAGCTGTTCTGTTAGCACTTTTTTCTCTTCATCAGTTAAAAAACGCGCTTTTTCAGGGCTATCGTCCAGATAAAAGAAGGCAAAAATACCAATAACAACCGCAGGTAAACCTTCGATAACAAACATCCAGAACCAGCCCGGACGGCCTAGCCAGCCATGTAACTCTAATAATGCACCAGAAAGTGGAGAGCCCAACGTCAATGCGAGAGGCACGCCTAAAACAAAAATGCCAATCACCGAGCCACGGACGTTATTCGGGAAATAAATTGACGCTAATAATAAAATTCCCGGATAGAAACCCGCTTCCCCTAGCCCCAATAAGAAGCGCAAAATAATAAATTGCGTTTCATTAGTGACAAAGCCTGTCATCGCAGACAGCACGCCCCAGATGATGGTGGTGATACTCAACCATTTTTGAGCACCGATTTTGTTTAAAATTAGGTTTGCGGGGATACCAAATAATGCATAAGCCGCAAAGAAAATCCCTGCCCCAAACGCAAATGCAGAGTCCGATAACCCGATATCTAACTGCATGGCATCTTTGGCAAAGCCAACATTCACTCGGTCAATAAATGCAACGAAATACAAAATAAACATCAGGGGTACTAAACGTTTCCACGACTTTTTAATCGCGGAGTTTAAAACAGGATTGTTATAAGCTTGTGTTGTCGCCATGATATTTTTCCCTGTCGGTAAGATGTTCTATTGTGTTGTTATAGGAAAGATCAGAGCGGTAAATCAGCCAGTGCTAATAATTGCTGAAGTTGCTCTGTCTGTACACTGCTCAATCCAATAAAGGGTGAGGTACAACGGTCTGAATTAATTACCCCTTTCAATTGCAACGCTTTTTTAAAGGTTGGAATAAACGGAGAATTCACGCCGTAAATGGCCATCAGTTGGTCAACACGTTGTTGATGTTTAGCAACGAGCGCTAAATCGCCTTTTGTAAAGGCTTGCATCCATGAAGAAAAAAACTGTGGAATAATATTTGAAAGTCCACCAATACAACCACTTCCACCCGATAACACCACATGGGCAAAGTTGTTGTCGTAACCTGCGTAGACTTCAAAGTGAGGAATACGGGATTTCACCACATCAATGACTTGCGCCGTATGATTGGTATCGGGAATGGTATCTTTTAAACCAATAATATGAGGGTACTTGTCTGCTAAGCGTAAACACACCTCAGGAGATACGGAATACCCTGTACGCTCAGGGAAGTTATAAATAAAGATTTTTGCTGAGGTTTTTTCCGCAATGGTACTGTAAAAGCGAAATACGCCCTCGTCATCCAATGGGAAATAATATGGGCTAATAATCATCACCCCATCAACCCCTTGCTCGTTCGCATAATTGGCTAGTTCAATCGATTCATTAACATCCAATCGGCTCGCTCCTGCATAGACCTTCATATCCCCTTTAGGGTAATGACCACAAAGGTCAATCAAGGTCTTCGAACTGTCCATGTCTAACGCAAAAAACTCCCCTGTACTGCCCATTGTGACAAAACCCGATACCTTTCCACTTAGCGAATCATAGACTTGTCGATTTTGTTCCGTATCAACGCGGCCTTTGTCATCAAAAATAGTTACAACAGGGGTGATATAGCGACTTTCCATACTGAATGACTCCATCTTGTTATTGTTCATATATACAAACCTCATTCATAAATAAAAACAAGATTAAATAACCATGAAAAATGAATTGAGTCAAATTTGAACAAAGTCAAAATAAAAATGCTTTAATCATTTGATTTAAATGAAATAAATATGATTTTATTGCTTGTGTTAAAAACAAAAAGGGCATTTTTTATTGGTAAATTTTGAACAGGATCACGACTTTTGCCATCAAGCACACAATGTCATTGAATAGATTTAGAAAAGAAATGGGTTTTTGCGAGTGATTTACATAGTGCAGTTTTGAACCTAGAATAGCGGCACAATTAATCAGGGAGGTGGTTCAATGTCTACCGGACACATGCCGACAATTCGTGTTTTAGAGGTACTTCAAGTATTAGCAGCTGAAAACACAGGGTTATCTTTAACACAACTTTCTGATAAAACAGGCATTTTAAAAGGGACTATTTACCCTATTCTAAAAACGTTGGTTGAACACCGTTATATTAATTACGATGATAACAGCCAGCTTTATTACCTTGGCATCGCCTGCTCAATTCTTTCTCGGGTTTTCTTCGAAAAATCGTATTGGCTGAAAATGATCCACCGCGAGATGGGGGTGATTGTTGAGCAATGTAACGAAGTTTGCCAAATGGGCATTTTAGATGGTGCTGATGTCTTGTATATAGATAAAGTGCAATCTGCACAAAAAGTCCAGTTAGTCTCCAGTATTGGCACCCGCTTACCCGCTATCTATTCAGCGCTTGGTAAGGCAATGATTTTTAACTACAGTGATGAACAAATTTCCCAGCTTTATCCCGCAGGTTTCACACCGCTGACACAATACAGTGTTCACACGCTGCCACAATTACGCGAGCAACTAAACGCCGTAAAAGAAAATGGCTATGCCATTGATAATAAAGAAATCAATGAAGAAACCATCTGCTATGCGGTCGCATTACGCCAACGAAACAAAATTATTGCCGCTATCAGTGTGTCTATCCCCACCTTCCGCGCTAACAATGAAAAAATTGCCCAAGTCATCGAAACGCTGTTAACCAGTCGCGAACGCATCGAACAAGAACTTAACACGCTCGATAATATTGAATTTTATAGATAATAAAATTCAATATTGGCAAATAGAGTCTAAAATGATCTGTAACAATGTTTTTTGTATGCCATATTATTTATTGATTGTTAGCAAAATATGACAATTTAGCGTGAATGCAACAGATGGTTTCTGAGGTTTATATCAATAAATCCAGTGCTAAATTTAGACATAAGTTAAATACCGTAGCAAAGGGTTCATATTGCACTTAAATAATTAACATTTATGTTCATATTTTCACTTTTGATGTCGCTAAAAATGCTCTTTATAAAAATTTTTAATAAAATTTAAAAAATATTTAATTCATACTTTTCAATTGGTTAGTTCAAAAATTAACAATTTATCAACCATTCTAGGGGTATTCTCGCGAGTGTTCATGATCCATATCAAATTTCTCACTTATCCCCTTTGTTACTATTATTGCGTGCTATAATTAATCAACTTTGTAAGAGAGTGTTAGTATGAAAGCTGACAACCCTTTTAATTTATTGCCACCTGCTGTAATGGCGCAAGTCGCGGATGATGCTGGCTTTTATAAAGCGAACAAACATCCTGCAATTACTTACTTGTCAGCATTCACTGCCGGTATTTTTATTTCTATTGCTTTTGTTTTCTATATTACTGCAACAACTGGGGCTGCCGACGCACCGTATGGCTTTACCAAACTGATTGGTGGGATTTGTTTCTCACTCGGCTTAATGTTAGTCGTTGTTTGTGGTGCCGACCTTTTCACTTCCACTGTCTTAACTATCGTTTCTAAAGCCACGGGTAAAATTACTTGGGGGCAAATGTTCCGCAATTGGTTCAATGTGTATATTGGCAACCTAATTGGTGCTCTATTCTTCGTCGCTATTATTTGGTTTGCTGGGCAATACACCGCGGCTAATGGCCTGTGGGGATTAAATGTCTTACAAACCAGTAGCCATAAATTGCACCATACCTTTGTTGAGGCAGTTGCACTCGGAATTTTAGCAAACTTAATGGTTTGTCTAGCTGTTTGGATGAGTTATGCAGGTCGCAGTTTAACCGATAAACTGGTTGTTTTAGTTCTGCCTGTTGCGATGTTTGTTGCCAGCGGATTTGAACATAGCATCGCAAACATGTTTATGATCCCATTAGGGATTATGATTAAAGAATTCGCTCCAGCTGAATATTGGACACAAATCAATATGGCACCTGAGCAGTTTTCGCACTTAACGATTGGAAATTTTATTACAGATAACTTAATTCCAGTCACTATCGGAAATATTATTGGCGGCGCACTTTTAGTCGGCCTCATTTACTGGTTTATGCATTTACGTGGTGGCAAAAAACATTAATCGCCACTGACACACACGAAAAGATTTATTAAGATCCCTAAAAGATCCACTGTTAAAAGGTAAAAGTATCATGTCCGAATTAAATGAAAAATTCGCTTTAGCATGGCAAGGTTTTAACCAAGGTGACTGGCAGAAAAACGTCAACGTACGTGACTTCATCCAGAAAAACTACACTCCATATGAAGGTGATGAATCTTTCTTAGCAGGCTCTACCCCAGTAACTGACTCGCTGTGGGATAAAGTTATGGAAGGGATCAAAATCGAAAACCGCACACATGCGCCTGTTGATTTTGATACAGATGTTGCTTCAACCATCACTTCCCATGATGCAGGTTACATTACTAAAGAATTAGAAAAAGTCGTTGGTTTACAAACTGATGAACCTCTGAAACGTGGTCTTATCCCGTTCGGCGGTATCAAAATGGTTGAAAGCTCATGTAAAGCCTACGACCGTACATTAGACCCAACTGTGAAAAAAATCTTCACAGAATACCGTAAAACTCATAACCAAGGTGTTTTCGACGTTTATACGCCAGACATCTTAAAATGCCGTAAATCAGGTGTGTTAACCGGTTTACCAGATGCATACGGTCGTGGTCGTATCATCGGTGACTACCGTCGCGTTGCGCTGTACGGTATTGATTTCCTGATGAAAGACAAGTTCCAACAATTCACTTCTCTACAAGAAAAATTAGAGAAAGGTGAAGATTTACAAATGACTATCCAACTGCGCGAAGAAATTGCTGAACAGCACCGTGCACTGGGTCAAATGAAAGAAATGGCTGCGAAATACGGTTATGATATTTCTGCACCAGCAACTAACGCACAAGAAGCAGTACAGTGGACTTACTTCGGCTATTTAGCTGCGGTTAAATCACAAAACGGTGCGGCAATGTCATTTGGTCGTGTTTCTACTTTCTTAGACGTGTATATCCAACGCGATATCGAAGAAGGCAAAATCACTGAGCAAGAAGCGCAAGAACTGATTGACCACTTAGTCATGAAACTGCGTATGGTCCGTTTCTTACGTACCCCTGAATACGATGAGCTGTTCTCTGGTGACCCAATTTGGGCAACTGAATCTTTAGCAGGTATGGGTCTTGATGGCCGTACACTGGTAACAAAAAGTACTTTCCGTTTCTTGAACACACTGTATACCATGGGCCCATCTCCTGAGCCAAACATGACTATCCTGTGGTCAGAAAAACTGCCAATGAATTTCAAAAAATTCGCGGCGAAAGTGTCTATCGATACCTCATCAGTTCAGTACGAAAATGATGACCTGATGCGTCCTGACTTTGATAACGACGACTATGCAATCGCATGTTGCGTTAGCCCAATGATTGTGGGTAAACAAATGCAGTTCTTCGGTGCTCGCGCTAACTTAGCGAAAACCATGCTGTATACCATCAATGGTGGTGTGGACGAAAAACTGAAAATGCAAGTGGGCCCTAAACACTCGCCAATCATGGATGAAGTCCTTGATTTCGATACCGTGATGGACAAAATGGACCACTTTATGGATTGGTTAGCGACGCAATACGTCACTGCGTTGAACATCATCCACTACATGCACGATAAATACAGCTATGAAGCATCGCTGATGGCTCTGCATGACCGTGATGTTTACCGTACAATGGCATGTGGTATCGCAGGTCTGTCTGTTGCTGCTGACTCACTGTCTGCTATCAAATACGCAAAAGTTAAACCTATCCGTGACGAAGACGGCATCGCTGTTGACTTCGAAATCGAAGGTGAATACCCACAATTTGGTAACAATGACTCACGTGTTGATGACATCGCTTGTGACTTAGTTGAACGTTTCATGAAGAAAATTCAGAAACTGCAAACTTACCGTAACGCGGTACCAACTCAGTCAATTCTGACCATCACTTCAAACGTTGTGTATGGTAAGAAAACAGGTAACACACCAGATGGTCGTCGCTCAGGTGCACCATTCGGACCAGGTGCAAACCCAATGCACGGCCGTGACCAAAAAGGTGCTGTCGCTTCTCTGACTTCTGTTGCTAAACTGCCATTTGCTTATGCAAAAGACGGTATCTCTTATACCTTCTCTATCGTACCAAATGCGTTAGGTAAAGATGACGATGTTCGTAAAACTAACTTAGCAGGTCTGATGGATGGTTACTTCCACCACGAAGCGTCTATTGAAGGCGGCCAGCACCTGAACGTTAACGTTATGAACCGTGAAATGCTGTTAGAAGCGATGGAAAACCCAGAGAAATATCCACAGCTGACTATCCGTGTATCAGGTTATGCAGTGCGTTTTAACTCACTGACTAAAGAACAACAGCAAGACGTTATTACTCGTACTTTCACAAGTTCAATGTAATAATTAGCTCATTAAAATAAAGTAAATTAAAGACCCCGCTTTATGGGGTCTTTTTATCTATACTGTCAGTTAAAGACTACAAATCACTATTTTATGCATAAAGTCTTAGAAGTATGACGGATATTTTGGAGTACCTGCTATGTCTGCCGAAATTATTACAACAACCGATATCACTAAAACGGAAGCTCCAGCAACATTAGGCCGTATTCATTCATTTGAATCTTGTGGCACTGTTGATGGTCCCGGTATTCGTTTTATTGTCTTTTTCCAAGGCTGCTTAATGCGTTGCCTGTATTGCCACAACCGCGATACTTGGGATACCCACGGCGGTAATATTGTCACCGTCGATGAATTAATGAAAGAAGCCGTCACTTATCGCCACTTTATGAATGCTACGGGCGGTGGTGTCACGGCCTCTGGTGGTGAAGCTATTTTACAAGCCGAGTTCGTACGTGATTGGTTCCGTGCTTGTAAAAAAGAGAATATCCATACTTGTTTAGATACTAACGGCTTTGTCCGTCGTTATGATCCTGTGATTGACGAACTCATGGATGTTACTGATTTGGTGATGTTGGATTTAAAACAAATTAACGATGATATTCACCAAAAATTAGTCGGTGTATCCAATCACCGCACTTTAGAGTTTGCGCAATATTTAGCTAAACGTAATCAAAAAACGTGGGTCCGATATGTCGTTGTTCCAGGCTGGAGCGATGACGACCATTCCGTGCATCTGCTCGGTGAATTTACCAAGGATATGAGCAATATCGAAAAAATCGAATTATTGCCTTACCATGAACTTGGTAAACACAAATGGGAAACCATGGGTGAAGAATATAAACTTGATGGAGTTAAACCGCCGTCAAAAGAAGTGATGGAGCGCGTCAAAAATATCCTTGAAAGTTATGGTCATAAAGTCATGTACTAACCAATTTGAGGCTCTTAATAGAGCCTCTTCTTTATCTGCCATTATTCCTATCTAAATAAAGGTAAATGACCAATAAGCTGAGTCACTGCCTTTTTATTTCCCACCAGCCCAATGCCCGCTAATTGAATATTTTTATATTCATGTTCTGATAATTTTTGCTGATACTCATCATAAGTGCGGCACGACTGCGCTAATAAGCTAAATGGAATGATATAAATTTCACTTTCCTTTAATGCAGCCACTTCAATATCTTTAATATACTGTTCTGGCGATTTTAAAATCGGTAAAGGCGCATAAATTACCCCTGGATAATGAATATTATCCGCACTGTTTAAATCCTCCCCCACCATATTATTAACTTTATTTCCTAAACTCACACCAATCACACTGGCTGCATTCATAGCAAGCCCATTAGATAAATCCTGATTGACGACGATCGCGCAGCGATACTCAGCTGGATTAAATATCATTTCTGTCCCCTACTGTTTTTAATTGTGTTCAATTTCCCGATAATTATGGCATTTAAAGAAAGAAATAGGCTTTCTAACTCAGCTATGGCAAGCTAGTTATTCGGTAATTTTTTTCTCTAATCATTCCAAAAAAGGTAGAAATTTTCATTTATGGCAATAGATAAGACAGAAACAAAAATTCTCTCACTACTACAGGAAGACGCGCGGATCACCAACCATGAACTGGCTGAAAAAGTGGGTATGTCAGCCTCACCTTGCTGGCGTAGAGTTAAAAAACTCGAAGAAGATAATATTATTCAAGGCTATCGCGCGATTTTAAACCGCAAGAAAATTGGCTTAGGTGTCATGGTATTTGTGCGCGTAATTATTGACAGCGATAGCGAGGCGGAAGCACAAAAATTCGAGCAAGAAGTTAGTGAGCTTGAAAACGTTGTTGCCTGTTATAGCATTGGTGGTGATACTGATTTTTTATTACAGGTGGTTTCTCATGACTTAGATTCTTACGCAGATTTTGCGATGTCAGTCATTCGTAGATTACCCGGTATTAAAGAGATGCAAAGTATGTTTGTATTAAAAGAAATCAAACCGCTTGATGCTTACCCTATATCTATTTTTGAATGATTTATCAAAGTCTACCTTACTCTTTATAATGGTTATTAATTATATTTTATTCGTACAATAACCATTTTCTAGAAACAGCCGCCCTATTTAAAGTAAAAATAACCCTACATACAACCAAAAAACACCAATACAAACAGTCTATAACTTCAATATAAAGTGAGTAATTGCTTTATTACCCTAAAAAATAGGTTATTAAGAAAAAATTAATCAAAAATATCTTACCAGAATAGTCTGCTTTATAATGTATTAACTTATCTGCATACTACAGCCGATAAAGTAAAGAGTGCATATAAACTCACAAACTTTTTTATAATAATTATTGCTAATTCACTACAAAAAAATAGGTTCCTTTTTTATCATGAATAATGAAAACTTCAGTGCAGATAACAACCCTGCACCTACAATTAACGCTCAAACTCAAGTTGATACTTTTGTTTTTCACGCTGAGCCTCGCGCTGTTGATGCAGGTGAAGGTGTAAACTGGATCAGCCAATCATGGTCACTGGTTAAAGAAAAATTGGGCATGTGGATCTTAATCAATATCGTATTATTTGCATTGATTATGATTATCTCCATGATCCCATTCTTAAACTTACTGATCACTTTTATTACCCCAATCTTTGTTGGCGGTATTATTGCTATCAGTGAAAACCAGCGTAAAACTGGCCAAGCAGAAATTGGTTTACTATTCGCAGGTTTCCAAAACAAATTTGGCGCGCTGTTTGCTGTTGGTGCCATTAACTTTGCTGCTAACTTAGTCGGTATGATCATCGCCTTTATCATTGGTGGTTCTGCGATGTTTGGCTTATTAATGGAAAGCAACCAATACGGCTCACCATCTGATGCGGCGATTTTAGCATCTTCAGGTTCATTCTTCTTTGCTATCATTGTGATGGCAGTTGCGGGCTTAGTGGGTACTGCGTTAACTTGGTTTGCCCCTGCTCTAGTCATGAACCACGATTTCACTGTTGGTGCTGCAATTTCAGCTAGCCTGCAAGCGGTTAAGAAAAATATTCTACCGGGTATCTTGTTCTTTATCGTTCTGTCTATCTTAATGATTATCTCTGTGATCCCATTAGGCTTAGGTTTATTAGTTTCTATGCCTATTATGTATGTTTGCTATTACAGCAGCTACCGCAGCCTATTTTTCTCACAAGTAAAATAGATTCGAATAACACCGTTATTCCTTCTTACTCAAAGGGAAAGCAAATGCTTTCCCTTTTCCAAAAATACACTTTTGATACCTTTCATTCTTCGACTTCTCATTTAAATGACCTTTTTTGCCACAGCGTAACACCACCTACCAATTCAATCGAATCAATCCCAAATAACGTCACCATCCAGACAAAAAATAAAACAAAGACCAAACAAATACTTGGTTTACAATAACTTGCCCTTATCAATTAATAAAGGTAGCGTTTAAAACTGCCTGTTAAGAAGCTGGCTTTATTTTAACGACCTCCGTCATGACTATGCGAGAGCAACGTTGAGCACTGCCCATTTAGTGCGATATCTATTTCCATAAATTAAAACCACAAAGATACTGACAATAAGGAGAATTAAAGGTGGCTTATGATGATCTTCGTAGTTATTTAGTGGCGCTTGAAAATGCAGGGCAATTACTGGAAATTCAAGAAGAAGTACAAGCAGAGCCTGATATCGCTGCGGCTGCAAATGCAACAGGAAGGATTGGTGAAGGGGCTCCTGCGATTTCATTCAAAAAAATCAAAGGATTTAAGCATGCTCATGTCGTTATGAACACGATTGGGTCTTGGAAAAACCACGCAATTTCACTCGGCCTTCCTGCAACTACTCCAATTAAACAACAAATCCAAGAACTTATTCACCGCTGGGAAAAATTTCCCGTTTCACCTGAACGCCGAAATAACCCGCCTTGGGCTCAAAATGAAGTAAACGGTGATGATATTAACCTATTTGATATCCTCCCTCTGTTTCGCCTAAATGATGGCGATGGCGGCTTCTACCTCGACAAAGCCTGTGTTATCTCTCGGGACCCTCAAGATCCTGAGCATTTTGGTAAGCAAAACGTGGGTATCTACCGGATGGAAGTTAAAGGTAAGCGTAAACTCGGCATACAGCCCGTTCCCATGCATGATATCGCCTTACAACTTCACAAGGCGGAAGAATCTGGTGAAGACCTTCCCGTTGCCATTGCGCTTGGTAATGACCCAATTATCACTTTAATGGGTGCCACACCACTGGGATACGACCAATCCGAATATGAAATGGCAGGGGCAATGCGCGAAAGCCCTTACCCAATAGCCACCGCTCCCCTGACAGGATTTGACGTCCCTTGGGGTTCAGAAGTCATTATTGAAGGCGTCATTGAGAGTCGACAAAGAGAATTTGAAGGCCCATTCGGTGAGTTTACTGGGCACTATTCAGGTGGGCGTAATATGCCAATAATCCGCATTGATAAAGTATCCTATCGCACCCACCCCATTTACGAATCCCTTTATCTGGGCATGCCTTGGACAGAAATTGATTATCTTATCGGCCCAGTCACTTGTATTCCCCTTTATCAACAACTGAAAGCAGATTTTCCAGAAGTTCAGGCGGTCAATGCCATGTACACCCACGGCCTTCTCATTATCATTTCCACTAAAAAACGTTATGGTGGTTTCGCGAGAGCCGTGGGAATGCGGGCAATGACCACTCCGCATGGTTTAGGTTATGCGAAAATAGTGATTGTGGTTGACGAAGACGTTGACCCTTTCAATTTACCTCAAGTGATGTGGGCACTTTCTGCAAAGGTTAACCCGTCAGGTGACCTTATTCAAATACCCAACCTGTCCGTGCTCGGACTAGACCCAAGCTCTAATCCTGCAGGGATCACGGATAAATTAATCATTGATGCGACAACACCTGTTGCACCCGATAATCGCGGCCGTTACAGTCAACCCGTCAAGGATTTACCAGAAACTGCACTGTGGATTGATAAATTAACGACTCTGCTCGCTAACCGTCAATAAGGAGATCATATGATTTGCCCTCGTTGTACAAGTGAAAAAATAGATGTCATGGCAAACTCCCCCATTGAGGGGATATGGATAATATACCAGTGCCAATGCTGCCTTTATACCTGGAGAAATACAGAACCAGTACGCCGAACGGAGCGAGAACATTACCCAGTTGAATTCCGAATGACCCAGCAAGATATTAACAACGCATCAGAGACCCCTATAATTCCACCTCTTATTGTAAAATCGCCTTTAAAAGGAGCAAGCTAATGTGATAATGCTATTCTTTATCGCTAGTTTCTGATTAATTAACCTAATAATTAAAAATATATATTTTCGCCCTAAATTGGAGTTAACAAGCTATGCACTTTGATATTACCGACTTGCAATTGTGCGTAAATATCGCCAATGCCGGCAGCATCACTGGCGGCGCAAGTTTAACGCACCTAACACTACAATCTGCCAGCGAGCGCGTTAAAGGCATTGAAAGTGAGCTTGGTACAGCCTTATTCATTCGTTCGCCTAGAGGGATTTCCTTATCAAATGCAGGCTTTGCATTTATCGAGCACGCTAATGTCATTTTACAACACATTGATTTGATGAAGGATGAAATGCGCCAATATAGCCAAGGGCTACGCGGACATATCAATCTTTTGTGCAATGCCTCGGCTCAAATGGAGTTTTTGCCTGAACGTATTGGAGCTTATTTACAGCAACAACCAAATATGTCGATATCCGTCAAAGAATTGCCAAGTCATGAAATTGTCACGACGATTAAAAATAAAATGGCCAATATTGGCATAGTGGCAGACTCTACCGATTTATCAGGGTTAGCATTTCACCCTTTTTGTTCAGATGAACTGATTGTACTGGTTCATTCTCATCACCCATTAGCAAATCAGCAGAATGTATCATTCAATGATGTTATACATTCAGATTTTATTGGGTTATCTGAAGATAATTCATTACAGAAACATATTGATAACTATGCCAAGCAGCAAGGTTTTCGTTTGAACTATCGAGTTCGCCTTCCTACCCTTGATGCAGTTATGCAACTGGTGGCGAATGAAGTGGGTATTGCCATTATTCCTAAACAGGCCGCACAACGCGTTCTGTCTTCACAAACAAAAATACTGACACTGACACTGACAGAAAAATGGGCACAACGAAAATTGGTTATTTGTGCCCGCGATTTTAATCAGCTTCCTGAATATACCAATGAATTCATTGATTTTTTAATTAATTGGCAAAATAAACCTTAAGGTTTTATCGCCATATACATGCCCAAAAGCACCAATCCACTAAAAAAGCAGCGGCGAAATACGCTTTCATTCATAATTTTGCGCAGGTATTGCCCTAAATACATCCCAACTAATGCAGGGAGTAATGCGATGAAAGACAAACCATAATCGATGTACTCTTGTTGACCGCTGTTCCAAAGTTTAATTGCCAATGCGAGGGTCGATACAGTGAAGGCTAAGCCAAGCGCCTGTATTAGTTCATCTTTATTTAGCTTGAGTGTTTGCAAATAAGGCACCGCGGGAATAACAAAAACACCGGTTGCGGCGGTAATTACCCCAGTAAGGTAACCCACTACAGGTGAAAGCCAACGCTCAGATTTTCCGCTGGAAGGCATCTTTTTTGCCAATAACCCCCAAATACCATAAAGCACTAGCACGCAGCCTAATGCTGGCTGTGTCCAACCTGAATTTTCAGTTAAAGAGGGTAAAAAACTCCATAATGTGCCAACAATTATTCCCACCATCAATCCCCATAGTCGCTTTATTAATGCGATAAATTGGGGACCAATGAGTAGTTGCCAAATATTAGTCACTAAGGAAGGTATGATCAAAATACTTGCCGCAATCGCAGGCTCCATAGTCGTACTCAAAAGCCCCATCGCAATAGTTGGCAGCCCTAGCCCAATCACCCCTTTAATAATTCCAGCCAATAAAAAAACACCAATTATTATTTCCATTTAATTTATCTCTCATACGCACGATAGCTCACAGACTATCGATAGCTCAGAGACATCACTATCAGGAATATATTCAGAGGGGGTTAGGTAAAGATTGAGGAGGATGGATTGCTTGATTTAGATAAAAAAACCGCCAGAGTTACCCGAGGCGGTTTTTGTGTATAAACTATATGGCGATTAATTAGCCAATATATTCTAAGCCTTTCATATACGGACGTAATACTTCAGGTACTTCAATACGACCATCAGCTAATTGGTAGTTTTCTAAAATTGCCACCAATGTACGACCGACTGCTAAGCCTGAGCCATTCAGCGTGTGAACAAGTTGAGTTTTCTTATCACTCTTACCGCGGAAACGTGCTTGCATACGGCGCGCTTGGAAATCCCACATGTTTGAACAAGAAGAGATTTCACGGTAAGTATTTTGCGCTGGCAGCCACACTTCTAAATCGTAAGTTTTACGTGAACCAAAACCGATATCACCAGTACATAAAATCACTTTACGGTATGGTAAATTCAGTAATTGCAGAACTTTTTCAGCGTGACCTGTTAACTCTTCCAGTGCATCCATCGATTTTTCAGGATGAACGATTTGCACTAATTCAACTTTGTCGAACTGGTGCATACGGATAAGACCACGGGTATCACGGCCATAAGAACCTGCTTCTGAACGGAAACATGGCGTGTGAGCGGTCATTTTCAGAGGAAGCGCATCTTCATCTAAAATTTCATCACGAACCAAGTTAGTCACAGGCACTTCAGCCGTTGGGATCAACGCATAAGTGCTGCTATCGGCTTCTTCTTCCAGTGGTTTTGTGTGGAATAAGTCTTCACCAAATTTCGGCAACTGACCTGTACCATACAGCGTATCATGGTTAACTAAATACGGAACATACAGTTCTTGGTAACCGTGCTGCTCAGTATGTAAATCCAACATGAACTGCGCTAACGCACGGTGCATACGGGCAACTTGCCCTTTCATCACAACAAAGCGTGCACCTGTCAGTTTAACCGCAGCAGGGAAATCCAAGCCGCCTGTTAATTCACCAAGGCTAACGTGATCGCGAACTTCGAAATCATACTGGCGAGGCTCGCCCCAACGTGCAACTTCGACGTTATCAGAGTCATCTCTGCCGTCAGGCACTTGGTCATCTGGAATATTCGGGATACTTAACGCAATATCACGGATTTCTTGTTGCAGCTTGTCTAACTCTGCCTTCGCAGAATCCAATTTTTCGCCTAATTGGTTAACTTCCAGACGTAATGGCTCAATGTCTTCACCACGTGCTTTAGCCGCACCGATAGTTTTCGATCGCGAGTTACGGTCTGCTTGCAGGGTTTCAGTTTCAACTTGTAAAACTTTGCGGCGTTCTTCGAGTTCACGCAGCTTTTCCACATCAAGGGTAAAACCCCTGCGAGCCAGTTTTTCAGCAACCGCGTCTAGCTCCGTACGCAGTAAATTGGGATCGAGCATGCTTATCCTGTGAGTATTGTGAGTAATAGATGATACTTTTGATGATGCATTCTAGCACTATCAATAAAGTAAAGTATTTCGCTATATAACCTTACCGCATTGCCCAGTTTAGCGGTAGCGTTTTGTGGTACTAATTTGATCCTGTTGGGCTAACCAGTCTAATTTTTCAGCAAACTTGCTTTCTAATCCACGTTTTGTTGGGTAGTAATAACGGGTCGCTTGCATTGGTTCTGGAAAATAATTCTCACCCGCAGCATAAGCATTGGGCTCATCATGGGCATAACGGTATTCTTTCCCCGCCCCCATCTCTTTTAATAGTTTTGTTGGGGCGTTGCGTAAGTGATCAGGCACATCATAGTCAGGTTGCATTTGCGCGTCTTTAATCGCGGCTTTGTATGCCGTGTAAACCGCATTGCTTTTAGGGGCGCAGGCTAAATAAACAATCGCTTGGGCAATCGCCCGTTCGCCTTCTGCTGGCCCGACTCGCGTAAAGCAGTCCCAAGCAGACACGGCCACTTGCATTGCTCGAGGATCGGCATTCCCGACATCTTCGGAAGCAATGGCTAATAAACGACGTGCCACATACAAGGGATCGCCACCCGCAGTGATGATCCTTGCATACCAATACAATGCGGCATCGGGTGCGGATCCTCGAACTGATTTATGCAATGCAGAGATTAAATCGTAAAAGCGGTCACCTTTGTTATCAAACCGTGCAGTGCGTTCGCCACTGACTTCTTTGAGTAAATCCGCGGTTAAAACTCGCTGTCCTTGGCTATCGGCTTCAGCCATATCCGCCATCATTTCAAGTAAATTTAGCGATCGCCTCGCATCCCCATTAACAAGCTGCGCTATCATTTTGCGTGTACTATCAGGCAAGACAATATTTTGCCCGCCAAGCCCACGAGAGGTATCAGCCAGAGCTTGTAATAACACTTGCTCAATATCATCCTCTTCTAAGGATTTGAGCAAATAGACTCTGGCACGGGATAACAATGCTGAATTTAATTCAAATGAAGGGTTTTCAGTCGTTGCGCCAATAAAGGTGATCGTGCCGTCTTCAATATGCGGTAAAAAGGCATCTTGTTGGCTTTTATTAAAGCGGTGAACTTCATCAACAAATAAGATAGTTCTGCGACCAGCACTGCGGTTCTGGCGTGCTTTTTCAATGGATTCACGGATTTCTTTAATGCCTGAAGTTACCGCTGAAATACGCTCAATATCCGCTTGGGCGTAATGGCCGATGATTTCTGCCAGTGTTGTTTTGCCTGTTCCCGGAGGCCCCCATAAAATCATGGAGTGCAGATGCCCAGCCTTGATTGCTCGCGGTAAGGGTTTTCCTTCAGCCAGCAGGTGCCGTTGACCAATATATTGCTCAAGAGTTTCGGGCCGCATACGCGCTGCTAAAGGTTGAAATTCATTCTGCGAAAAGTCGAGAGACAGGTTACCCACAATATCCTCTTTATTACCGCTTAAAGCTAATGACTGACTCGCTAACCACCAGCAGAAAACACCGATAGTTAGCGATAAAAACAGGTTTAAGGCTTATTTTGCGCTTGAACGTTGATCGTCCAACGTCACGCCTTTTGGTACTGTAAACTTAAATTTACTGGCATCAACTTGGCCATTTTTTTGCTGTTTTAGCTGGTAAGCGCTGGTTTGTCCATCTTGCTCAACCGCAGAAAACTTCTCAATTGTGCCTTCTGGTGAAACGGTAATCGAGAATTTTTTCAACGTGCCATTAGTTTGCTTAGGTTTAAGATCAAACGTATTGCCTTGTTGAATGATTGAATATTGTTTCCAATCTTTTGGGTCATTACGTGTGATCAATAAAAATGGCGTGTCTTGCGTCGCATCAGCTAAGTTTGTGACAGTCACTTGCTCAACAAATGGGTTATAAAACCATAAATTTTTACCGTCAGAAACTAACACGCTTTCATCAGGGGATGTCATATTCCAGTTAAATAAGTTAGGGCGTTCTAACCATAAATCGCCAACGCCTTCTTGAACAAGATCGCCCTCAGGGCTAGTCACTTTTTGTGAAAAGCTCGCTTGAAAGCTATTAACCTTATTCAGGCGCGCCTGAAGGTCTTGACTCGCATCCGCCAGCACTTGGCCGATATGTAAACTGAAGGCTAATGCGCCTAATAACATCATTTTTTTCATCGAACAAAGACCTTAGTATGATTACCTTAAGAGGCGTGATGACGTTATACACCCCTTAAATTAAACCCGCAATTAGCACATTAAATTATTAATTTGCTATCCACTTTTAATGCCCCATTGACGGCGGCGCAAGTACTTCTCGGTTCCCATTATGACCTTGTTCGCTGACAATGCCTTGGAGTTCCATTTGCTCGACAATTCTCGCAGCACGGTTATAACCAATACGGAATTGGCGTTGAACGCCAGAAATAGAAACACGTTGTTTATCAACAACAAATTCAACAGCTTGGTCAAACAGTGGGTCAAGTTCTTCACCGCCACCATCATAACCGCCACCTTCGCTATCATCACTGCATGTTGTGATGCTATCAATATATTGCGGTTTACCGCGTGCCTTCCAATCATTCACCACCGCATGCACTTCTTGGTCACGAACAAACGCACCATGTACACGCACTGGGATTGATGAGTTAGGCGGTAAGTAAAGCATGTCACCCATTCCCAATAGTGACTCTGCGCCACCTTGGTCAAGGATTGTTCGCGAGTCAATTTTGCTCGATACCGTAAAGGCGATACGCGTTGGAATGTTGGCTTTAATTAACCCAGTTATGATATCGACTGAAGGGCGCTGAGTCGCGAGAACTAAGTGGATACCCGCAGCACGGGCTTTTTGTGCCAACCTAGCTATCAACTCTTCCACTTTTTTCCCAGCGGTCATCATCAAGTCTGCGAACTCATCCACCATGACGACGATATAAGGCTCTTTTTTCAGCGTTGGATGTTCCGTTTCCATGCTGTCACCCGGCTTCCAGAATGGATCTGGAATTGGGCGCTGCATATCTGCCGCCGCTTTAATTTTTTCGTTATAGCCCGCTAAGTTACGAACGCCTAATGCAGACATCAGTTTATAGCGGCGCTCCATCTCGTTGACACACCAACGCAGTGCATTTGCCGCGTCTTTCATGTCTGTGACCACTTCGGTTAATAAGTGTGGGATCCCTTCATAGATAGAAAGTTCCAACATTTTCGGGTCGATCATGATAAAGCGCACATCTTCAGGTTTCGCTTTATACAAGATACTGAGGATCATCGCATTGACCCCAACCGATTTACCTGAACCTGTTGTACCCGCCACTAATAAGTGTGGCATTTTCGCTAAATCAGCGACAACAGGATCACCTTCGATATCTTTACCAAGTACGATGGTCAGTGGTGATGGATTTTTTCTAAAATCATCACAATCTAATACTTCGCTCAAATAAACGGTTTGGCGTTTTTCATTCGGTAATTCAAGCCCGACATACGGTTTACCGGGGATCACTTCAACGACACGCACAGCCACCGTTGACAATGAGCGTGCAAGGTCACGGGATAATGTCGAAATACGGGCTGCTTTGACACCCGGCGCTAAATCAAGCTCAAAACGAGTGATAACAGGCCCAGGTGAGAAGCCGACAACTTCGGCTTTCACGCGGTAATCATTTAACCGAGCCTCAATTAGCCTTGCTGTTTGCTCCAGTTTAAACATGTCCACGGGTTCTTCTTGCTCTGGTGGACTTGCCAGTAGATCAAGAGAAGGCATCGGCGTTGTTGGTTTTGGTAATGGCTGGTCATTACGCACCAAGAACGGGTGGAATAAGCTATCTTGCTGTGGCTGCTGTGGCTGCTGTGGCTGCTGTGGCTGCTGTGGCTGCTGTGGCTGCTGTGGCTGCTGTGGCTGCTGTGGCTGCGCAAAAGTGTGTGTTGCTGGCTGGCTATTGCCAAGTCCTGAATATGAATTATTTTGAGGAACCACTGGCTGCTCAACAGCGGTAAACGTTGGCATAAAGAGTGGATCCGCTGGCTTTTCATCCACTAAATCATCTACAGGAGAGAAGCTGTCTAATACTGAGAACTCTTTTCGTAAATCAATCTTCGGTTCAAAGTCATCTTGTTCATCATCAATAGGACTCTCAAAAGAGTCACTAGGAACAATAGATGGAATTTCTGGTTCTGCAAATTTATGCGTGTTTGTCGATAAATCAGAGGAAGATGGCCAACGATGTTCGATTGCTGGCTGCGTCCATGAATTGGCAGGCGTTTGTTCACCTTGCTCATTCTGTAGAGGCTCAGATAAATCTACAGGCGAGGTTTGCGCAATAGGCGGCTCATAATCAGAATTATCCACCTCACCGTAACGTTCACGTTGCTGCTCTATGAATTCAGCCCGTAATAGTTCAGCTTGCTGTGCATCATCACTGTTCTGTTCATCTTCCACATCATTTGTTGACCACTGCTGATATATTTCTTCGCGTTTAGAGGCTTCTTCTTGGCGACGTTGTAGCTCTGCATCTCGCTGTGATGGAATGCGAATTCCATACAATTCGCGACGCGTTGGTAAACGCACAGGGTTAGGCCTTGGTAGTTCAGGTTCCATGTTTTGTTTAATCTGAGCATGGCGCTCAAGTGCAGCAATGGAAATTCCTGCAGCGGCTAAAGCCGCTGGGTCAGCAACCCGATCACTCACTGAAGAACTAACTGCAACATCCCCAATCATTGGTGCAGGTGTAAATAATTCAGAAGGGGATTGAGGAATAAATGTATTTTGTGGCTCAGGAATGACTGGCGTCGATGGCGTGTTAAGGGCTTCAACAAACGCCTGATTTTCTTGATGTTGTTGATGAACATCATTGACTGGACTGAACGCTGGCGGCGTGACAGGTACATAATTTGGCGAAGAGACGGCAGGTTCAAATATCGGTTCTGCTTGTTTCTCAAAACCACCACCTAATTGTGGCTGGTAATCATCTGGGACTTCAAAGTGATATGTATTTGGCTCATCCGCCGCTGTAAATGATGGCAATGTATCTAGCTCTGTCGCTGAAGCGACTTCTGGCATTGCTACTGGTGCTTCGACATGACGTTGTTCTTCAATCACTTCCGCTTGTGGTACGTTTTCTATCGCAAGCTCAGCAACAGTTGGCGCTGAAAATAGCACATCGTCAGCATCAAGGAGCTGATCGTTATCATTTGCTAAGTGCTCAGCCTCTTGCGCTCTCTGCAACGCATCTTCCGTTTCCTCTACATCATAATCATCTATATCGTCGCCTCTGGCGCGATTCGTTAATAATGTAATCGGAAGAAGGATTGCGGCACCAATTTTCTCCGCAATGGTCAACCATGACCAACCCGTAAATAAGGTGAAGCTTATTGCCCATAAGAACAACAATGCCAGTGTGGCACCTAATGAATTAAACCACGGCATAATAGCGCTGCTAAATACGCTCCCAATCACACCACCTGAAGCAAAATTGGGCAGATCATCAAAATTAAGTGCGGCTAAACCACAGGAAGAAAGGATCAGAGCTAGGCCACCGATAAGGCGTAAAGAAAGCGAGAAAAAGTCGATGTAGCGGCGCTGGCTTTCATAATGATAGATAGCCCAACAGCCCAATAATAATAACGGTGGAATGGCAAAAGCCAGAATACCAAAAGCAGAAAAAAGAATATCAGCGCTCCATGACCCCACACTGCCACCCAAGTTTTTCACTGGGGCATTCCACGTGGTTTGCGACCAACTAGGGTCTGAAGGACTAAAGCTTACCAATGCAACCATAAGAAAGACTGCACTTAAGCAAATCGCGAGCAAAATCACCTCAAGTAGCCGTCTTCCACTACTGAGTTTTTTAAATTTGATGTATTTATCTTCTGTATATTCTTGGCTCATTATTGTTTCTTTACTAACTAATTTTCTTTACTGATTCTGTTTATTCTAACATTAATCGCCCTATGATGCCTGTTTAGCGGCCCCTAAGGAAAATGAATGCACGATTAATACATAATGACCCAGTATTTCATCTAATGAAATCGGATTCAATTTCTATTTATCGACAAAACTCCTAATTATTTATAGCTTTAAAATCAATAAATTGATAATAAAACTTATCGATAACTAAGGGATTTTCATAAAATTACGTAAGAAAGGCTGAGCTTACAGTCAACTGGCCGATTTAAAAGGGAAATTTTCGGAAATTATTAGGCTCTAAAACGGAACAACGCTGAGTAAACTCAGCGTTGAAACTGCAGTGCGACAACAAAGCTGATAATGCTGTGCTGAAGTGAGGTCACAAAAGCCTTGATTAGCGAGTTTTAATCACTAAACGGTTGCTTTGTTTAACTTCTTCCATAACTACATAGGTACGTGTGTCGTTTACACCTGGTAAACGTAACAGCGTCTCACCTAGTAGCTTACGATATGCGGACATATCTGGCACACGCGTTTTCAACAAGTAGTCAAAGTCACCTGATACTAAGTGACATTCTTGAATTTCTTCAAGCTTTTGAACTGCAGTATTAAACTGTTCGAACACATCTGGCGCACCACGGTTTAGTGTAATTTCAACAAACACTAACAGGGACGCATCCAAGTAATGTGGGTTCAACAGGGCGGTATAGCCTGAAATAAAACCTTGTCTTTCAAGACGGCGTACACGCTCTAAACAAGGCGTTGGTGATAAACCAACACGCTTGGATAATTCTAC
Source organism: Providencia sp. UF-183 (assembly GCF_058246155.1). Taxonomy (NCBI): domain Bacteria; kingdom Pseudomonadati; phylum Pseudomonadota; class Gammaproteobacteria; order Enterobacterales; family Morganellaceae; genus Providencia; species Providencia sp. UF-183. The sequence continues at coordinate 162,062 of NZ_JBSICD010000008.1, read as the reverse complement.
GTTAGAAATACGCCCGTCTTTTTGGAGTTCGTTTAATATATTCCTGTCGATACGGTCAAGGTCTTTGCCAGGACGCTTTTTATTGTCAATCATCTCTTTATCTCTCTTTCTCTAATTGTTATTTTCTACATCTATAAAATGAGCCCCTTGCCAACTACCTTTTTTATTAGGAATTCGTGTTCAGGGCAAATTCTATTTATAGTGCTGAAGTTCGTGTGAATGTAATGATCATTCACAATCGTGACTTATTTTTTAAGTTTGTAAGTAGTGTAAAGCCAACTTTCCATCAAGAACAAAAATGCGCCATTTTCATTGATCTGCTAGATAATTAACTCTTACATAGATGTTTTCGCAAATGCGCAGCCGATTGTCAAAGCAAATGAATAAAAATCAGTACAAGATTTCGCTTTTTTTTCCAGTAAAACGTTTCGCAGCCCTAATTCAAGATAATTCCTAAAAATTATGAAGCGTGACGGCCTTACCTTTTTGTCACACTTTCTTACATTTAGTCGTCTTGCCTATCAGAGAAATAAGTGGCACAAAACCAAGTCGCACTTAAATCACTTTTGTTACCTTCCTATTTCTCCTACAATCCTAAGAATGCTTTTTTTGAGATTAAAAGAGGAATTCATGAGCACAACCACACATCGCAAGTTAATCATTTTAGGTTCAGGCCCCGCAGGTTATACCGCCGCAGTCTATGCCGCTCGCGCAAATTTAAGTCCTGCACTGATTACTGGGGTGGAAAAAGGCGGTCAATTAACGACAACAACTGAAGTCGAAAACTGGCCGGGTGACCCTGAAGGCCTAACCGGTCCAGGTCTCATGGAACGTATGCATGAGCACGCTGCGAAATTTGAAACCGAAATTATTTCTGATCACATCAATAAAGTGGATTTAAAACAACGTCCATTCCGTTTATTTGGTGATGAAAACGAATATACCTGTGATGCACTTATTATCGCAACCGGTGCATCTGCACGTTATATCGGCTTACCTTCTGAAGAAGCCTTTAAAGGCCGAGGTGTTTCTGCATGTGCAACATGCGACGGTTTTTTCTATCGTAATCAAAAAGTTGCTGTCGTTGGTGGCGGTAATACAGCTGTTGAAGAAGCCCTGTATTTATCCAATATTGCTTCTGAAGTGCATTTAATTCATCGCCGTGATAGCTTCCGCGCAGAAAAAATCCTGATCAACCGTTTAATGGATAAAGTCGAAAACGGCAATATCATCCTGCATACCGATCGTACCTTAAATGAAGTGTTAGGTGATGATATGGGTGTAACAGGTGTGCGCCTTGAATGTACAAAAACCCATACCACTGAGGATATCCCAGTGATGGGGGCCTTTATCGCGATTGGCCACAGCCCAAACACCGCTATTTTTGATGGTCAACTCGATTTAGATAATGGTTATATCAAAGTACAATCTGGCACCCAAGGAAACGCAACACAAACCTCTGTAGAGGGTGTATTTGCAGCAGGCGATGTGATGGATCATATCTATCGCCAAGCGATTACCTCCGCAGGTACAGGCTGTATGGCGGCATTAGATGCCGAGCGCTATCTTGACGGTTTAGCATCTAAATAATCGCAATATACTTTCGGTTTAGGCAGTAACTTTAACAGGTGGCTGCCTTTTTTATGATTTCATTTCTGATACTTCGCATCGCTACGTATTTTTAAGAGCAAGTTTATATTGCCCTTCCCCTGCTCTGTCTATACTGTTTTTTACATGATTTTAACTTTATAGGTATCGATATGGAGCAACCATCAGGGCGTGATATCGTTCGTGGCTATTCGTATTTAATTGTTATCATACTCGCCATCATTCAGGGTATCGTCATTGCCGCAACAACAGATTACTCCATTCGCTCTGACAGTCAGTTAGATGCAGCTACAGTATTCCTGCCAATGTTACTGGCGATATTCGTACCATCAGTAGTGAGCTATTTAATCACTAACGCTAAATCCATATTTTTTTATCTCAGCATCGTCTTAACCATCGCTCTTACCTATTGGATTAACTTTTGGCATAGCCAAGATTTTAAAAACGCCTCAGATGCAAACCCCTTTATTGCATTCCTTACGCTGACTGTCCTGTTATTTTTCATGCTCCCATGGATGCAATTACTGCAAACAACACGCACATGGAAAATTAATTACAGTTGCTTAATGGGGTTATATATTAAAAATACCTTCTTAGGGATATCAGCCGCAGCAATTGGTGGGTTATTGACCTTAATTGTGAAATTAGCTAGCTTTTTATTTGGCATTGTTAATTTACATTTTTTAAGTGATATCCTTGATAATGAAGTTATTTATTGGGTCAGTTTTACCCTTGGTTTTAATATTGGTTTAACCTTTTTACGTGCAGCTGTTGATATTCAACTCAGTAACTTTGTGAGCTTTATTGCCCGTTTTTTCCTGCCGTTATTAAACGTAGTTGCAGTCATTTTCTTAGGTGGCTTTGTTATTTCCTATTTTTCAGGGCTGGACTCCGCAGGCTTAGGCTCCGCCGTAATGCTGTGGTTTGTTATCCTTAATCTCATTTTTATTAATTTTGTTTATGGTGATGGCAGTACACAATATCAATTTCGCAAAGGGCTGAATGCCTTTGTGTTAATTAACATTATCTTGCTCAACGCCTTCTCAGGGCTTTCACTGTACGGCATTCTTGTGCGAGTTAACCAATACAGTTGGAGCGTCGAGCGATTATATGCCTTTACCGTCGCGCTATTTTTAGCTTTGGTTGTTTTGGCCTATAGCCTTGCTATCATTCGCAAAAAAGCATTGTGGATGACTTCACTCGGCACAATTAATAAAGTGGGTATTCTCTCCCTTATTGCGATTATTTTAGTCATTAATAGCCCTATTGCTAATTTCAAAACTATAACCATCAATAGCATTGTAACGGGCGTGAATAACGGCAAAATCAAAGTAAATAGCTCACTCGCGTATGACTTAAAACAATTAGGGCCTGAAGGTAAGCTCGCGTTTGAACAACTCAATAGCAATCCTGAATACCAAAAGCAATTCCAAACCAGCCCTTATGCCGAGGAGCAACGAATACCACTGAAAGAAGTGCTAATACAGGCGAAAAATAGCCCTACTTTACCGGATAGTTGGTTTGATCTGGGTGAGAACCTCAGCAGTGCATGGTATTGCACATCGAAGCATGAACCTTATTCATGCTTAGGTTTTATGGCAGATGTAAATCAAGATGGGAAAGACGATGTCATTATGTGTTATTCCTACCCCACCAGTTCAACCATTGATTGCAATGTTTGGCAAGAAATAGAACAGAGCTGGGAAGTTGTCGATACACAAAGCCATTCGTTCAATACCGTTCAGAAAAAAGACCAAGCTTGGGATAATTTGCTAAATGGGCAATTTACCTTAAAACCGAAAGAGTGGTTAAACATTACCCCCATCCCTTAATTCCCCTTAAAATGCCAACGGCTTAACAGTTTTATGTTAAGCCGTCTTCTCATTACGTGAAGATACGGTAGCATTCCATCACTTTTAGATTTTGTTCTGAATTGAAATATTCATTTTACCTTTACAGAACAATTTGATAACAAAGCACTTTCCACCTTAAATAACCGACTTTTATTATGCAACATCTGCCACTTAAGCTGTTATGATGTAGCGTAATAATCGAATTACAGGTCGAGATCAAAAACACCGCTTTCACTATTTTTATTAAATGCGTTGTTTGATCATCATTTACCGCCCTGATGTTATTTGACTCACAGTGAACGACAAAACGCTGTTAGGTTTTCATAACCTAACTATACTCAATGACATTAAAACGACACCTGCTAACTAAATCATTATGGATAAATCAAGACAGACTGAATTGGTACGTTGGTTAAAACAACACAGTGCACCTGCTAAGCGCTGGTTGCGGATCTCCATGCTATTAGGCATGGTAAGTGGATTACTGATTATTGCTCAAGCTTGGTTCTTAGCGGTCATCCTTCAAGCCCTGATTATGGATGGCACCCCGCGAGAACAGCTATTGACCCCATTTTGCCTTCTGATTGGCGTATTTATTTTACGTGCCATAGTGACTTACATTCGAGAACGGGTTGGTTTTCGTTGTGGTCAAGTTGTTCGCCAAGAAATTCGTACTCGCGTACTCGATAAACTTCAAGAACTCGGCCCTGTATGGGTTAAAGGCAAACCCGCTGGAAGCTGGGCAACCATTATTCTTGAGCAAATTGAAGATATGCAGGATTACTACTCACGCTACCTTCCTCAAATGTATTTAGCTGGGATTGTGCCTGTCATGATCCTTATCGCCATCTTCCCATTTAACTGGGCGGCGGCGATGATTTTGTTTGTCACAGCGCCCTTAATTCCTATTTTTATGGCATTAGTCGGCCTAGGGGCTGCTGATGCAAACCGTCGTAACTTCATTGCGCTTGGTCGATTAAGCGGTAGCTTCTTAGATAGACTAAGGGGGCTTGATACCCTTCGTTTATTTTTCCGAGAAAAAGCCGAAATACAGCAAATTCGTGAATCAACTGAAGATTTCCGCTCCAGAACCATGGAAGTGCTGCGCATGGCATTTTTATCTTCTGGTGTATTGGAATTTTTTGCCTCGATCTCCATTGCTGTCGTCGCGGTATACTTCGGGTTCTCGTATTTAGGTGAAATGAATTTTGGGAGCTATGGCTTACCTGTTACGTTGTTTGCTGGCTTCCTTGCGTTGATCCTATCCCCTGAATTTTTCCAGCCACTTCGCGATCTGGGTACTTATTACCATGCTAAAGCGCAAGCCGTTGGCGCGGCTGAAACCTTAGAAACACTGCTAAATAGCGATGGCGAAGAAAAGCCACAGCAAGGGACGAAAACGCTCTCGGGTGAACCGATCCGCATTCAAGCCAATCAGCTCGAAATTTTATCCCACGATGGTGTCCGCCTTGCAGGCCCACTTAACTTCACCATCGAGCCACAACAACGTATCGCACTCGTTGGGCAAAGTGGTGCAGGTAAAAGCTCATTACTCAATTTATTACTCGGCTTTTTGCCTTACCACGGTTCAGTGACTGTAAATGATATTGAACTGCGTGAGCTGTGCCCTGATAAATGGCGTGAATTACTGGGTTGGGTTGGGCAAAACCCACATCTCCCAGAACAAACACTCATTGAAAATATCTGCTTAGGTAAACCTAATGCGACCGAGACAGAAATTCAAAGTGCCATCGACAAGGCTTATGTCTCCGAGTTTTTACCTCATTTACCTGATGGTTTAAATACCCGCCTTGGTGATTACGCAGCGAGGCTCTCAGTTGGGCAAGCGCAACGTGTTGCTGTCGCGCGCGTGCTACTGAAACCATCGCGGCTACTGCTGCTAGATGAACCCGCAGCAAGCCTTGATTCACATAGTGAACAACGAGTCATGCAGACGCTGAACCAGCTATCTGAGCAACAAACCACGTTGCTTGTCACTCACTTATTAGAAGAAACCGTGGATTACGACCAAATTTGGGTGATGGCAAACGGCCAAATCATTCAACAAGGTAGTTACCAACAACTCAGCCAGTCTGAAGGGGCATTTGCCCAGTTATTAGCCCACCGCAGTGAGGAGCTCTGATAATGAAAGTTTTATATCCCTTCTTAGCCCTCTACCGCCGTCATTGGTTCCTGATTACTCTTGGGATCATTTTGGCAATTGTGACGCTACTTGCCAGTATTGGTCTATTAACACTTTCAGGTTGGTTTTTAGCGGGTACGGCTATCGCAGGTTTCCCAGGCCTGTATTATTTCAACTACATGCTCCCCGCAGCTGGCGTACGCGGTGCGGCAATTTTTCGTACTGCGGGGCGCTATGGCGAGCGTTTAGTCAGCCATGATGCGACATTCAAAGTCCTTGCTCATTTACGCGTCTTCGCCTTTAGTAAAGTACTGCCACTCTCACCGGGAGGAATTAGCCGCTTTCGCCAAGGGGATCTGTTGAACCGCCTAGTGGCTGATGTCGAAACACTTGACCACCTCTATTTACGTGTTTTATCACCAATTATCACGGCATTTTTCGTCACGTTCGTGTTAATTTTTGGCTTAAGCTACCTTGACCCGCGCCTTGCTTGGACGCTAGGTGGCGTGATGTTGTTCTTGCTATTCACCATGCCATTTGTTTTTTATCGCGCAGGTAAACCCATTGGCCGTGAGCTGACCGAACTTCGCGGCGATTACCGCACGATTTTGACGTCAGCACTGCAAGGGCAAGCTGAGTTAACCTTATTTGGTGCCACTGAACGTTTTCGCCAAAATCTTTGGCAAATTGAAAACAACTGGCAAATACGTCAGCAACAACAAGCAGCACTGACAGGGTTATCCCAAGCCATTATTTTATTTGCGTCAGGTGTGACTGCTACCTTGCTATTGTGGATGGCAGCAGAGCATGTTGGCGGTGACACTAAACCCGGAGCCTTGATTGCGTTATTTGTTTTCTGCGCCTTAGCGGCTTTTGAAGCGTTAGGTCCTGTAGCCGTTGCTTTCCAACATATGGGGCAAGTTATTGCATCTGCAACCCGCGTATCCCAATTAATGACCGCAAAGCCTGAGGTGACTTTCCCGAGTGAAAGCCCTTCAATGACCACATTGGAAAACCTAACGGTCGATAATATTTCGTTTACCTACCCTGAACAGCCTTTTGCCGTGCTCAATAATGTGTCGTTGAGTTTAACCAAAGGCCAACACCTTGCTCTGCTTGGAAAAACGGGCTGTGGTAAATCAACACTATTACAATTGTTAACCCGCGCATGGGATGTCGATAGCGGGGCAATTACATTAAATGGTCAGCCAATTAACGCATTTAGTGAGAAATCGCTGCGTAGCATCATGTCGGTTGTACCGCAACGCGTGCATGTGTTTAGTGATACGCTGCGTAATAATTTATTATTAGCAAATGAGCAAGCTAGCGATGCTGAGCTGAATGAGGTTTTACAACAAGTTGGTTTAGGCAATTTGCTTGAAAATGAATTAAAGCTTAATGCATGGATGGGGGAAGGTGGCCGCCAGTTATCTGGGGGTGAACAACGCCGTTTAGGCATAGCTCGTGCATTATTGCACAACACACCGCTGGTACTGATGGATGAGCCTACAGAAGGGCTAGACGCACAGACAGAGCAGCAAATTTTAGCGCTGTTAAAAGAAAAATGTGCAGATAAAACATTAATTGTGATTACCCATCGCATGCAAGGTCTTGAAGAAATGGATAACATCTGCGTGATGGATAGTGGTAAAATTGTCGAACAAGGCACCCATCAAGCGCTGTTAGATAGGCAAGGTCAATACTACCAATTCCGTCAGCGCCATTGGGCTCAGAAAACGCACTGAGGCGCGGTATGTATCAACTTGATGATGACTCATATTTGTTCCCTCCCGTGTCGGAAGCGATGCGGGAACCCAATGGTTTATTAGCCATCGGGGGAGATCTTTCATCAAAAAGGCTGCAAGCAGCGTATTATGATGGTATCTTCCCTTGGTTCAATCCAAGTGAGATGCCTTTATGGTGGTCACCAGACCCTCGAGCAGTCTTAATGATGGGAGATTTACACATCAGCCGCTCGATGAAAAAAGTATTAAAAAAGCAGACTTATCGCATTACTATTAATCATGCTTTCAAGGATGTTATTGACGAGTGTTCTGTGCGTGAAGAAGGAACATGGATCCTGCCTGAAGTGCAAGCAGGTTACCTTGAGTTACACCATGAAGGGTTAGCCCATTCAGTTGAAGCTTGGTATGGCGATAAACTGGTTGGTGGCTTGTACGGTGTGAACATGGGGCACCTGTTTTGTGGGGAATCTATGTTCAGTAGAATGAATGATGCATCCAAATTTGCTTTTATTACATTCTATTTTCATTTTTTGCGCTATAATGGGCAGCTTTTTGATTGTCAGGTACTTAACCACCACACCGCCTCACTCGGCGCAAAAGAAATATCCCGTAGGGATTTTTTACATATTCTTTATCGGTGGCGTGACAAAGGGATAGACCCCGCCTGCTGGATACCGCAATCGATTGAATTACCGCCAATTTTCGACTAGTGAACGTTGGTTTATTATTAATTTTATTCCTTCACATAAGTATAAAGATTGCGTTAAAATGCGACACTTCTTTACTTAGTGCGGGTTTTTGGGCATTATCTTGCCCGTTAAAAATCACGGTTATTAAACTTAGAGGATTAGATGGCCAAAGAAGACAATATTGAAATGCAGGGCACAGTTTTAGATACCCTGCCAAATACAATGTTCCGTGTTGAACTGGAAAACGGTCACGTGGTGACTGCTCATATTTCTGGAAAAATGCGTAAAAACTATATCCGCATCCTGACAGGCGACAAGGTAACTGTAGAGTTAACCCCTTATGACCTGAGCAAAGGCCGAATCATTTTCCGTAGCCGTTGATTACCTCTTCAGGCAAGGCCTGACATTACCACAGGTGCATGATACACCTGTGGTTAATTATGTCAGAATACCGCATCCTCCGGAGAGGCCTTGTGCACGCTACTGAAGCTGTATGTCAGTGTGTTACTTTTTTCATCAAGCCCGATACTTACAGAGCCGCCGTTGGTTAATGAACCAAACAGTAATTCGTTTGCTAATGGTTTCTTCAGGTTATCCTGAATTGCGCGTGCCATAGGTCGGGCACCCATCGCTTTATCATAGCCTTTTTCACACAACCAGCGACGTGCTGCTGCACTCACTTCGATAGATACGCCCTTCTCATCCAACTGTGCTTGCAACTCAACAATAAATTTATCAACAACTTGAGTGATAATTTCTGGCGTCAGTGAATTGAACCAAATGATGCCATCAAGGCGATTACGGAACTCAGGCGAGAAAGCACGCTTGATTTCAGACATTGCATCCGTACTGTTATCTTGCTCAGCAAAACCAATCGAGCGGCGCTGTGTTTCTTGCACCCCTGCATTCGTCGTCATAACAACAATCACGTTGCGAAAATCCGCTTTACGGCCGTTATTGTCAGTCAGTGTGCCGTGATCCATCACTTGCAGTAAGATATTGAACACATCCGGGTGCGCTTTTTCAATTTCATCCAATAACACCACAGAGTGCGGATGCTTGATCACGGCATCGGTCAATAAACCGCCTTGATCAAAGCCGACATACCCCGGAGGTGCACCGATTAAACGGCTGACAGTGTGGCGCTCCATGTATTCGGACATATCAAAACGCAATAATTTGATATCTAGCGCTTTAGCTAATTGCACGGTCACTTCCGTTTTACCGACCCCTGTAGGGCCTGCAAACAAGAAGGAACCAACCGGTTTATTTTCTAAGCCTAACCCAGCACGGTTCATTTTGATCGCTTCAGAGAGCGCTTCAATGGCTTTATCTTGACCAAACACTAACATTTTCAGTCGTGAATCAAGCGTTTTGAGCTTATCTTTATCACTCGATGAAACCGTTTTTTCTGGAATTCGTGCAATACGCGCAACCACCGTTTCGATTTCAGGCACACCAATCGTTTTCTTACGTTTACTTGGCGCAACTAAGCGCGTACGCGCCCCTGCCTCATCAATCACATCAATCGCTTTGTCTGGCAGATGCCTATCTGTGATATATTTAATGGATAAATCCACCGCTGCCTGAATGGCTTTCGCGGTATAACGCACATCATGATGCGCTTCATATTTAGGCTTTAACCCATTAATAATACGGATAGTTTCTTCTGGTGTCGGCTCCACAATATCAATTTTTTGGAAACGACGCGCTAAGGCTCTGTCTTTTTCAAAAATACTACCGAATTCCTGATAGGTGGTTGAGCCTATCACTCGAATACGCCCACCTGAAAGCAGTGGTTTAATGAGATTTGCGGCATCGACTTGCCCACCCGATGCGGCTCCAGCGCCAATAATGGTATGAATTTCATCGATAAACAAAATACTTTTCGGGTCTTTTTCCAACATTTTAAGCAACGCTTTAAAACGTTTTTCAAAATCCCCACGATATTTCGTTCCCGCTAATAATGAGCCGATATCTAAGGAATAAATCGTGCAACCTTTCATGACATCAGGCACATCGTCCTGTTCGATACGCCATGCAAGGCCTTCCGCTATCGCGGTTTTACCAACGCCGGACTCCCCCACTAATAATGGGTTATTTTTACGACGGCGGCATAAGACTTGGATGGTACGCTCTAATTCGGCCTGACGCCCCACCAGCGGGTCGATATTCCCTTTTTTGGCCTGTTGGTTCAGGTTAGTCGTAAAGTTGTCCATATGGTCTTCTGAGACCGGTGGCTCTTCATTCGGCGCACTATTGTTGGACATGTCGTTATCTGACGATGACGACTCTTCACCTTTTACTGTACCGTGGGAAATATAATTGACCACATCTAAGCGGCTGACATCGTGCTTACGCAATAAGTACGCAGCTTGTGATTCTTGTTCACTGAAAATAGCGACAAGGACATTTGCCCCGCTAACTTCACTACGCCCCGATGACTGCACGTGGAATACCGCCCTTTGCAACACACGCTGAAAACTGAGTGTTGGCTGGGTGTCTCTGTTATCATTTTCGGGTAACAAGGGTGTAGTTTGCGCGATGAAGTGTTCCAGTTCTTGACGTAAAGCGACAAGATCAACCTTACAAGCCTCTAAAGCTTCGCGTGCCGAGATATTACTCAGTAACGCCAGCAATAGGTGCTCAACAGTCATAAATTCGTGGCGACTGTCTTTCGCTTTCGTAAAAGCTACGTTTAAACTAAGCTCCAGTTCTTGATTGAGCATAAGCACCTCCCAAAATTGATATTAAGCCAGGTCAGACTTTCTCTATAGTGCAAAGCAGAGGATACTCATGTTCGCGGGCAAATGTATTGACTTGCGCCGCTTTTGTTTCTGCAACCTCTGCGGTAAAAACCCCACAAATTCCTTTTCCTTGAATATGCACATCTAACATTATCTGTGTAGCGCGTTCTTCATCAAAAGAAAAGTATTTTTGTAACACTTCGACAACAAAATCCATCGGAGTGTAATCATCATTATTCAATAATACCTTATACATCGACGGTGGCTGTAAGGTTTGTTCCACTTCGTCTTTGAATATGACGTCTGTTTTAAATGTGCCTAGAAAATCGCTCATTACTTTCTTGCTCAGTGTTTAACTTCAAATTAAGCATAGTCTTTATTATCAACGATTTCTATCAATCCACATGATAGTGACATAAAACTATACCATTAAATTCTTTCATGGCTTTTCTCAAATAAGCCTTTCATTTGCAGTGTATCATGCCACTCGCCTCAACGCTTATCTTTAGCAATCTGTGAGCTATATCAAATATCACAGAAAATAACATTTGGCGCTTATCGAATTCTTACCACTTTACCATAATTCCTGAAACTCCCCTCTTGACCTTAGAATGCAATTTACTACAGTATGTTTTACGAACAATTTTCAGCGTATATTTACTTAGTTTCTGTGTGTATTTTGTACATGTCTGTAAAACACAACTAGCAACCTAAAGGATAAAATATGGAGACGGGTATCGTTAAGTGGTTCAATAACGCAAAAGGCTTTGGTTTTATTTGCCCGGCTGATGGCGGAGAGGATATTTTTGCTCATTATTCCTGCATCAAAATGGACGGTTACAGGACACTAAAAGCAGGCCAAAAAGTCCAATTTAGTGTGACAATTGGGCCAAAAGGTAATCATGCCAATATGATTATTCCGCTCGAATCTGAAGAAATCACAGAAAACACGGCGGAATCAAATTAGTTTTTGCGCAATAGAGCACAGTTAATTATTTCAATTATATTGATGCTGTTAATAATTAACTGTGGCTATTTTATAGTATTAACGGCCAGAGGCTTGTAAGTGAGACATACTGCCATACAGTGACGTCAATAACGCATATTGCTCCGCATCATAAAAATCACACTGTTTTTGCGTAAAAGCTTTCGCTACCTCAATCATAAATTTCACCGCAGCAGCAATATCAATCTCATGACTTGCTCCCGTAGAACAACCGGGCACCACGGTTTCAGAACAGATAGCTACACCAACAACTGGGGCAGAGGTAGACACGGCAGGTTGCATAATACTATTGATATGATGAAGGCCATTACCATACGGCGTTATATCCTGAATGGATAAAGGAAATGTCACCGCACGCTGCCCACTGCTCCACTCCATCAAGCGAATTAAATCATCAGAAACAGGCAAAATGTACCCGTCTTTAACGGTTGGCGATAATGCATAACCTTTATAATTCAGTAAGTTATTACCTTTGGTGGTATCTACTGATAAAATAGCATCCGCTTCAGGGATAGCTTCATGTTGATTCATCGTAGCATCTTCCAAAGGAGAGTCCATAAAATCAACTGGGGTATGAGGACGAGTCGGTGCATTAGGGCAAATATGGGTTGTAACCACCACATCACCCACTAATTTATCTCCTTTTTCATGCATTTGTGCTAATTTCAGTGCCGTTGCAATGGCAGCAATAGCGCCATCAGCATCTGAAACCACGCCAATACATGAAGGCCGAGCACCAATCCCACCTAAGCGGCCAATAATACCCAATGTAGGCGCTTGATAACCTTGAGATTTACCCTGAGTACCGGGAATGAGAATACGGACAAAATCACTTTGACCTTTCAGGTCTTTGACCGTTTTAGAAGAAACTTTAATTGCTGGGAAAGTCTTGAACAATGCAACAACATCTTCCCCCTTAACACTTGCGCAATCAATTAGCTCATACGCACAAAGGGTTTGCTTTAGACTCATTGTACTTCCTTGAATTTTAATAATTTTTATTTGGTTGTAGGGCTACTTTGAAATTAAACCACACAAAATACGGCTTAATTCCATTTCACCCAAGTTAAGGCTTAATTGTTAAAAAAGCCTTATTTTTCCTGATGAAGGCGTATTCACGCACTTAAAATAAAAAACTAATAATATAAACTACTTATGGTGTGCTACTTACTTTCACTACTTACTTTTACTACATGACATAACATTACTTGTTGGTACTTCTTTGCAACCAATAAGGATCTCCGACCATGCAACCAAGGTAAGACGCCTTACGGCATAGGTTAGTGGACAGCTGCTCCATAACCTGTTCATTCATTTGTGTTTCTGGCAAACTTAGACATAACGCGTACAAGGTATTCAGTGAGGGATCAAATACCGTACTGGACACCGAAGCTACCCCCGCTACAGACTCGTTAACGGAAAACTCCCATCCGCGTTCATTAATCAGATTCATTTGCTCTGTTAACTTCGCTTGCAAATCTTTGTCTTCACGGCCAATAATTTTTGCTCTTTCATGTAATGGTAAGCGCGCTAGTAAAGCCCGCCCCGTTGAAGTGCCAAGAATTGGCAAACGAGTGCCCGGTTGTGTGATCACCTGCAACATGCTATTGCCAAAACGTGCATGAACAACTCGCACCATTTCATCATCGAGCGCCGAAACATAGCTGGTAAACCCAGAGTCTTTCGTCAATTCATCAAGGGCTTCTAACGTCATATCAATCAGTGGGTTCATTCCACGTGCACGGTGTGCTAATTCCATGATTAATAAGCCCGGACGATAAATAGGCGCATTATTTTTCTTTTCTAGCAGCCCCAGTTCCGACATTTGTTTTAATAAGCGAGATGCGGAACTCTTTGGCATACCCAATTCATTGACTAACGTCGTAACGGTAAGCTCATTACCTGAACGCAAAAATAACTGATAAACATCAACGACGCTGTTTAAAATACTCATGTATCAAAACCTTGAGTGAGAACACCGTAATCTTGCGGTTTTCTATCACGTAAATACGGAATGGTTAAACGTGTATGGGCTTGTAGAACAAAATCAATTTCACCCATGAGCAACGCTTCACCATCACAGGTTGCTTCACAAAGCACTTGTCCGCGAGGGCCTAGTACTTTGCTGCCACCAAATAAGTGTAAATCCTCTTCATGGCCCCAACGGTTAACCGCCAGTAAATGTGCCCCGTTTTCTAAAGCACGAGACGCCGTATTGATGTCCCACATGTCTTTATCTTGCACACACCATGCAGAAGGCGCGATTAACAACTCAGCACCCTGAAGTGTGAGAATACGCGCAACTTCAGGGAACCCCATGTCATAACAAATCATGATGCCAATTTTGCCAATTGGCGTATCAAACACAGGGAAGCTATCACCGCGACTAAACCATTGTTTTTCTATGCCAAAGGCATGAACTTTTCGAAATACGCCGCTGATACCTTCACAACCAGGGTTCCAAACGCCAACCGCGTTATAGATATCCCCAAGGTAGTCACCACGTTCAACAAAACCACTTACAATGGTGATATTTAAGCGCGTTGCAAGTTCACTAAATAAACGATACGTTTCACTTCCTGTAGAATCACTAAGATCCCACAGTTTAGTCTTCAATAAATCACCGCGATAACCTGTTGTGGCCAATTCTGGAAAGCAAATTAACTTCGCCCCAGACTCTGCCGCTTGTTCGCATAACAGCGCCATGCGCTGCAAGTTAGCGTGTTTATTCCCCAGCTCAGAATCAAACTGAGCAAGGGCAACTTTGACCTTGCTACCTGACATCGCGCTTTCCTTAATCTAAGTGAGCCACTTTACGAAAATGCACGGTATCGACACCTTTTGCTTTCGCTTGCCAGCGCATGCCAATCCAATAAGCCAGCGCACCTGTAATTAAAGAGTTAAGTGCAGGAATGCCATAATCAGCATGGAATGGCCCTAATTCTGATGTTCCCCAGCCTACGATAACGGCTAACAACCACACAACGAGAGTCACAGGGTTATAAGCTTCACAGCTAGATGGCAACACGCCTTGTTCACGGGTGATATCAAGCTCTTTGCGGTCACGTTTTAAAATGTAATAGTCGACAACCATGATCCCTGCAACAGGCGGGATAGCGATGCCTAAGTAAATCAAAAAGCTAATAAAGTTGTCTAAAATACCTAACATGGAGGCAATCGTACCGAAGACACCAATCACCCACGTTAAATAACGACGGTCAAAACGCTTATTAAAGATAGCGTTAAGTAGTGTTGAAAAACCTAATGATGATGAATACAGGTTAATGTCGTTCATTTTTATAGTGGCAAAGATAACAATCGATGCACCTAATAAGCCTGTTAATGCCATCATCAAGTCAAATACTTGGCTAGTACGTAATGCTAATGCCATCAGTACCGCTATCATATTGACTAAAAGCTCACCGAAAAATGTGCCTATTAATGTCATCCAAAAGACATCCTTCGGTTTTTTCATAAAGCGGCTAATATCTGGTGTGGTCACCGCTGAAATAATAAAACCACCTGCAACCATGGTGATTGCCGCAGGCATTGTCATTAAAGACCCGGCAGGGGCAGTGTCATTGATAAGCGTACCAAGATCCTGACCCGATAATAAATTATACGTTGCCCAGCCTAACGCGAATAAAAAGAGCGGCGTTGAAATATTGGCGGTAATAGATAAAAATCGATACCCATATACCGTAATAATCGTCACCGCAATACCTGTAATAAGTGACCAAGTCCCTGGTGTTAGCACATTAGTCGCTTTATACATTCCATCCGCAAAGAAACCATTTTGGACGCCAAACCAGCCCATCAAGGAGATGGCAATCGCGCCACCAATAAGAGCTGAACCTAACTTTCCAAAACCAGACCACCTTGATAGTAGACTGATTGACATTCCTTCGCGGCATGCAGCTGCTCCGAGCCCCCAACTGACAACCTGTAAAATTACAGAGCCAAGGATGGTCGCCCAAAACGCCTGCCAAAAAGTTAACCCGTAACCGAGGGCTGCACCTAACATCACTTGTGAAACACAAGCGAGTGCGCCAATTCGTAGAATTAACACTTCATAGAACGGCCTACGAGCACTTTGGGGTACTCGAGCCAAAGAATAATCTTCACCTGCTTTATTCGCCATTTTGCACCTGCTGTGTGGTTGTCTTTGCTTAGTTTTTACTGGCTTTAATTATTTGTTCCATTATATGGAACTAGGTTTCATTTATTCTACATGCAGATAATATCCATGATCGATATCGAATCGCAAGCAGAATTTATCTTTTCAGATAACTTTTTTATTATGGAATATTTCGCGGAGCGAGGAAATACCGTACTAGTAAAAAATTTTATCGATAAATGAATAGGTTAAAAATTACGTGTTTAATTAGCAGAATTGGAGTGAGGAACTCGGTTCCATAAAATAGGACTATTCTTTGGTGTAAATTTCCTTCTAGATAGCAATATTCACTCCAATTTTGAGTATCCGAGTACGATGTTGCTCGGCAAGAAAGAAATTTAGCTTTGGTTAGGATAAATGATTTATGAAAGAAATAGACATGGTGAGTTGTTAGGCTAAAAGGAATGATAACTACCAATGAGAATATCTGCATGTTAAGTAAAATTAATTACACAATCCCTTTTTGTCAGAATGACCTATTAAACTATGCATATAAGAATGACCCCCTAATAAACAAACTAGCCCAGCAACTCAAAAATATCACTAACATCGCTCGTGTATGTAAAGATGGCGCTTGCCGTGGCCTATCATATATATTCGCTGCCTATGAGATGAACGGTCTTGGCGCTGAATCTCTGCACCAACTAAAACTGTGTTTAGATCCCCCCATTCCATCAATATCAGCTTTTAAAGAAGTCAACCAACATGCAGAAGCTGCTTACTCTTCGTGTATTTCAAATTTATTAGCTGAGCGCTGTACTGATATTTTTGATATACAGTTAAATCAATTTCAATATAATGGTTATTGCCGCCTATATAACAATTGCGACCTCATTAACATAGCACCAAAACCTGAAGGCATAACAAATATTGAATATGTCATTCAATGCTTAGAAGAGAATAACAAAAATGTGCATTCTAAGAATAAAAAAACCTATTTCAAACCTGATATTAACATAGAAAAAGGAATAGCCCATGACTTATATAATAAAATAAAACTTGGCAGTGACACTCCTACTCCAAGTATATATAAGGCAAAACAAAGTCTATATGATAAAATCAAAAAAAATAAAGACATCACTCCAAATGAAATAAAATCCTTTATTAAAGAGATATATGCTTACTGCATATTACTTCAGGGCAGTGAAGCTGCATTATTTAATTTAAATTCAGGAATAGTATTTAATAATCGTTTCTCTCCTTTATACTATACTAATTTAGAAACTAATCGAAAAAACATTTCCTTTAAACAACTAGAGAAAATAATCATCAATAAAGAAATTGAAAAACAAAATAATGCAATCATTTACACTTCAAATAATCACGCAATGGCAATTTGTGGAAAATATTACCCACAGAAAGGAAAATACCTTTTTAGTTTTTTTGAGCCGAATTATGGACTAATGCAATCATCTGATACAAATGAATTTATTGAATTTTTAAAACAAGTTATAAATCCAGAAATTACACTTCCAATTGATTGTACACAAAAAATAAAAACTGATGTAACTATTGGGCGCATACAAGAACTACAAAAAATTCGAACTCAATCAAAAACGTTAAAATTACCAACAATAAAAAACCAAGAACTACAGTTTGAAATCAAAAAACAACTTACAAAGGACAATACAGAAATCCTATTAGATGATAGTACCAAACTAATTTTTGATAATTTCCATCAAAAAAATAATAAACTAACAATGAAACTCCAGAAAGAAAGTGATACTTTTACAATTCATTCGACCTTATGTGATGTTAACTCAACCATTGCATTAGTTAATAATGTAATAAATAAATTCCCTTTATTAACCACAAGAAATATTCACATAAATTCTTTAGGGAAAACTTCCTATATACCTAAATAGTTTTATACACTCTCCTCAATGTAATTATTACACTCCTGAGGAGAGTGCTAATAAAAATCACTCTCTCGCTAATGCATCAATTGGGTTTAAACGTGCGGCACTGCGTGCGGGCAAGAAGCCGAAAATAATGCCAATTGCCGTTGAACAGACAAATGCACTAATTAGGGCGACTGGGTCAAACGTGAACGTCCAGCCCGGTAGCGCCATTTGAGCGAGTAAACTGATCCCATAAGAAAGGGCAATCCCCATTAAACCACCCATCAAGCACACCAATATCGCTTCAATGAGAAACTGCTGCATCACATCACTGGTTCTCGCGCCAACTGCCATACGAATACCAATTTCGCGGGTTCGTTCTGTCACCGAAACCAACATGATATTCATCACGCCAATCCCCCCGACCACCAGTGAAATAACCGCCACCAAGGTTAAAAACAACTGCATGGTTTGGGTGGTTTTTTCTGCTGTTTTTATAAAAGTATCAAGGTTGTAGGTGAAAATGTCTTTTTTGCCGTGACGTAACGTTAATAAGCGTGTTAGTTGCTGCTCCACATTTTTGGCATCATAACCCTCCTTCACGCGCACCGTAATGCTGTCATAATACGGTCGATTTAAAATCTTGCTATTCATTGTGGTATCGGGGAGCCAAACAGATAAGGATTTACTGGAGCCAAACATTGATTTTTGCTCTTCCAACACTCCAATCACTGTCGCTGGCATATTGCCAATAAGCAAGGTTTCCCCTACTACATTGGCCTGTTTTGGGAAAAAACGTCTCTTGGTATTGGCATCAATAATGACCACCTGAGCACGCCTGTCCACCATGTCTTGAGTGAAATTCATACCCTCTGAAAATTTTGAGGCATACACATTAAAATAATCGCGACCAATTCCCGTTAACTGAGCAGGGGCATCTAAATTTCCTTTTCTCAACCGCGCTGAGCCATTTAGCTCACCTGAAATCGCATGAACATACGGCTGTTTTGCCAATGCAGTAATATCAGACGCCTTTAAGGATTGTCGATTTTGCGCATCATCACTCCCAAAATCAGTGCCGGGATAAATCGAAATGGTATTGGTACCAATCGATTTGATATCATTAAGCACCATGCCTTGGGCGGCATCGCCGATGACCATAATGGATACCACGGAAGCAATCCCGATAATAATCCCCAACATGGTCAATAAAGTGCGCATTTTATTGACCACCATGGCACGCCAAGCCATCAATAATGCTTCACTAAATCGACCGTAAATCTGCCCAAGCGACAATTTCCTTACGGGTGCTTTTGATAGCGGCTTGGCTAACTTGCTGTTTTTTGAACCTGAGTCACGAATAATCTCGCCATCTTTGATTTCGACAATACGTTCAGCTTGCTGGGCGACCGTTGGATCGTGTGTGACAATAATCACCGTATGGCCTTGAGCACAAAGGTCTTTGAGAATTTTCATTACCTCTTCGCCTGAATGGCTATCCAACGCCCCCGTTGGCTCATCGGCAAGAATCACTTGCCCACCATTCATCAGTGCGCGTGCAATACTGACTCGTTGTTGTTGCCCACCTGATAGCTGGCTTGGTCGATAATTAACGCGTTCACCTAACCCTAATCGCTGAAGTAATTGCGCTGCACGTTCCCGCCGCTGGGCTTTCCCAGAACCTGCATATACGGCCGGGATTTCAACATTTTGCTCAGCACTCAGGTGGCTTAATAAATGGTAGCGTTGGAAAATAAAACCGAAGTGTTCGCGGCGAAGCTCCGCAAGTTGGTCGTTATCTAATAGTGCAATATTTTGCCCATCAATATGGTACTCCCCCGATGACGGCTTATCGAGACAGCCAATAATGTTCATCAAAGTGGATTTACCTGAACCAGAAGCACCGATAATCGCAACCATTTCACCTGCATTAATTTGCAAAGAAACGTTTTTTAAAACGGTGACTTCATTTTCACCATCACCATAACGGCGAGTGATCCCTTGGAGCTCAATGAGTGCACTCATCTTAACTCTCCGAACCACTGTGCCCAATAATGACTTTATCCCCTTCATTCAGCCCTTTAATTACTTCGACCGACACATCATTGCGACTACCAATTTCAATCTGCTTTTTCTCTGCTTTTTGCCCTTCTAGCACTTCTACATCATAAACTTGCGGTGAGACTTCATCACCTAACGCAGAAAGGGGTAATATCAGCACATCTTTACGTGAATCGAGCTCGATTTTAACTTGCGCCGTCATTTGTAATTTTAGGAGATGCTGAGGATTAGGGACTTCAAAACGTGCATAATAGAAAATAGCATCATTAATTTTTTCAGGGGTTGGCAGAATGTCTTTTAGCTTACCTGAGAACTTTTTATCGGGTGCGCCTAATACCGTAAACGAAGCTTCTTGTCCTGGTTCTAAATAAATCACATCCGCTTCAGACACTTCCGCTTTAACCAACATAGTGTCTAAGTCTGCTAATGTTAAAATCGTTGGCGCTTCTTGCGCTGCAATCACGGTTTGCCCTTGTAACGTTTTGATAAACGTGACAATGCCGTCCATCGGCGCGGTGATTTGTGTGTATTTTAAATTGGTTTTTGCCGTATCTAGCGTGGCTTGGTTACGTTTGATTTGTGCCTGATACGTCGCAACTTGCGCTTTTTTTACATCAACATCAGTTTTGGCTTTATCCAATTCTTGCTGTGCAACAGCCTGCAATTTAGCGAGGCTCAAGTGGCGCTGGTATGTCAGTTGTGCCAGTTTCAACTCAGCTTGCGCTAACGATAAATTAGCCTCAAGTTCACGGGTCGTCGCTTCAGACTCAGTGACATCATTCTGCGCTTTTTTCGGGTCGATAACCGCCAGTAAATCGCCTTTTTTAACGTAATCACCTTCTTTAACGTATAAGGTTTGTAATTGCCCGCTAACCTGTGCGCCCACATCAACCTTACGTACAGCATCTAATTTACCTGTTGCAAGGACTTGTTTATCCAAGTCGCCACGGGTCACGTCAACGGTTTGGAAAACCTCTTCTTTCTCACCTTTCAAGAGAAATGCAGCAGCACCGACAGCAACAATTAATATCACCAAGTATATCGGCCACTTTTTTTTCGGTTTTACCTTCATCGTTCTTCACTTCCTATAATTAAAAAGAGGGCGACGCCCTCTTCGAAATACTATGCTATATCACTTAAGTTATCGTTTAATTAAACATACTACAGATAAATACCCGCTATCTATAAATATTCAATCAACAATATATTCATATGCGTTATCAATACGCTTTCCCCCGCGCTAACCATGCCACCCTTGAGAACATACTTCTTAACTGTAATGGAACACTATCGGGCCCCAGTTCTGCGGAACGGTTCACCGTGGCTAAAGCTAAGTCAGGTTTTGACGTTCGGGAAATCGCTTTAATAATCACACGGCGTGTCGATACCCGTGCATTTTCAGGAATATCCGCAATTTCATGATAAAGGCTTTTAAAGCCCTCGCGATATAGGAAATGTTCCATATCTGGCGCGGTGAGCATGGTTAAGCGGTCTCTATCAGGTGAGTTGATTTTATTGGCGTAATGGGTTGCCGTTGCCGCATATTTACGCCCTGCCTCATCCCCATCGGTTAAAACATGCCATTCTATTCCCATTTTATTGGCAAATTTTAATAGCGGTTTCAAGCCACTTTGTGCAAACGCAATGACTTTAATTCCTTCTGTTTCAAAGTAATAATGACATTGGCGGGCAAACTCACTCATCAACCAAATCTCAGTTTCACCTTCCACTAATAACCAACAACGTGCAAATAATGATGACGGCCGGTTAAAGCGAATATGGAACGAAATTTTTCGCAGTTCTTCCGCACTTAAATCATTTTGCGTTAAACGATAAGCCGATACTTTGTTGGTATCACGTACTAAACGGCATAGGTCTTCAAGGGGAGCCTGAGAAAGCAATTCCCCTGAATTTGTCGTGGTAATCCGTTGTAACGCAAACAAGCTCAATAGCCCCCACGCAATCGACAGCATAATCGGGTGTAGCCGTGTTTCGGGGTCTTCAACAATAATGAGCGGGCGGGCATGTTTATCTAAATGAATATTGCCCTTGGATTGCAGTAATGAAGAAAACATCCCTAAGATAATCAAACGAATGTTGCGTTGGTTGGGTTTTGCAATCAAACGACTGATATTATCTAACGCTTTCCAGCCTTGCTTACGCGGTTCAATATTCACCATATTGTCATTAAGCTTGATCATATGCGCACTTTGCCCTGAAAAATAGTGGCTTAATAACTGCTGCATGGCATCTACACCGTCAACTAAGTCATCATCACTTAAACGCTCTGGATTATTCACCAAGGCACTGGTTAATTCCTTGATTCGAACATTAAATGAATCCCGAAACTCTTTTTCACCGACGACAATAGTTTCAGGGTTGAGAGATTGTAAAAAACGCGCATCTCGTAAGCGAATAACAGGATATAGCCTAACAATCTCCTTGATATATTTGCCTACATTATCCAGAGAAAGTTTATTTCCCCCTGAATTTAAAAAGCTTTTATCCACCACAATCGTATTGTCATCACGCAGTTCAGCACTCACTCGGTAAAAGATGTGTTTTAGATCATCGCCGTTGTCGACCCAAACTGAACTAAGATTATGAAAACGATAAGATTGATGGCGGCCTTTATGCCTTTCACAAAATTTTAAAACGATTTGCAATGAGCGATAGCGGGAGGCATCGTCCCCCATCGGGTGATGAAAATCATGCAGGTTAAATTGGTAATCTTGATGTTCTGGTGAGAGAAGTAAATCGAGCGCATCGAGGAGACTGGACTTGCCCCATGAGTTTTCCCCGATCAAAACAGTACTGTTATTGAGCTCTAAAGAAAGGCGGTTGATCCCTCTAAATCCGTATATTTCAACACGTTCCAGATACATATCTCACTCCTTGTCATGTTTTCTTTAATATACTCTAAACTCGTCAATTTGCATTTAGATTATCAATATTTTTGCTGACAAAACGCACATTTAGAGCTTATCGATTAACCACTGGTTTTACTATAAGTATGTCTGCAGAATAAAAAATCTTCACAACAAAATAGCTAACTGAGTTGAGCTAGCAATGGCAGTGTTATAAAATAGTAAAACTTTTTTTTTTAGTGTTTTTGACCTATTTTTCATTCAGTCACCAATAATAAAATTATATAGGGAAAAAATGCTTTAGCACGACGAGTTAAATTTTCAATAACGCAAATAAAAAAACAAATATAACTCATTGTTTATATTAACCAAGTTAATGGGATAACCACTAAGGATGCGGCGATGTATTCAGGACTCTTAATTATTCTTCTACCGTTAACACTCGGTTATCTTATTCCTATTAAAAACAAGCAGGTGCTCCATCGTGTCCACAAGTCACTAAACTCGATGGTGTATGTAATTTTATTTTTAATGGGGATAACCCTTGCACTGCTTGAAAACTTAAGCGAACACCTCTTTTCTATCTTAATTTATGCCATTACTTTTTTTGGCTGTATTTTTTCCCTCAATGTTCTCTCGCTGTTATTACTCGATAAGCTAGACCCGTGGAAAGTTCCGCAACATAAACAAGAAAAACCCCCATCACGCATCAAAATGGTGCTTGAATCCCTGCAATTGTGTGGCGTCCTGCTTTTAGGCTTTATCGTGGGTTTAACAGGCTTTGATTTTCTACATTATGCCGATAAAGGCAGCCAAATTGCTTTAATGCTGTTGTTATTATTGGTTGGTATTCAATTACGTAACAGCGGAATGAGCATTAAACAAATTTTAATTAACCGCCGCGGGACAACGATTGCCTTTGTAATGGGTGTAAGCGCGTTAGCGGGTGGAGCACTGGCAGCATTATTGCTTGGCTTACCCGTTAAAATGGGGTTGGCTCTCGCCTCGGGCTTTGGTTGGTACTCACTCACAGGGATCGTACTAACGGATGCCTATGGCCCAGTAATGGGGAGCGCCGCCTTTTTTAATGACTTAGCCCGCGAGCTAGCGGCCATCATGCTGATCCCCCTTATTATTAATCGCTACCGCTCAACCGCATTGGGCATTTGCGGCTCCACATCAATGGACTTCACCCTTCCTGTTTTACAACGCAGCGGCGGTGTTTCCATTGTGCCTGCCGCCATTGTTCACGGCTTCGTACTTAGTCTTATTACGCCAATTCTTATGGCCTTCTTTACATAGGTAAAATTTCAGTCACAATAGCCGTTAATTTGCGTGAAACAGGAAATTAACATGACAGAAAAACAACGTGTTTTAGTGTTGGGCGCTAGCGGCTATATTGGGCAGAATCTTATCCCCCAACTGATTGAACAAGGTTATGACGTTACTGCGGCTGCACGTCGTGTTGATTGGATGCTCTCTCAAGGTTGGCAAGATACGCGCTGTATCTTTGTTGACTTGCATGACCCAGAGACCTTAAAAGATGTCATGAAGGAAATCGATATTGTCTATTTCCTCGTTCATAGCATGGCCGACCAAGCTAATCTGATTGAGCGGGAACGTAGCGCTGCGCGTAATGTTCAACAAGCGCTTGAAGATTCAGGTGTTAAACACGTTATTTATCTCAGCGCACTCCAACATGGGCATACCTATTCCCCCCACCTGATTGCAAGACGCTTAACAGGGGATATCCTGCGTGAAAGCAATATCCCTGTCACTGAAATCCGCTCTTCAATTATTGTTGGGTCAGGCTCTGCAGCATTCGAAATCATGCGGGATATGGTTTACAACTTAGCGATCCTGACCCCACCACGCTGGGTACGTTCTAAGTCATCACCGATTGCGCTGTCGAATATCCTGTATTACTTAACACAATTGGCCAAAATGCCAACAAATGAAAACCGCATATTTGAT
This sequence comes from Providencia sp. UF-183, assembly GCF_058246155.1. Classification (NCBI taxonomy): domain Bacteria; kingdom Pseudomonadati; phylum Pseudomonadota; class Gammaproteobacteria; order Enterobacterales; family Morganellaceae; genus Providencia; species Providencia sp. UF-183. Next base: position 137,351 of record NZ_JBSICD010000008.1, on the reverse strand, counting down.
GCAGGCGGCCCTGAATTTATTAGTTACCAAGAGCTATTCAAACGATTTATCAAAGTCAGTGGCAAACGCCGCTTACTGATCCCTATCCCAATCCCGATTAGCATGATTTCCGTGCATTTTATTAGCTTGATCACCTCAGTACCGCCGACTATTGCAAAAGAGCTGATTCAAGGATTACAACACGACCTTCCCGCTGACGATAAAGCGCTACGAGAGCTTATCCCGCAAACGTTAATTTCCTTTGATGATGCGGTAAGAACCACATTAGCTGAGGAAGCGGACGCGGTAGACAATGCGGATTGGGGTTATGACCCCGAAGTGAGAAAGCGCTGGCGTCCAGGTTATGGTTATTATCCAAAACAAGCGGGTTCAACTCTCGGCACAACGGCGAGTTCTGAATCCCTTTGGCATACGGTGCAGCAAATTGGCGGCAAAGACGGTTATTTTTACGCCAATGGCCTGTGGAAAACCCGCGCCATCATGGATGACATGATGTTGAATAAAGTAAAATATGGCCGTCCTGACAGAGAATACCTGCAACTTGGCGATGAAGTTGATGGCTGGCGGGTGATTAACCTCGAACCCAATAAGCAGCTCAGCTTACTGTTTGGCATGAAAGCGCCGGGGCTCGGTCGTTTAACCTTTACTATCCATGACAGTGGCAGCCGACGTTCTATCGATGTACGTGCTTGGTGGCATCCCGCGGGTTTTTGCGGCCTACTCTATTGGTTTGCCATGATGCCTGCTCACCTGTTTATCTTTAAGGGGATGGCAAAGCGAATTAGCGATCTCGCGTTTGAACGGGATAAACAACTCGCAAAGCAACAACAAGCAGCTCATCCAACCGAAAAACCTGACTAATTTTAGCGTAAAAACCAAATTTTTATGCAGAAATTATTGCATAAATATGCTTACAGGATTAATATCGCTGGTAGTTAAAAAGGATATTATTGGTAAGCATGAGCATTCAATTAAAAAACATAAACTGTTTCTATGGTTCCCATCAGGCACTCTTTGATATCAATCTAGAGTGCTCTGCTGGCGAGACGATGGTATTACTCGGGCCAAGTGGCGCAGGTAAAAGTTCGCTGCTACGTGTTCTCAATTTATTAGAGATGCCGCGTTCCGGTCATTTGAATATTGTTGGGCAGCAATTTGATTTTTCATCCACGCCGGATGCAAAATCTATTCGCGACTTACGCCAAAATGTTGGTATGGTATTTCAACAATATAACTTATGGCCGCACCTTAGTGTGATGGACAACTTAATTGAAGCCCCTTGCCGCGTCTTAAAGCTCTCTAAACAAGAAGCGTATGCCAAAGCGGCTAAACTGTTAGACCGTTTACGTTTATCCCAATTTGCAGACCGTTATCCGCTGCATTTGTCCGGTGGTCAACAGCAACGCGTTGCCATTGCACGGGCCCTTATGATGGAACCTAAAGTGTTGTTATTTGATGAGCCAACCGCAGCACTTGACCCAGAAATTACCGCTCAGGTTGTAGATATCATTCGTGAATTATCTGCGACAGGCATTACGCAAGTGATCGTCACTCACGAAGTGGAGATTGCTCGCAAAACCGCTAGCCGTGTGGTGTATATGGAAAACGGCCATATCGTAGAACAGGGGGATGCTAGCCATTTCGCAGCACCTCAAACTGACGCATTTGCAAATTATCTGTCACATTAATAGATATAGGATTAAGCAATGAAAAAAATTATATTAGCTGCGCTGCTGGGCGCTGTAACCCTATCGGCAACTGCTGCAGAAAAAGAAACCATTCGTTTTGCGACTGAAGCGACTTACGCACCGTTTGAAATGTTTGATAAAAACAATCAAATCGTCGGTTTTGACGTTGATTTAGCGAATGCGATGTGTGAAAAAATGAATGCGACTTGCACATTTACTCACCAATCTTTCGACAGCTTAATCCCAAGCCTGAAATTCCGCCGTTTTGAAGCGCTAATGGCGGGTATCGACATTACCCCTGAGCGTCAACAACAAGTGGATTTCACTGAAACTTATTACCCTAACTCTGCGGAATTTATCGCAGTGAAAGAAAAAATCAGTTCTGTTGACCAACTGAAAAACAAAAGAATCGGTGTCCAAAACGGAACCACGCATCAAAAATACATCATGGAACAACACAAAGGCATGACCACTGTTCCTTACGATAACTACCAATCTGCGGTTTTAGACCTGCAAAATGGCCGTATTGATGCTGTATTCGGTGACACTGCCGTTGCTGACGAATGGTTAAAAACCAAAGGCAACGAAAACTTAGCCGCTGTGGGTGAGAAAGTCACTGATCCACAATACTTCGGTATCGGTTTAGGTATCGCAGTGCGTAAAGGAAATAAAGAGTTGTTGGATAAAATGAATAAAGCCTTAGCAGAAGTAAAAGCTGACGGCACTTATGATGCTATCCACAAAAAATGGTTTCAACAGTAATCGATATAATTAATGAACAACCTTCTATTTTTAACAAGTGCCGCCGGTATCACCGTCGGCCTTGCTGTTTCTGCCCTAATCTTGGGTTTAATTCTTGCCATGCTATTTACCGCATGGGAGTCTGTCCGCTTTAAGCCAATTGCCTTTTTAGGCACTTGTTGGGTGACGCTAATTCGTGGGTTACCTGAACTACTGGTTGTCCTATTCGTTTATTTTGGGACATTACAGCTGATCAACCTACTCGGGGATGGCTTTGATATTAACCTCGGGTTTTGGCAAACCACCATCCAAATTGACCCCAGCATCTTCTTTGCCGATAGCGGTGAGTTTGATTACACTCCGTTCGTTTGTGGTGTCATTGCCCTCGCCCTACTGTATGCCTCCTATGCCTCACAAACCCTAAGGGGTGCACTCAAAGCAGTGCCTTATGGTCAGTGGGAAGCGGGTTTTGCACTCGGCCTTAAAAAGCGTACGATTTTCTTTCGTTTTATTATGCCGCAAATGTGGCGCCATGCCCTTCCGGGTTTAGGCAACCAATGGTTAGTTCTGTTAAAAGATACCGCTTTAGTCTCTTTAATCAGCGTGAATGATTTAATGCTACAAACAAAAACCATTGTTAACCGTACTGGCGAACCTTTTACTTGGTACGTTATAGTCGGTCTGATTTACCTTGCCATTACGCTGGTTAGCCAATTGGTATTAAAGCGCATTGAATTGAGAACGACGCGCTTTGAGCGGGGTGACTCCAAATGATTGATATGATCCTAAAAATTCTACCGGGGTTACCAACCAGTCTATCACTGACGTTCTGTGCATTAATTGTGGCTTTTCTGTTAGCGGGATTATTTACGTTAATTTTATCCCTTAAAACCAAAGTCATTTCGCAAATTGTGAAGGTGTATATCACCATCTTCACCGGTACGCCTTTATTAGTGCAGTTTTTCCTAATCTATAATGGCCCGAGCCAATTTAAGTCGTTGCAAAACTACCCTCTATTTTGGGAATTAATATCGACACCTTGGTTCTGTGCGATGATTGCATTAGCGTTAAACAGTGCCGCCTATTCGACGTTATTGTTCCACGGTGCCGTCAAAGCGATCCCATCAGGGCAATGGCAATCTTGCCAAGCGTTGGGAATGAGTAAAGTGCAAACCATGCGAATTATTCTGCCTTATGCCTTTAAACGCTCTTTATCCTCTTATTCCAATGAAGTGGTGTTAGTGTTTAAAAGTACCTCACTGGCTAGTACGATCACCATGTTAGATATCATGGGTTACAGTAGCCAAGTATTTGGTCAGACATGGGATGTGATGGCGTTTGTTGCTGCGGGGATTATTTATTTGGTGGTTAATGCAATCTTAACCATTCTGATGCGCTTAATCGAACGCAAGGCACTGGCCTTCGAGCACCGAAATTAATATCTTTAATTCAATACGTTAAAAAGCTTGGCTAAATACCAAGCTTTTTTTTCATCAATTCGTCTTAATTATTCTTTCGCTTTAACAACGTCAGTACTTCAAAGTGCGCCGTATGTGGAAATAAATCAAACAGCTGTACTTTACACACTTGATAGCCAGGCAACTGCTGTAAATCTTGCGCCATGGTTTGTGCATTACAGCTTGAATAGAGAATATATTCTGGCTGCATATGGGAAAGGTAATCACATAGCGCTTTACCTATCCCTCTTCGTGGCGGATTGACTAAAACCAACTGTGGGATATCCTGATTCGCAGTAGCAAAGTGGGTTGAATCAAGGGCTTTGAATTCAACATGCCTTAACCCAAGTTCATTCGCGGATTGCTGTGCACTGGCAATCGCTGGCGCGCTGATTTCAATGCCAGTTAAACGGGTGTCTTTTTCAGCGCAGTGCAACCCAAAACCGCCCACACCACAAAATAGATCCCACAAGCTATGAATATCTAATGCTTTAACCCAATCCCTCGCTGTTTGGTACAACTTAGCGGCAACGACAGGATTCGTTTGGAAAAAACCTTGCGGACGAATAAACAAAGGGACTTGATTAAACTCTTCACGTAGCGTGCGTTGCTCCGTTAAGAAAATCTCTTCCTCACCTTCCAATATTGCCATATGCACAGGCTGTATATTTACAGTGATCACCTCAAGTTGTGGTAATTGCCCTTGCAGCCAAGGTAATGCATTTTTAAGCTGTTCGAGTTTTTTCGCTGAACGCAATACAAAACGCAACATAAACCGGCCTGTGTGCCAGCTTTGTGTTAATAACACATACTTAAGTTCACCGCGCTTGCGCTCGATGTTATATGGCGTGAGCCCTGCCCTTGCAATAAATGGCGTGATCACACTGAAGACGTCAGCAAACGACGCGGGATATAATGGGCAATCTGTTAAATCTACACCCACCCCATCTTTCCCAACGATGCCTAAAATTGGCCTTTCAACACTCCCACTCACCACCATTTTGGCTTTGTTGCGAAAGCCTGTTTGAGGGCCAGTTACAGGTGCAGCAAAAATAGCAGGGTCGATTGCTGGCAATAACGCCGAAAGCTGCTGCTGCTTCTGGGTGATTTGTTGTTCAGGGGAGAGCTCTAACCATTGGCAAGAGCGACATTCACCCGCAATATATTTTTCACAGTGCATAATTAAAACTTAATGAATAATAATGGCGGGTTTATCATCTGGAGTGAGTTCGGAGTCATCTTCGCCGTTATCTTCATCTTCAATAAAATCATCTTGATTGGCATACAATAAATTATTACTGAAGATCTCAAAGACAATCGCTGAAATTTGGTCTTCTGCCTGCTGAACAAAATGGCAGAATTGGCGGTAAGTCATTCCCGCTTCTAAAGAAAATGATTGGCTAACAACTAATTTTGGCAAGTTTTCATCATTTATTTCGAGAAAAACTTTTGCTGTCAATGAACTAGCGTTAATTTGGCTAATATTTGCTACTAATGTAATAATTGCCGTAGGTTTTAGTTCGGCGAGTGCAGACAATACCAGCACATTATTGACGATATCGAGCTTCGCATCAAAAATCCCCTCAATATTTTGCATATGAGGTAAATGCAGCGCGGCACAAGAGTCGCACTCGAAATAAGATGTTTTGAGTTGATCTAACCATTCACGTAATTGTGCAATGTCAGGGTAACGAATAGAATCCATGGGCAATAACCTTCTTCAACTCAACAATAATAATGCAAAAACAGTTCGTCAGAGGATGGCAACATCCCCTAACACAAAAGCGGATAATTTTCACACATTGCTAGGGAAAATGCCAGTAAAACCACGGCTATTCGGGCTTTTCATCCTGCTTATCATCTTGAGTATTATTTTTTTTGTTTCTTGGGTTCTCTGACTGCTTATTATCAATGCCTAAAAAAGTGAGCCCGTGAATAGCCCGCCACACGATATTAATCATTGCAGGGATCAAGCACCCGATCGCGACCATAATGATGGCGACTATCACGCCCTGATGCATTAGCGGTTCAGGTAATGAAATATAGCCATTCAGTGTAAGTAAAATCATAATCAAGAGGATTATCCCAACGCCTTCTAAGATCAAGATGGGTTTTGGCATATCCGCCAATGAACGCATGGTTCTCTTTGATTGTGGTTTGTTATCCATTCGATACCCTTTTCACCGTTACCTGACGTTTTACTTCACAAATTATATGCCATACCTATAGCTATAAAAGGAAAATTCGACTTTTATTTCATAATTTATATAGGCATAGTATTGAGCATTGTAATTAGAATCTGAGTTTAAGATAAAAAGGAGATACTATGTATACTGTTATTTTTGGTCGCCCAGGCTGCCCATACTGTGTTCGTGCAAAAGAACTGGCAGAAAAACTGAAAAACGAACTTGAAGATTTTGACTACCGCTATGTCGATATTCAAGCAGAAGGTATTTCAAAAGAAGATTTATCTAAAACGGTTGGTAAACCTGTGGAAACTGTCCCACAAATTTTCATTGATGAGAAGCACATCGGTGGTTGCACTGATTTCGAAGCTTACGCAAAAGAAAATTTGAATCTTTACAAATAATTAGCTCAGCTAATTTTGTATTACCGCAAGCAAAGCATCTCACCTTTTAGGTTGAAAACATGCTTTGCTTGTTCTTTTTGTGCTATTTAACTTAAATCTCACCAAAAATTGCACTTTTTTTCATCAACCCGCGAACTTTCCTTTTTAGATGGAGTCTTAATTTATGCCACTGCTTTTCTTTGATGTCCCCATATTGAGGAGCCCGATAGCCAACTCTTTGTTTTAATGCTATCGGGTTTTTTATTGCCCATTTTTTAGCTAGCCATCTCACCTTGTAATGTAATGATTAACTTACGCTTTCCACCAAAATTTCGGTGTTCACACAAATAAATTCCCTGCCACGTCCCCATATTCAAACGCCCATTAGTCACAGGAATTGTTAAACTCGCTCCTAATAAACTGCTTTTTAGGTGCGCAGGCATATCATCACTACCTTCATAATCATGCTTAAAATAAGGTTCATTTTCAGGAACCGCCTTATTAAAAAAGCTTTCAAAGTCTTCTCGCACTGTATAGTCCGCGTTTTCATTAATCGTTAATGAAGCAGAAGTATGTTGAATAAATATATTCATCATTCCGATGCGCACTGTGCTAATTTCAGGAATTTGCCTTAAAATTTCCTCTGTCACTAAATGGAACCCTCTTTCCCGCGCATTAAGCTGTATCTGTTTTTGCCACCACATCCCTTTTCCCTTCCTTAAATGAGCACAACATCGTATAAGTTAAATAATTATTGAGTAATTCTTAAACCACACGTAAATTTGTCGCGTAATGCTATCAATAATAAGACAAAGGGACTTTACCTGTGAAGCTTGAGACTTTAAGCTCTGTTTTTCTTTGTCTTACTGACCCACTCTCTGTCTGAGGTACGAAACTGTGCTGGAACAACTCAATCTTGATCTCTTTAACCTGATCAATGCCACACCAGAAACTGCAAGCGGAACGATTGCGATAGCAAATGTGATTGCTAAACGCTTAGTTCTTATTTTTCCATTATTTACACTTGCTTGTTGGTTTTGGGGTGCCCAGCCAAACATGACTCGCCAACGTGCTTTTGCCTGTAAAGCAGCGATAGCCATTGTGTTAGGGCTCGCTATCTCATGGCTAATTGGTTATTTTGCCCCTCATGATCGCCCATTTGTGATGGGGGTCGGCACTAATTTCTCTGATCACGACGCAACACCATCATTTCCAAGTAATCACGGCACTATCGTGTTCACCTTTGCATTCGCTTTCTTATTCTGGCTACGGACTTGGGTTGGCCTTGTGATGATGATCCCTGCTATTGTAATCGCATGGTCACGAATTTACCTTGGCGTTCACTGGCCTTTAGACATGGCAGGCGCGTTTATCCTTGCTATCGTTGCCTGTGGTTTAGCCCAAATTTTGTGGTCACTCGGCATTAATAAAATCCAAGCGCCAATCACCCAACTCTATCATTTAATCTTTGGTTCATTCATTCGCAAAGGTTGGTTCCAACCTTAATCATTACTTTTTAAGTACTGGTGGCAATAAACACCAGTACTTTTCCACTATTAAAAAGTTGCGCCAAATCAAACTTTCTCTTTATTTTTTTATCGTCATATAAAATTAATTTTAAATTATCAAATTAATTAATAAACAACTGTGTAACAAATATTTTGTTACCTTTTTTAATTATTTTTTTCGACGCAAAAAAAGTGCGCTAAATACTATCTTAAAAACCAAAATTTAATTAATATGTGCCCCTAAGTTTAATGCAAAACCGCCTAACTAATCACTCACTAAACTATTATTTAAATATTTAATTAACGGATAAATATCAATGCATTAGTACTATATTTTTATGTATACAATGTAGCAGTATCACAGTACAGCTCAATAAATAGATTGATATAGATTACAAATCAAACAACGTAAAAATATTCATTAATATAATAATATTTTTCCAGCAGGATATTATTCTGCCGCTGTTTGTTTTAATGAATTGAATTTTTTAAACGCAAAACATATGACAACCAACAAACTTAAGTTAAATTTCATTAACAATTTTATAAAATCTAATGTTTATATGTAATCTTAGGGGATATTTCTCTTTTGAGATAATGATCACGGCATTTTATTCTGGTAAAATATAAATTCACACCCTCAAAATCCAGATTTAAAAATTACTGATAAAATTACAAAACTGATTGAAAATGAATTTAGTATCGATTTTAGTTTTATTTCCAATCGGATTGTTACGTAAAAGAAAACTCTTGTTATTAAGTGATTATTCGTACCAAAAGATTAAAACCCAGTAACGCCATTGGCCGTTACTTTAAATGAATTTTTTGACTTTTATTTTTGGAGACTATTATGGATACAACAAAAGTTGGTTCCATCGACAAAACAGCCTCGCAAACAGGAAATAGTAAAGCTTGGCGCAAAACTGACACAGTATGGATGCTGGGTTTATACGGCACAGCTATCGGTGCTGGTGTTCTGTTTTTGCCTATTAATGCGGGTATGAGCGGATTACTTCCTGTTCTATTGATGCTTGTTCTAGCCTTCCCAATGACCTTTTTTGCACACCGTGGCTTAACACGTTTCGTTCTTTCAGGTTCTAAAAAAGATGGCGATATTACTGAAGTTGTTGAAGAACACTTTGGGCGTACCGCAGGTAACTGGATCACCCTGCTGTATTTCTTTGCCATTTATCCTATTCTGCTCGTTTATGGCGTTTCTATTACCAATAACGTCAATAAATTCCTAACCGAATTATTAGGTGTTGGTGCGCCACCACGTTGGTTACTGGCCTTAATTCTAGTTGGTGGCGTTATGGCTATCGTTTCTTTCGGTGAAAAATACATCGTTAAAGTAATGAGTATGCTGGTATTCCCATTCATTGCGGTACTGGTTGCATTCTCTTTATATATGATCCCTCACTGGTCTGGTGATGTTCTGAATACCTTAACTTTCGACGGTATCGCAGAAGCGACCAAAAATACGGGCGGTCAAAGTATTTGGATCACCATTTGGTTGACTATCCCAGTCATGGTATTCGCATTTAACCACTCACCAATTATCTCTGCATTCTCTGTCGCAAAACGTGAAGAATACGGTGATGAAGCAGAACAAAAATGTTCACGCATTTTAGCATCAGCACACATCCTGATGGTTCTGACAGTCATGTTCTTCGTGATTAGCTGTGTGTTTACATTATCTTCAGCTGACCTCGCACAAGCAAAAGCACAAAACATCAGTATTCTTGACTATCTGTCAGGCTACTTTGATCAACCATTCATCAAATACGCTGCGGCAATCATTGCATTCATCGCTATTATCAAATCATTCTTAGGTCACTACTTAGGTGCTCGTGAAGGTTTCAATGGCTTAGTTGAACGTGCATACCGTGCAAAAGGCAAAACGGTTGATATTCGCAAATTAAACCGCGGCACCGCTATCTTTATGTTAGTGACCACTTGGATTGTGGCGACATTAAACCCAGGTGTTCTGGATATCATCGAAAGCCTTGGTGGCCCTGTTATTGCTATCTTACTGTTCTTAATGCCAATGTATGCTATCAGCAAAGTCCCTGCGATGCGTAAATACTCAGGCAAAATCAGCAATGTATTTATCGTAATTATGGGTCTGGTCGCTATCTCTGCGGCAACATATAAGTTATTCTTCTAATTGAAGCCCCAGGTAGCTATTAATAATGATAGCTACCTGATTTCAATGACTTTCTACAAAAGGAAGCACTGAATATGATTAGTGTATTTGATATCTTCAAAATCGGTATCGGCCCTTCAAGTTCCCACACCGTCGGCCCAATGAAAGCGGGCAAACAATTCGTTGATGACCTTATCGCACAAAATTTACTGGCTAACACAACGCGTATTGCCGTTGATGTTTATGGCTCGCTGTCTCTGACAGGTAAAGGCCACGCCACCGATATGGCTATCATCATGGGTCTTGCGGGTAACTTGCCCGATACTATTGATATTGACGCTATTCCTGCATTTATGCGCAACGTCGAACAAACAGGTAAACTTTTACTTGCTCATGGGCAACATGAAGTCGATTTCCCTATCGATGGCGGCATGAACTTTCACAGCACAAATTTACCACTCCATGAAAATGGCATGACAATCACCGCATTTGCGGGTAATGATGTTCTGTATACCAAAAATTATTACTCGATTGGCGGCGGTTTTATCGTCGATGAAGACCATTTTGGTCAAAGTGATGAAAACGCAATCCAAGTCCCTTACCCTTTTAAATATGCGGCCGATTTGCAAAAGCATTGCAAAGAAACGGGTTTATCACTTTCTGCGCTCGTTATGCAAAATGAATTAGCGCTACGCAGTAAAGAAGAGATCCAGCAATATCTTTCTTCTGTCTGGGACGTAATGAAAGCGGGTATTGAACGTGGCGTGACGACAGAAGGTTTATTACCTGGGCCACTGCGTGTTCCGCGTCGTGCAGCAGCGTTACGCCGTCAACTTGTCACCACGGATAGCACCAACATGGACCCAATGGCGGTTATTGATTGGATCAATATGTACGCCCTTGCTGTCAATGAAGAGAACGCCGCGGGTGGGCGTGTAGTAACAGCGCCAACTAACGGTGCTTGTGGCATTGTCCCTGCGGTACTCGCCTATTACGATAAATTCATTCGCCCTGTGAATGAAAACTCCTATACTCGCTACTTCCTTGTTTCCGGTGTAATTGGCGCATTGTATAAAATGAATGCCTCCATTTCAGGGGCTGAAGTAGGTTGCCAAGGTGAAGTGGGTGTTGCCTGTTCAATGGCGGCTGCGGGGCTTGCGGAGCTAATGGGCGGTAGCCCTGAGCAAGTGTGCATCGCCGCTGAGATTGCGATGGAGCATAACCTCGGCCTGACTTGTGACCCTGTTGGTGGTCAAGTTCAAGTACCGTGTATTGAACGTAATGCGATAGCTTCTGTTAAAGCGGTTAACGCCGCGCGCATGGCGTTACGCCGTGTCAGTGACCCACGTGTTTGTCTCGATAAAGTGATTGAGACAATGTATGAAACGGGTAAAGACATTAATGCTAAATATCGCGAAACCTCCCAAGGTGGTTTAGCGATAAAACTCGCGCACTGTGAATAATTTATTCACAAACTGACAAAAAAACGCCTGCAATTTTGCAGGCGTTTTCGTTAATTGGATATAAATACTAAATCAACCAAAAATCGCACTCCACCAGCCACTGATGGTTTTCATGATGTAATCCCAAATACGCCCGAAGAAGCCCGCTTCTTCAACCGCGGATTTTGCCACAAGTGGGTGCTGTTCAATCACTTCATCATTTAGAATAAAGTTGATCGTCCCGACCGCTTGGTTTTTCGCTAATGGCGCTTCTAACGAATCATTAGTCATCTGAATATCCACTTTCAGGTTTTTCAGTTGGCCTTTAGGAATCGTCACTGAAACATCATCGGCTACGCCCAAGGCAACTTCAGAGGTATCACCAAACCATACACGCTGCTTTTTCAACGTTGCATCTGCTTTGATTGGGGTAACCGTTTCGAAAAAGCGGAAGCCCCAAGTAAGCAGTTTTTCACTTTCAGTAAAACGTACACGATCACTCGGCGCACCAAGCACAACGGAGATCAAACGCATATCCCCTTCAGTTGCCGATGCCACTAAGTTATGGCCTGCGCCACTCGTGTGCCCCGTTTTCACGCCATCCACCTTTAAGTTTTGATTCCATAACAAACGGTTACGGTTAGGTTGGCGAATTTTGTTGAAGGTAAATTCTTTCTCTTTATGCAGAACATATTCATCAGGGACATCGCGGATCATCGCTTGTGTTAATAACGCCATGTCACGTGCAGTGCTGTATTGCCCTTCGGAATCAAGGCCATGCACTGTTTTAAAATGTGTATTTTTCAAACCAATCTGTTGTACATATTGATTCATTAAACTCACAAATGAATCTTGGCTCCCTGCAACATAGTCCGCAAGGGCAATACTGGCATCGTTACCCGATTGAATAACAATCCCTTTATTTAAATCCAATACCGAAACACGGTCTTTTGGCTTCAAAAACATCAATGAAGAGCCTTTCAGGACAGGGTTTCCTGTCGCCCATGCATCTTCACCAACCGTCACCATGTCCTGCGTGGTTATTTTCCCTGCCTTCACAGCCTGTCCCACTACATAACTTGTCATGATCTTGGTTAAACTGGCTGGGTCTAAACGTTCATCAGGGTTACCTGATGCTAAGATTTTCCCACTGTTGTAGTCCATTAGGACATACGCTTTGGCATCGATTTGAGGAGCAACCGGTGTCTCGGCCGCGTAAACACTGGTGCTAACGGCAATTAAAAGACTCAACCCAATACCAGCACGGTGGTTTTTTAGGGGCAATAATTTTTTACTCATCGGTTATTCCTTCACTTAACTTAATACTGCACATTTAAAATAACTATCGTTGTACTCACCATCACTAAACGATGAACCCTTCGCCGTGATAAAAATTGCTAACTCATCATAATATAAGGCTTTATTTACCTTATGACCACCGATAGGAAATAAAGATTTGCCTGAAAGCGAATTTAATCTATCTTAGCTGTGGCTAATGACAAAAAATCAATTAGGAGACTGCAATGTTAACTGTCTGGGGACGTGCCAATTCTTCCAATGTCAAAAAAGTACTTTGGTGCTTAGAAGAATTAAATGTGGCTTATAATCAAAAAGATGTGGGTGGCCCATTTGGTGGACTTGATACACCTGAATATAAAAAAATGAATCCAAACAGCACAATCCCAACTCTACAGGATGATGACTTTGCGCTGTGGGAATCAAATGCGATTTTACGTTACCTTACGGAAAAGTTTGATCACTCTCACTTATTACTCGCAAAGGACGTACAAGAAAGAGCCGCAGCGGATAAATGGATGGATTGGAGCAATGCGAATTTATTCGATCACATCAAACAGATGATGAACAAAATCGTCCGTGTCCCAGAAGCAGATAGAGACCCAGAACAAGCAAAAATCATTTATGCCAATATCAACAAATTACTGCAAATTGCCGATGACGCCTTAGCCCATCAGGCGTATTTCAGTGGTGAAAAATTCGGTATTGCTGATATCGCCATTGCGCCATTATTTTACCCATGGCACGAAATTGTTACCGAACGCCCTGAGTTTAAAAACTTAGAGCGCTGGTATCAGCAGCTCACCACACGCCCAGTGTTCCAAAAAATTGTGATGATCCCTATTAAATAGTCATCAACATGCTATTCGGGTTTGGGTATTGGTATTCAAACCCGATTTCTTGGCAGATACGATTGCCGTTAATTACCTTTCCTTCAGGCTCATTCGCTGGGTCAATAAATTCAGGGGGAACGAGCCCCAATGATTTCGCCGCTTGGGTATAAAACGCTTGTCGTGTTGGGTGAATAGGCGCACACAAATTATAAATATGCCCCCCTTCTGATTGGTTAAGTAATACTAAAATCGCCTCAATAACATCATCTTGATGCACCATATTTACAGGCTGCATGGCACCTTTAACCCCTGTTTTTCCCGCTAAAAAACGCCCTGCATGACGTTTTTCCCCCACTAACCCAGCTAAACGCAGTATATCCACTGAAATATTTGGCAATTGATGCAACCAATTTTCGGCATCAATCAACGCCTGTGCGGAAGCGGTTACACCTTCTAACGGAGAATCTTCCGTCATTTCACCATTTTGCTCCCCATACACCGCCGTCGAAGAGGTAAAAATCACGTTGGGCACCTTAAAGGTAATGGCACTGTTTACTAGCGTTTCAATCGCTGACACATAATGCTCCACATTCACTTTAGAGGGCGGCAACAAAATGACCAGCGCATCACTGCCGTCCATCAATTGTGTTAAATCATCAGCGTCACATTCTAACTCAGGCGTCAGTTTCAATGAGTAGCACTCAATACCCACACTTCGAGCAGCCTCAATACCATCGGGTGTCGTTTTAGTGCCCACCACTTGAACACCCTTCGCTAATAAAGCCTGTGCGAGTGGTAACCCCACCCACCCCAATCCAATAATCGTGACTTTTTTCATGTTTCGACTCCAAATCTGCTAAGGCGCTGAGTTTTTTACTTAGGTTATCTGAAAACCATAAAACTTCCGAATAGATTTTCGGGGAGATTAATCACTGTAAAACCTGCTCAACGAATTATTATTGGTTATTTTTTAAAAAAAGGTTGCATTCATAGGGGGAAATCGGATAGGTTGGATACCAATGAGTATTTAGTTAGCACAGTGAATGTTTAGTCATTCAGTTAAATAAGAGAACGGAAGACATTATGAATCGTATTTCACGCAACCATCATCATCACCATCATCCTGATTAGTCTTTCGGGCGATGTGTGCTGGAAGACGATCAACGAATCTTCCGGTGGCTGAAATGCAAATGAGAGAACCCTCGGAAGATAATCTTCCGAGGGTTTTTTTATATTAAAACAAAAAGTTACTAAAGGAATATGGGGTAAGGTTATGTTGGATAAATCACGTTTACGTATTGCAATTCAAAAGTCAGGTCGTTTAAGCGAAGAATCAAGAGAGTTACTGGCTCGCTGCGGGATCAAAATCAATTTACAACAACAACGTTTGATTGCTTATGCAGAAAATATGCCTATTGATTTACTTCGTGTTCGCGATGACGATATTCCAGGTCTGGTTATGGACGGCGTTGTGGACTTAGGGATTATCGGCGAAAACGTCCTTGAAGAAGAGTTATTAAACCGCCGTGCTCAAGGGGAAGACCCGCAGTACAAAACATTGCGCCGCTTAGATTTTGGTGGATGCCGCCTCTCTTTAGCTGCGCCATTAGATTTTAATTACACCGGTGCAGAATGCTTAAATGGCTCACGCGTTGCCACCTCTTACCCACACTTGCTAAAACGCTATTTCGACCAAAAAGGCATTCAGTTTAAATCTTGCTTACTGAATGGTTCAGTCGAAGTCGCCCCTCGAGCTGGCTTAGCCGATGCTATCTGTGACCTCGTTTCTACGGGAGCAACCTTAGAAGCCAACGGCCTGAAAGAAGTGGAAGTGATTTATCGCTCTAAAGCCTGTTTAATTCAGCGCGATGGGGAAATGTCTACTGATAAACAACAGCTTATCGACCGCATGATGACCCGTATTCAAGGCGTTATCCAAGCCCGTGAATCCAAATACATCATGCTACACGCACCAAGTGAAACGCTGGATGAAATTATTGCGCTGCTGCCGGGTGCTGAACGCCCAACTATCCTGCCATTAGCGGGTGACCACAGCCGTGTTGCTATGCACATGGTCAGCTCAGAAACCTTGTTCTGGGAAACCATGGAAAAACTGAAAGCATTAGGTGCAAGTTCAATTCTTGTTCTGCCAATCGAAAAAATGATGGAGTAAGTCGTCATGGAAATGGGATTCAACCAGCCAATTCGCTGGGCAGATTGCAACGAACAACAACAAAACGCATTGCTGATGCGCCCTGCTATTGCTGCCTCTGGCAGCATTAGTTCCGCGGTCAGTGGCATTATCGACCAAGTCCGTCGTGAGGGCGATATCGCCCTCCAAGCCTTAAGTCGTCGTTTCGATAAAACTGAAATTGACACAGTGCGTGTTGCGCCAAATGCCGTCAATGATGCCGAAAGCCGCTTAGGCGATGAAATTAAAACGGCCATGAAAACCGCAATTAGCAATATTCGCCGTTTTCACGAAGCGCAGATCCCCGCGCCCATTACCGTAGAAACCCAAGCGGGTGTTGTTTGCCAGCAAGTCACGCGCCCAATTGATGCGGTTGGTTTGTATATTCCGGGTGGCTCGGCTCCGCTATTATCAACCGTCATGATGTTAGGTACGCCTGCAAATATCGCAGGTTGCCGCAAAATTATTTTATGTTCACCACCACCAATTGCCGATGAAATCCTGTATGCGGCTAAACTGTGTGGCATTACAGAGATTTTCCAAGTCGGTGGTGCGCAAGCGATTGCAGCCATGGCCTTTGGTACACAAAGCATTCCTGCGGTCGATAAAATTTTTGGCCCCGGTAACGCTTATGTGACCGAAGCAAAACGCCAAGTCAGTCAAAGCCATGAAGGCGCAGCAATTGATATGCCAGCGGGGCCGTCTGAAGTATTAGTGATTGCCGATAGCCGAGCTAACCCTGCATTTACAGCATCTGACTTGCTATCTCAAGCGGAGCACGGCCCAGATTCTCAAGTCATTTTATTAACCGATGACGAAAACTTCGCCCAGCGCGTGATAGCAGAAACAGAAAAACAACTCGCCCAGCTTTCTCGCGCTGCAATTGCCAGAGAAGCCCTGAGCGCCAGCCGCGTTATTATTGCTGACTCCATCAAACAATGTGTGAAAATCAGCAACCGTTACGGGCCTGAGCACTTAATTTTACAAACTCGTGATGCTGATGATTTAGTCGCGGACATCACCAGTGCAGGGTCTGTGTTTGTAGGTGATTGGTCACCAGAGTCTGCTGGGGATTACGCTTCAGGCACCAACCACGTTTTACCGACCTATGGTTATACAGCAACCTATTCAAGCCTAGGTCTTGCGGACTTTATGAAACGCATGACGGTACAAAAGCTGTCTAAACAAGGTTTACTCGGCTTAGCCAACACCATTGAAACGTTAGCGCAGGCGGAACAATTGACTGCCCATAAAAATGCGGTGACTTTACGCGTCGCAGAACTTAACAAACAAAATCAGGAGTAAGTCATGAGCCAAAAATTTAATGCCGCCAGCCTTGCGCGTGAAAATGTCAAAACCATGACTCCGTATATGTCTGCACGCCGTTTAGGGGGAAATGGGGACGTCTGGCTCAATGCGAACGAATACCCTATCGCCCCTGATTACCAATTTAGTGAGCGCAACCTAAACCGTTACCCAGAATGTCAACCTGTGGCAGTGATCAATAACTATGCGACCTACGCAGGCATTACGCCTGAACAAGTTTTAGTATGCCGTGGTGCGGATGAATCCATTGAATTGCTGATCCGCGCATTTTGCGAACCGGGCAAAGATGCCGTGATGTTCTGCCCGCCGACATACGGCATGTACAGCGTCAGTGCTGAAACTTTTGGCGTCGAACAGAAAAAAATCATGGCACTGCCAGATTGGTCATTAAATGTGGCCTCTATTCGCGAAAACCTAACGAATACCAAACTGATTTATATTTGCAGCCCAAATAACCCAACGGGCAACATTATCGATAACAAAGAGTTACTGGAAGTGTTAGAGATGGCCGCAGGCCGCGCACTGGTAGTGGTCGATGAAGCCTATATTGAGTTTTGCCCACAATACAGTGTCGCTAGCTGGTTAGCAAAATACCCAAATCTGGTGATTTTAAGAACCTTATCAAAAGCTTTTGCGCTAGCAGGCCTGCGCTGTGGCTTCACACTCGCGTCACCTGATGTCATTGAGGTTTTATTAAAAGTTATCGCCCCTTACCCATTATCGACCCCAGTTGCGATGATTGCAGCGCAAGCACTTGATGCACAAGGCATCGCCACCATGAAAAGCCGTGTCGCGACGGTAACGGAAAACCGCATTGCCCTGTCTGAAGCACTGCGTGATTTATCGGTTGTCGAAAAAGTTTACCCAAGCGAAACCAACTACATTTTGGTGCGCTTTACTGACGGCAATAAAGTCTTTAAAGCCCTGTGGGATCAAGGCATTATCTTACGTGACCAAAGCAAGCAGCCGGGCCTAGAAAATTGCCTGCGTATTACCATCGGGACAGAAATTGAAAATGTCCGTGTTATTGAAGCTATTGAAGCACTTTGCTAATTAGGAATGACTCATGAGCCAGAAAATTTTATTTATCGACCGTGATGGAACATTAATTACCGAGCCACCGACTGATTTCCAAGTGGATAGCTTAAGTAAACTCGCCTTCGAAAAGGCCGTCATTCCAAGCTTACTTGCACTGCAAAAAGCCAATTACCGTTTAGTCATGATAACCAACCAAGACGGCTTAGGCACCGATAGCTTCCCGACCGCAGACTTTGAGCCGCCACACAACTTGATGATGCAAGTTTTTGAATCACAAGGCGTAAAATTTGATGAAGTGCTGATTTGTCCGCACAAGCCTGAAGATAATTGTGCTTGTCGCAAACCTAAACTTCAGTTAGTTGAGCGTTACTTAGACAGCAATGTGCTCGACAGCGACAATAGCTATGTTATCGGTGACCGTGAAACGGATATCCAACTGGCTAAAAACATGGGGATCAAAGGGTTACGCTATAGCGCGACCGACCTCAATTGGGAAACCATCACTGCCCAATTAACCAAACGCGACCGCCATGCACGTGTTGAGCGCGTCACTAAAGAGACTAATATTCTGGTGGAAGTTTGGTTAGACCAAGAAGGTGGCAGCAAAATTAACACGGGCGTTGGCTTCTTTGACCACATGCTAGACCAAATCGCAACCCACGGTGGTTTCCGCTTAAATGTTGAAGTCAAAGGGGATTTATTTATCGATGACCACCACACCGTTGAAGACACTGGCCTTGCTTTAGGCGAAGCGCTGAGAGTCGCACTGGGCGATAAACGCGGCATCGCGCGCTTTGGTTTTGTACTGCCGATGGATGAATGCCAAGCACGCTGTGCGCTGGATATTTCAGGGCGCCCTCACCTTGAATATAAAGCTGAATTTAAATACCAACGCGTGGGCGATTTAAGCACCGAAATGATTGAGCACTTCTTTAGTTCGCTGTCTTACGCGATGGGTTGTACATTGCACTTGAAAACCAAAGGGAAAAACGATCACCACAAAGCGGAAAGCTTATTTAAAGTGTTTGGTCGCACATTGCGCCAAGCCATCCGTGTTGAAGGGGATACGTTACCAAGTTCAAAAGGGGTTCTTTGATGAACGTTGTCATCCTTGATACAGGCTGTGCCAATTTAGCGTCGGTCACTTATGCGGTGCAACGCCTAGGTTACAACCCTGTGGTGAGCCGTGATACCAACACCATCTTACAAGCCGATAAGGTATTTTTACCCGGTGTGGGCACAGCAAGTGCAGCGATGGAAAAGCTCGTAGAACGTGAATTAGTGCCCTTAATCAGAGCATTAACTCAACCTGTTTTAGGGATTTGTTTGGGCATGCAATTACTCGGCAGCATCAGCGAAGAAGGCCAAACGGAAATTCCATTACTTGGACTGATTGATAGCCCTGTGCGTAAAATGGATGCCAATGGCTTACCCGTTCCTCACAGCGGCTGGAACCAAGTGAAAGCGCTCGCGGGGAACCCGTTATTTAAAGGAATTAGTGATGATGCTTATTTCTATTTTGTGCACAGCTATTCAATGCCAATTTCAGAAAATACCATCGCGCAAACCCAATATGGTAACCCATTTAGCAGTGCAGTGAATCGCGACAACTTTTTCGGCGTGCAATTTCACCCTGAACGTTCAGGTGCCGCTGGTGCTCGCTTGATTCAAAACTTTTTGGAGATGTAAGCACCATGATCATTCCTGCATTAGATTTAATTGATGGCACCGTGGTACGGTTACATCAGGGGGATTACGCCAAGCAAACTGATTACGGCACTGACCCACTACCGCGTTTACAACAATATGAAAAAGAAGGCGCGACGCTTCTGCACCTTGTGGATTTAACCGGCGCAAAAGACCCGCAAAAACGCCAAATTCCGCTGCTAAAAAAACTATTAGCAGGCGTGAGTGTGCCCGTACAAGTGGGCGGCGGTATTCGTACTGAAGACGACGTCAAAGCATTATTAGATGCGGGCGCAACTCGCGTAGTGATTGGCTCAACGGCTGTCACCAAACCTGAACTGGTGAAAACCTGGTTTGAAACCTACGGCGGTGAAGCGATTGTGTTGGCGTTAGATGTACGGATCAATGCCGAAGGCGTGAAAGAAATCGCCATTAGTGGCTGGCAAGAAAACTCCAATTTAACCTTGGAGCAAGCCATAGAAATCTATCGTCCTTATGGCTTAAAACACGTCCTTTGTACCGATATTTCAAAAGATGGCACACTGGCAGGCTCCAACGTCAATCTGTACCAAGAAATCAGCCAGAAATTCCCTGATATTGCCTTTCAAGCCTCAGGTGGCATTGGTAATTTAGCAGATATCGCGGCGATTCCAGCGTCAGGCGCTGCTGGGGTTATCGTGGGCAGAGCATTACTTGAAGGTAAATTTACCGTTGCGGAGGCAATCGAATGTTGGCAAAACGCATAATTCCGTGTTTGGATGTTCGCGACGGGCAAGTCGTTAAAGGTGTGCAATTTCGTAACCACGAAATTATCGGTGATATCGTGCCATTGGCACAGCGCTATGCCCAAGAAGGTGCTGATGAACTGGTTTTTTATGATATTACTGCATCATCAGATGGCCGTGTTGTCGATAAAAGCTGGGTCGCTAAAGTCGCCGAAGTAATTGATATCCCGTTCTGTGTAGCGGGCGGTATTAAAAGTGTGGAAGATGCGGCGCAGATTTTGTCTTTTGGCGCAGATAAAATTTCCATCAACTCCCCTGCACTGTCTGACCCAACGTTAATCACCCGTTTAGCCGACCGCTTTGGCGTTCAGTGCATCGTCGTGGGCATTGATACGTGGTTCGATGACAGCACCAATGAATATCAAGTGTACCAGTTTACAGGGGATGAAAAACGCACCACACAAACCCGTTGGAAAACCTTGGATTGGGTCAAAGAAGCCCAGCAACGCGGCGCGGGCGAAATCGTCCTAAATATGATGAACCAAGATGGTGTACGCCAAGGGTATGATCTGGTACAACTGAAAAAAGTGCGTGAAGTTTGCCAAGTACCATTAATTGCTTCAGGTGGCGCAGGTGAAAAAGTTCACTTCCTTGATGCCTTTGCTGATGCAGGTGTTGATGGTGCTTTAGCCGCTTCCGTCTTCCACAAACAGATCATTAATATCGGTGACTTAAAACAATACCTAGCCGAAAATGGAGTTCAAATTAGAGTATGTTAACCACAGAACAATGTAGCCAACTGGCATGGCAAAAAGTCGATAACCTAATGCCGGTTATCGTACAACACGCAGTTTCAGGGGATGTGCTGATGCTGGGGTACATGAACCCTGAAGCACTAAAAGTCACCTTAGACAGCCGCAAAGTGACCTTTTATTCAAGAACCAAACAGCGTTTGTGGACAAAAGGGGAAACGTCCAATAATTTTCTAAATTTAGTGGACATTTACCCTGATTGCGATAGCGACACTTTATTAGCACTTGCCCTGCCAGATGGCCCAACCTGCCATAACGGCACGCAAAGCTGTTTTGCGCCCGCACAAAGCGATTGGGGCTTTTTATTTGAGCTAGAAACGCTGTTAAAAGAGCGCAAAACCGCATCGCCTGAAAGCTCTTATACCGCTCGCCTCTATGCCAGCGGCACTAAACGTATCGCACAAAAAGTGGGTGAGGAAGGCGTTGAAACCGCACTAGCTGCAACCGTTAATGACCGCGCAGAATTGACAAACGAAGCCGCGGACTTGATGTACCATTTAATGGTGTTACTACAAGACCAAGAGCTCGATTTAAGCACGATTATCAAGCGCTTAAAAGAGCGTCACCAGTAATCTAAACACTGCCTGCTTAGCAGGCAGTATTATTTTATGGGTGCAAAATATTATCGATTTGCGCCTCACTCAGTGAAATACCAAAGAATTTCAGGTAGAAATCGGCCGTTTCTTGCTGCATATCGATATCCGCAAAACGCTCTGGATACAGCGTTTGAGCTAGCCATAAGAACTGCAACGCTTCTTCAGACGTTTCACGACACCACCAAAACATGCCTTTCGGGTTCACATACACTTGCTGATTTTTAACCGCGTCCATCTCTTGCCATTGGGAAGATGATTTGATGATATTGGCATCTTCCTTGTTCATCGCCACAATCACATCGGGGTTCGCTGCGATAATCGTTTCCAGTAATACCTCACCAGAGTTATTTTTTTTATCTGCAAACCATGTTTCTGCCACATTTTTTGCCCCGGCTAAATCCATCCAATCTTGATTTAATGACGGTCGCCCCGAGGTAAACAACGTGCTTCCCATACTGTGGTAAACCGTGCGTTTTTCCGCTTCCGTTAAGCCCGCCAGCCGCGCATTGACCAATGCCACATTGCGATCGAAATAATGTTGATATTCAATCGCTTTGCTTTGTGCATCGGGGCCCAGCTCTTTTGCCGTAGCCTGTACCCTTTCTTGTAACGATTTTAAAGAGTTAGCGGGATATTCAACCACTTTTACCCCTGCACTTTCTAATAAATCACGCTGTGGGACTTCCATTCCTTTGGCGACAAACAGTAATTCGGTGCGTAATGAAATGATCTGTTCGGGACTCAGTTGGTTGCTAATACTGATCACCGGAACATCATCAATATTTGGCAACATTTGGCGAAACAACGGAATTTTTTTCGCAATCACCGAGGTACCGACAATTTGCTCGCCGTAACCAAGCATCATAATAATGGTATTTTGTGCAGGCCAAGGCGTCGCGATGCGCAATTGCGGGTTATCTGTCTTCCCCTGTATTGCACTGCCCATGAACAGCCCAAACAGTAAAATGACCAATTGCAGGAAAATTGTTTTTCTCATATTTATCACACCGCTTTACCTTAATGTAAAACGGCGTGCTCCTAGACTTTTATCATTAGAAATCAAACGTAACCGTTGCGCGAACTTCACGGCCTGCCCCTAAGAAGGCACTCCCTCCACGGCCTTCACCATTGATCCCTGATGGGAAGATGGATGCCCAGTAACGTTCATCAGTGACGTTATTCACCGATAAGCGAACCGTTGTTGGGGTTTGATTGATTTTTGTGCTGTAGCGCGTACCGAGATCTAACGTCGTGTAACTTCCCGCCCAACTGGTGTTGGTATCATTAGCGGCACGTTTACCGGTGTAATGCACATTAGCGCTATACACCAATTCAGGCATGGATGGCAGGGCATATTCCACTAACATATTCGCTTGGACTTTAGGCACCCCCACAACGCGTTTATCACGCGCTTCGATTTTTTTCGTGTCTTTCAATTTCGGGTCTAAAAACGTAATGCCGCTATAAACATTCAACCCTTGCCAAACATGGCCTGTAGCCGTGAGTTCAAGCCCCCTGTTGACTTGTTCCCCTTGTTTACGAAATACATCATTATTATCGACATAAGCAAATGGGCGCTCTAAATGAAACAGTGCTGCACCAAGGTTTAAATCAGCCACATCCGCTTTGATCCCAATTTCATATTGCTTACTGCGATAAGCATCGAGCGTTTGCCCTTCATTTTTAATATTTTGATTCATTGGCGCGGTATCCCCCTCTTCCAGAGAATCCGCATAGCTCACGTAAGTCATCACTTGCGGGGTGATTTTATACATCACCGCCGCTTGTGGGCTTAGCCCATTATCATTGGTTTTGCTGGTTTTATGGTGTTGTTTGTCAAAGCTTTGGCTTTCAATCCAGCTTTGGCTCAAATAAAACATTGCTGACCACTGCGGGTCGAAAGTGATAGTGTCACCTACGGTGATACTTTGTTGACGGTTTTCGCTGGCTTTATAACGGGATCCACCTGTATGGATACGCCCATCAGATGGCTCTTCCATTGGTGAAGGGCGATATATATTGGTGATCTCCCCCCCGTTTATATCTCGTGTCGTTGGTTTTACTTTTGAGCTGTAAATTGACCAAACATAGCCATTGGTGGCGAATGATAAATCATGGCCAATGGAGCCCGTGTCCACATGGCCATTGAGTACCGCTGAGTTACTCAGAACGCGAAAACGCCCTGATGCAGGGGAGTCTGACAATGAGCGTTTTATCCCACCTTGATTATCAACAATTTGGCTTGAAACCGTGCGCATCGCCCTGTCCGCTTGCTGGAAACCAACACCCGCCGTTAATTTCCAATCTTCATTGAAGTCATGAATTAAACGAGTGCTAACGGTATCGGTAGTTAAATCATTCCCCGCGGTATGCAGAGCTAAGTTTTTATCTTGTGGGTTTGGCGCTTTGGGTAATTTAATGTCAGGGCCATAGCTAAAGCTGCCAACATAGCCTTTTTGCACAAAATTGTAGTGGCTGGCGTTAAGTTGCAATTGTGTGCCTGGTTGAATGTTCCAATCAAAAGCAACCGATGCCAGCTTGCGGCGTAAGGTGCTATCTTTTAAGTTACCCGTCCCTTCCTCATCCATTAAATTCAAACGGTAACCAAAACGTTTATCGGCATCGAAATACCCCCCAAGGTCAACGTGCCCGCTGTAGGCATTGCGGCTTTGGTAACCTAATGATAAACGCTGAATATCTTCAGGGCGTTTGGCCGTAAAGTTAAACTGCCCTGCGGGGCTTGCTGGGCCATACAATGCCCCAGTTAAACTGTTGATAACATCTAAGCGGTCGAGCATTTCCACAGGGAATGCCGTTGTCGACACCATATAGAGCCCATCCAAGCGGCTGTTGGCAACAACGCTACCTTGCATACCACGGCTTTGTGGGCGGCCGACATCCATCCCACCGCGTGCTTGCATCTGTGCGCTTGGGGCATATTTCAGCAGCTCACTGACACTTTTTGCTTGCTGGTTATCAATCATTTCACGACTAATCGTGGTGGTGGAATAAGGGGTATCAATCCATTCCACATCGCCTAATGGCCCAAGGTCAATTTGAGAAGTAAAGAAACCTGCGCCAGCTTGGGCCTCTGCGGTGACATTTGTCGGTGCTGCCGTGACGAGCATTTTATCTTGTTTCGGTTTGCTGATTTGTTCGGAAACTTGAGCAGCAACGATGGATGGCGCGATCCCTGCGATCAGCGACGTTATGACATATAAGTGAGTTTTACGTTTCATGTTATCTATTTTCGTTATATAAAAATTTATACCACCGAGAATAAAACAGAGCGTAAATGATCAAGCTCAATTCTTAACAATATCCATTCTCATTATTAACATGAATTTGTTATTTTTAACCAATTGAATTTATTGATAAATAAAAACGTCTCAGAATATACCGTAATAAAATCCGTGGATGGATGGACAATACAGGTAAAAAACGCATCTGATATGCAATTTATACTATTTCCCAAATTAGCGTCTTTATTGCCCTTTGCGTTTTGCGGTTGTATCTCCCAATGAACTTGTTATCATTCCTTGTTATTGATGGGGTTTTAAAGGGAAAAAAACGGTGTCAGAGAACGTTATTTTTAGGCAATTAACGCAGTTATTAGATGATAACCAAGCCAAATACCGTGTGATGGAACACTCCACCGCAGGGAAATCAGAAGAAGTCGCGAAAATTCGTGGCACGCAATTAGGGCAAGGGGCGAAAGGTTTAGTTTGCCATGTAAAAGGAAATGGGGTGAAGCAACATGTTTTAGCCATTTTACCTGCGGACAAGCAAGCAGATTTAAGCAAAATCGCCATCGCCATTGGCGGAACTCGCGCATCACTGGCAAGCCCAAAAGAAGTGGATGAACTGACTCAGTGCGTATTTGGTGCGATCCCGCCGTTTAGCTTTCACCCAAATTTATTGCTTATTGCCGATCCGTTACTGTTTGCACGTTTTGATGAACTGGCATTCAATGCAGGAACGTTAGAGCGGTCAATTATTTTAAATACGCAAGATTACCAACGGATTGCACAACCTACGTTGGTTGAATTTATTCGCACAGAAGAAAGCTAACTGGCTAATCACAAAAAAGGGATTCCTCAGAATCCCTTTATAACAATTACGAATGACGCTGTTGGTCGTATTCGAGACTGGCTTGTTTTAATGCCTTAAAATCAGAACCACAAATCACACGCTTTAATGCAGTGAATTTTTCTTCTGGCCAATCATAGATTTTCAACGCCAATAACTCTGCAATGATTTCAGGCGCAAACCGATGTTTAACTAGCTTCGCAGGGTTCCCCCCCACAATGCAATAAGGTTCGACGTCCTTCACGACCACACTGTTAGTCGCAATGACGGCACCCTCACCGATTTTGACACCGGGCATAATAAACGCCCGCATGCCTATCCATGCACCGTCCCCAATAACCGTATCCCCTTTACCGATATAAGCCTCATCAATAAATTCAAGAAAAGGATACAAACAGAACCAGTCCATCCGATGGGTATGGTTTCCCCCCATCAAAATCACCGCTTCACTGCCAATGCAGACATAATCGCCGATATACAGTTGGTCGACATCCCACGCAAGCTGCCAATCGCGACTTTGCTCATCCCCTTGCAAATAACGCACAACGGAATTTTCAAAACCGTCATCCCAACAATCACTGTAATAGCTATGGCAGCCTTTAATATGAATGTTCGGGTTTTTCACAACTTCATGTAATAACTGATATTTTGACCAATGTTTCTTATTCATGGTAATAAACCTATTTTAGTTGTTTATGATTACCATAGAACGCTTTCTATGGTGATGTATTCGCGCTCAAAACACATCACCTTTAGCCACTCGGGGCTGTTTTAATAAGGGATTTAACATCTAACGCCCTCTCATAGTCTACCTATAAACTTATCACACAATATCATATTAATAATAATAAATACTATTATTATTATAATTTAATTAATAATTGATTAATTAATAATTATTAAACTTTATTTCAGACTTAATTCAGAAAAAAACGCTTAACGTTTAATTAAATATTTAATAAATTAATATTGAACTTTAAAACTAATGATGAGAAATAAAATCATAAGGCATACCATGACTGAAAATACAAATTTACTCAGCACATTCATAAGAAGTTTAATATCTGGGGCTCCAACCAACAATTATTCAATCGATAATATAGACCATTTCTATGGTTGTGTGGATGTTCTAAATAGCATGACATCTGATTTCTTTTCCAAACGTCCATACGCCAATCTAGATTTAAATGAAAGTTTTCATCCTCTTAATCCAGCCATTTATAATAAGGAAGACAGAAAATTTTATTATAATCAAAATAAATTTGTTGGTACTTCAACACAAAAAGAGAGCAGTGACACATACGGAGATCTAAAAGGAAGTGTTTATTTTGCACAGAACTCAATCATTCCAGCTATTAATCGAATTGAAGGAGATACACAACCAACATTAGTGCCTAACCGAAAAACCTTAATGATGTTTAAACCCCAACATAAAATTCCCGATAACGAAGATGTTTATATAGAAATAACAGACAATAAAACAACAGGGTCATATCTTAAAAAGCTGTCACCTCCATCAAAGCTCCCCCAGTTATCCTATTTAAGTATTTATGAAACAAATTTAAGGCCTCGAGACTTTAAAAAACCGAGTTTTTTTGATTTAGAAGTTAGAGATGTAAATCAGCTCAATAAGGTACTAGAAAGCCCCAACTATTTTAATCAACTTATTTCCAAGCCAAATAATATCAAATTTAATTTCAATGGGATAAAATTCGATAATTGGACTAAACCTATTCATCTTAACTCAAACCCACAATATCAGGATAAAAATATAGTTTTTTATAATAGTACCAATTCAAATATTATTATCAGATATAGTAATAAAGATCATAAACTAGAAAAAAATCACTCTATCCAATTTATTTGTGATAACAATGGGAGATGGCTAACAAAATCTGAAACAAAAAGACTAAAAGAACTATCTGTGAGTAAAAAAATCCCTAAAACTTTTGATTATGCATTAAATGATAAAGATAAAATAGAAAATTATGATACTGAGATCCCCCTATTGCTAAATAGACACGCAAGTATAAAAATAAATCTTCACGATAGCTATGACGTCAAAAAATTTAAATTAATAAATAATAAAAAATACGCATCAAAAATAATACAATTTTCTTCGGAGTCTATGGAAACGAAAAAAATTGATTATAATAATAAGGAGATAACTTTAAAAAAAGGGGATTTTCTTTATTTTGTCTGCGATAAAAAAGGTGTTTGGAGAAAACTGTCAATCAATGCCGATGCATCAAAACTGAGCTTAGGGAGACGTTTCCAATATGATGAAGTCATCAATGAAAAAGAAAAACTAGAGCAAATGCAAGAAAGCACTCAGTTTATGGAAAACCTACTATTACGAAATCCAAGACAAATCAGAATAAATATTAATGATGAAAACTGGGTTGATTCCATCAAATTACCAAATGGAAATCGTGATTGCTATCTCACCTTTAATACGGCAGCAAGCAAGAGCACAAAGATCCATATTGATGGAAACTATTTAGAGCTCAAACAAGGGGAAAATCTCCATCTCGATTTTCTCACTGATATTAAGAAATGGAGAAATAACCCATTAATAGTCCTTCCTGAACATATGAATAACCTTGAGTATATGGAGAATACTTGGTCAACAACGATCCCCGGTGAATATATTCAGCCTAATATAAAAATTGATTTTATACATAAAAATAAAATGGGTATCTTACCAAAGACCACGATAGGCGCACCAACGACGGTAAAATTACATCTTTTGGATATTGGTATTTTCACTGAGCCGAGAGATAAATTCGATTTTAGGGATACTCCCGAGTTTAATCGGCAATATTATCAACAAATTCCAGCCTCAACACTCCACGTAAACCGCTATGAATCAACGCGGGTCGATCAATTTGTCTTCAGTGATGGAACGATTTTAAAAGAGGCTATTCCTGAAAATGGGGGTTGGCATGAAAAGTCAAGTTTAAAAATAACTCGCTGGGCATATGGAGAAGGCATTCATATGGCGACATCTGGCATTAATAGTTCACCAGATGATGGTCCCGCATTTGTACCAACCCCGCAAATAGTCGTCTATAACTCTGTTGGCCAATATCAAAATGGTAGGGTCATCCATGGGGGGCTGGGTAGTTATAAAGGTGGACTTGCTTCTGTTGAGGATTCAATAGGCAATGAGTTTAGCCATGAATTAGGTCATAACTTTGATATTAATGACTTCCATGGTGGACGTACAGAACTTGGTATCCATCGCCCTGCTCATCAAAAGAACTCAGCATGGGGCTGGGACGCGGATAACAATATGTTTATTCCAAATTTCGAACAGTCTGGGAGAGCAGACCATGATGCAATGAATGGTGGAAGCCCGAAAGATGAAACAAATAATGCTTATTCACTCTATACGCCAAATACATTAGCCGCTATCCAACAGCGACTAGAAAAACTTCACGCGTTTAATACTGATTCCTCAACGGGTTATCAAAAATGGAATTCTGAAACAAGCAAAATGGAAGATGCCTATTTAGAGTTACCAGGCTTTCTCCAATTTAATGTTCCAGTTAAAAATGGTGAAGATATCTCTCTATACAAATTATGTAAAGCGCTCGAAAAATATGATGTGCTTAAAATAAAACTAGGTAATGGTTATCATAGTAAAAATATACATTTACCTGATGCATCATCGAGAAATGCGGAAGATACCATCATAATAGAAACTTGTGCTGACTGGGATACGACTGTTCACCTTAATGGTAAAACTGAAAAAATTAAAAAAAATGAAAAAATAACCTATATTTCCGATGGTAAGTCATGGGTTAAATCTCATCTCCACGGGTTACACAGAAAACCAATAAAACAAGATGTTCCCGTTATTACCGTACTTGGTTTTTATGATCCTGAAGGGCAAATTTTAGTCACCGATCCTGAAAAACAAAAATCAAACCATGTACAAGATATTTTATATGGTTCTTCAGGTATGGTTTATGAAGACAATAAGAATCTAGATTCTTGTTCTTCTTATTTGGAGTTCGATCTTGAAGATGGAACAGCGCGACAATACAAACTCCATGGTACCAATTTCAGAAAATCTCATATGAACCGTTTTCATGTGAATATTGAGCGAGACTTAAAGCCCGTTAAAGTTAAAATTTTTATTAAAGGTGAGCTAAAAGAATCTAAAGATATTGAAATTAGAGAACTTAAATTACCCACGACCATTAATGGGCTAACCATTTAAACCAATATGAATAAGAGCAGGCCTACCGTCCTGCTCTTACATTATTAATGGGGCTCAGCTAACCTCAAGCTGGCCTTTCGAGCTACTAAACCAAAAATACACCCGATAAGCATCACGATTGCTAACGATAATTTTGGTGCGATAGGTAATGCGATAGCTAATAGACCAAGCCCAGCACCGCCAGCCATTTGGACAAACCCCACTAACGCAGATGCCGTACCCGCTTCATTACCAAAAGGTTCCAAAGCATAGCTGGTTGCGGTACCCATCATAAAGGCAAGCCCAGTACAGGCACAGGCCACAGGTAACATGTAGACAACCCAATGGCTTTGAATAGCTTCTGGCAACATAACAAAGCCCAATATCAACCCTAAACAGCCAATTGCCATCATTGAACTACCCACTAGCAAACAGGCTGGTCGCCCAATTTTATGAATAAAGTGGTTCGCAATATAACTGGCAAACATGATCCAAAAGCCGTTGATACCAAACACAATGGAAAACACTAACGGGCTTAATTGAGCATCCCCCATCAATACCGTGGGTGCGAGGGAAACATAAGTTAATGCCATTCCCATGGTGCCCGCATTAACGAGAGCAAAAATGATAAATTGGCGATTCCCTAAGACACGGCAATAGGTTTCCACAGGGATCACTTTTACTTTAGGTAAGTTTGCAGGGCGTGTCTCAGGCAAAAATACCGCGATCAATACCAGTATGATGACGGCATACAACGCAAGGAACCAAAATGGTGCGCGCCAACCCCATGCTTCTGCTAGTAACCCACCTAATAACGGAGCGAGAGCTGGCACAATATTCAATGTACCATTGAGAAAACCAAATGCGCGAGCCGCTTCAGTGCCGTTCATGCGGTCACGAACACAGCTAAATGCCACCACAGAGGTACAACAAACGGCAACCCCTTGCAATAAACGTGAGGCAATAAATAGCGTCGGGGTCGTTGCTGCAATGGCAACACCCGCACCAATAATGTAGAGCACCATACCAACCATCGCGATAGGTTTGCGCCCGTATCTGTCCACCAGCGGCCCAGAAATCAATTGCCCTAAACCTAGGACTAAAATAAATAGCGCAATGGTCGATTGAATAACGGATTCACTGCTGCCTAAATCCTTTGCAATATCAGGAATCGTCGGCAGGTATAAATCGATACCCAATGGGCCAAGTAAGACTAATAAAAGCAATAAAATAAGAAAGTTACGCATGAAGCTATGCTCAGATACCGTAGTAAAAAGTTATGTTATTCAATGATTGATGAATAATGTAGCAGAAACGATTAATCAAACTATCAAAAAAGAAATGATAAAGTAAATAAATTCATCATTTATTCATTCTGCCTATGAAAGGCAAAAAAGGCGCTAAATTTAGCGCCTCTTGCATCATCGATAAAGGATGATGTTAACGTTATTCCATCCACTCTGTGTGGAAAACACCGTCTTTATCCGTACGTTTATAAGTGTGAGCACCGAAGTAGTCACGCTGCGCTTGGATTAAGTTTGCAGGCAATACCGCTGAGCGGTAGCTATCGTAATAGGAAATCGCCGCAGAGAACGTTGGTGTTGGGATACCATTTTGTACGCCGTAGCACACAACATCACGCAGAGCTTGTTGGTATTCGTCCGCGATTTGTTTGAAATATGGCGCTAACAGTAAGTTGGCAATTTTTGCATCTTGGTTGTAAGCATCCGTGATTTTTTGCAGGAATTGTGCACGAATGATACAGCCCGCACGGAAGATTTTTGCAATCTCACCGTAGTTCAGGTCCCAATTGTACTCGTCTGATGCTGCTTTCAGCTGTTGGAAGCCTTGTGCATAAGAAACGATTTTGCCTAAGTACAGCGCGCGACGTACTTTCTCAACAAACGCGCTCTTATCCCCTTCAACGGGTTTTAAGACTGGGCCTGTTAAAACTTTAGACGCTGCAACACGTTGGTCTTTTAAGAAAGAAATATAACGTGCGAAAACAGACTCAGTGATTAATGTCAGAGGAATGCCTAAATCCAGCGCACTTTGGCTCGTCCATTTACCAGTGCCTTTGTTTGCCGCTTCATCTAAAATCACGTCAACAAGGTATTTACCATCTTCATCTTTTTTCTTGAAGATATCCGCGGTAATTTCAATCAGGTAGCTGCTCAATTCACCTTTGTTCCACTCTGCAAAGGTGCCTGCCAGCTCTTCATTGCTCAGGTTTAATGAACCTTTTAACAATGAATAGGCTTCAGCGATTAATTGCATGTCACCGTATTCGATACCGTTATGTACCATTTTAACGTAGTGGCCTGCCCCGTCTGGTCCCATATAAGCCACGCAAGGTTCGCCTTCTGCTTTCGCTGCGATTTCTTTTAGGATTGGCGCAACCAATTCGTAAGCTTCTTTTTGACCACCTGGCATAATTGAAGGGCCTTTTAATGCGCCTTCTTCACCACCAGAAACACCGGTACCGATGAAGTTAAAACCTTGTGCGGATAATTCACGGTTACGACGGATTGTATCCGTAAATAACGTGTTACCGCCGTCGATAAGGATATCACCCTTGTCCAGATGAGGAGTCAGCGAGGCAATTGTTTTGTCCGTTGCTTCACCCGCTTTAACCATCAGTAAGATGCGGCGTGGTTTTTCCAGAGAGTCAACAAACTCTTCAATTGTATAGTTGGGAACGAGGTTTTTCCCTGGATTTTCGGCAATTACTTCGTCTGTTTTATCTTTAGAACGGTTAAAGATAGACACTGAGTAACCGCGGCTTTCAATGTTGAGCGCAAGGTTACGCCCCATAACCGCCATTCCGACAACACCAATCTGCTGCTTTGACATGAACAACTCCTGTCTGATTAGGACCAAGTCAGCCTCAATGTGCTGACATTCTGTTAACGGGATCACATATTAACCTAGGATTGTGCAGCATGGTAGTTATTGATGCAATCGATGACGTACACAACGCCATTTTTGTCAAGAATTGTCCGACTAAAGTGAATTTTTATTGATATTTCGTTCAACAAACCGCATTATTCTCCAGTCGGTATAAGCCGTCATATCAGAAGGTAAAACAAACTGTATGGAATGGATCGCAGATCCTTCGATTTGGGCGGGCCTCGCTACCCTAATCGTTCTAGAAATCGTTCTTGGTATTGATAACCTCGTCTTCATTGCCATTCTGGCAGATAAGCTCCCGCCAAAGCTGCGTGATAGAGCCCGTGTAACTGGACTTTTATTAGCCTTAGTTATGCGTGTTGTGCTTCTATTCAGCTTGTCGTGGCTCATTACCCTCACCAAACCGATAATCACGCTATTCGAGCACCCATTTAGTGCCCGAGACTTGATCATGCTAATCGGGGGGCTGTTCCTCTTGTTTAAAGCAACGATGGAACTAAACGAGCGGCTAGAAGGTAAAGACGAACACACTAATACCCAAAGAAAGACATCGAATTTCTGGGCTGTTGTTGCACAAATTATTGTTCTTGATGCCGTATTCTCTCTGGACTCTGTGATCACTGCGGTAGGTATGGTTGACCATATCGGCGTTATGATTGCGGCAGTGACCATTGCAATGGCATTAATGATTTGGGCAAGTAAACCGTTAACTAGCTTTGTTAACCAGCACCCAACCATTGTCATACTGTGTTTAAGCTTCTTGTTGATGATTGGTTTCAGCCTTGTGGCTGAAGGTTTTGGCTACGCTATTCCGAAAGGCTACCTATACGCGGCTATCGGCTTCTCAATCATGATTGAGGTGCTAAACCAATTTGCACAATTTAACCGTCGTAAATTCCTGACTGGTTCGCGCCCACTGCGTGAACGTACAGCTGAAGCGGTATTGCGCATTTTAAGCGGTAATAACGAAAGAGGTGAATTAGACCCACGGACGTCTGACCTTATCGCTGACAACAAATCTGTCTTCGACCCGCAAGAGCGCCTGATGATTGCTCGTGTGTTAGGGATGGCGCAGCGCAATGTTGAAAGTATCATGACCTCACGCCACGATGTGGACTATCTTGATATCAATAAATCCTCTAGCGATTTATTGCAATTGATGGAGAAAAACCCGCACTCACGCCTTGTAGTGATTGATGAAACGATTAGCGATGAGCCTGTTGGTGTTGTACATGTGATGGATTTAGTGAAGCAGCAACTAAATGGTAAACCACTGGATTTACGTGCGTTAATCACTCAACCGCTGATCTTCCCTGAAGGTCTCTCACTACTCAAAGCATTGGAACAGTTCCGTAAAGCACATACTCACTTTGCATTTGTCGTCGATGAGTTTGGCTCTATTGAAGGTATCGTGACATTGACCGACGTGATGGAAACCATCGCCGGTAACTTACCCGTTGGTGATGAAGAAAATGATTCACGTCATGATATTCAAAAACTTGATGACGGTACGTGGATTGCCAATGGCTTTATGCCACTGGAAGACTTGATCATGTTTGTGCCGATGGAATTAGATGACAAACGTGAATACGAAACCATCGCGGGTCTGTTAATGGAGCATTTACAACGTGTTCCAGAAGTTGGCGAGCAAGTCACCATTAATGGCTGCATATTCCAACCATTGGAAGTCAATAGCCATCGTGTCAATAAAGTGTTAATCATACCACCCGCTCGTGAAGGGGATGGTTATGAATATGAAGATGATTAACCTTAACTAAATTCCGAAATACCGGCCAATAGGTCGGTATTTTTTTGCCTATAACCCTACGAGTTATTTATTAGATTTATACAAAGCACGAATTAATCGCGTTTTTTGCAAGATAACCCATTTTCTTTGTGAATAATTATCATCATTAAATAATATTCATTTAAGGGTTAATTCATGTTGCCAATTTCAAAATCGAGTCTCATTGTACGTAAGATAACCAGTAATTCACAAATCAATAGAACCGCTAATTCAATTGCAAATCAAGCAACAAGGCTAAAAAACTATTCAATTGATTTTCCTAGCGCAGTTGAAACACCACGTAATCATGGTAAAAAAATGACCACTAATGTCCGTTTTTCGTCCATATGTGAAATCCAACACTGCGATACCAACGATGCGATTGGACTACTAAAAATACAGCCTAATAAAAAAAATTCATTATCCACCGAAACAAAAAAGACTGTTCATTTAAAAGATATTCAGCTACTTGAAAAAAGTATGATACCGAAAATTAATGACCTCAATAATAAGATAATACCACTGATATCAAACAATGAGGCATTACATTCAAATGACATAATAAAGATGCAATCTGAATTTAACTCCATAGTTACCTGCTTGAATAATTGCCAGATTTTACTCAATAACTCGAGTTACCCGCACAATAAAAGGAAACAGAAAATATTAACCTCTTTAAAAAACCAGATGTTAAAAATTGAGTACCAACTAAAATTTGAAAAATTCATAACAGAAAAGCAGTATACCGTACCGTTACACATCAAATAATACGGTAAAAATGTACTCTTCATCGTTTTTTAAAAGCAGAAAACATTGAAACCTTGAATAATTAAATCAGTTTAATATCTATCTTAGCGAGAAAAATATGAGAACTCAGAAACCACTGATAAGCCCTGTATGTGATGCTAGCAGCTTACATAGCTTAAATCTTAAGCCTTCATCCAAGATAGAGGCTGCAATTCGCGCGGTTAATGTGCAAACAGACAAGTTACCTAAAGAACAACGAACTAACAGCGTTATTCACAATAAGGAACTCAAGCCATTAGCCAAGCAAATTGACTTAGTTTTGAATGAAGTGAGAGCTTTTATTAATAATATGATGAGTTCAAATGCATCTATAAGGCCTAGCGCCAATGAATGTGAATCAATGAATAAAAGCTTAACACAACTTAAAGACAGTATTGCTGAGTATAAAAAAAAGGCTTTAGATATCACAAGCTATAAACACAATACAAAAAAAACAGGTAAGCTGAATGCTCTCATTAATGAATCAACTCAACTAGAAAGCCAATTAAATAATAAGTTAGGGAAGAGTAAAGAACTAAAAACAAAAATTGCCAATGAACTCAAAAAAAGTGAAAGAGAAATGATAGAGCGAGAAATAAAAAGAAACGATATTAAAAGGAATCGTTAATTAAAAACGCCTTATCGAATAATAAGGCGTTTTCTATTTAAATAAAATTTATCTACAAGGCATTCAATAACTCATTCAGCCCTTTATTTTCTTCTTTCTTCAAGAAATTACCAATAGCCTCTTTGGCTTGCGTCCGCAATTCATTGCGCAGCAATTTTTCCACATCCAGCTCATATTGCAAGCTATGCCAATTGCCATAAATACGCAGTGGAATATTCATGCCTTGTAATTGCTGAACTAGGCGTGAATCCCCTGCCCAACCACCAAAAATATTAACGCCTAAATTTACATCAATGCTTTCATTTGGAATATTCACGCGGCCTTGGCCATTAATATTCACCAAAGCAGATTTCGCATTCATTGATGAAATATTCATACTGCCTTTATTTAAATAGCCTTTAACTGTGAATAATTCAACTTCTGTATAATTCCCTGTATTCACGGGGGCATTAATTTTATTCGTCACACGAGAAATAGACTGCTGAATTAATTGCGGAATATTCAGCCCATGCAATTTTGCATTTCTCAGCTCGAAATTAACAGGCCCTTGCCATTGGTTTTTCACTGCATAATCATCATAGCCGACACCCGATAACGCCGCATTGAGGGAGATAATGCCGCTGAGTTTTTGTGGCATATTAAACGCTTTTAATAACGGTGTTAAATCGATATTTTTAAAGTCGGGTTTTGCCGAAACCGTCGCTGGCACCGCGCTATAATTTAACGTAACAGGTAATGAGAACTCACCACCAAACGCTTTACCTTGTAATTTAGAAACCGTTAAACGGGGAGTTTGATTTTGGGCACTAATCACCACTTCATTTACCGACATTCCTCGATAAATTAAATTCCCTACCGATAAATCAACATTGGCCGTAAATGATTTTAAACCTGATAAATCATACCGTTGTGTACTCGTTCCTGAAATAACAGGCTTGACTCCAACACGGTTATTATTGGTTTCCGCCTCAGGCGTTGTCGCAGTTGGTGCAGTGCCTAACAAGCTATCTAAATCTAATTTTTCAGACGCTAATTCAACTGCCAGCTGCGGGATCTCACTTAATTTTACGCTAACATTCCCTGTTAACAGACTTTCATTGGCTTTAATCGATAGATTAGTTAAACTCGCGCTAGGTTCCTGCCCTTTGTTATATAAAAAATCTGTGATGATTTGCCCAGATATTCCGTTTTCAGGCAAATCCACACCACTAAGCGAATAATCAAACTGCGTTAATTGGCCACTAATTTTTTGATTGATTGCCGATAAATCGATATCCGCACGTGTATCGAACACAAACTCTTGCTGGTTTTTATTTAAGTTACCACTGAATTTGACCGCCACTTGCTTATTGTTATTTTTTTTCAATGACAGGTTAATATTGCGCAGGTTAAATTCATCTTTTGACGTTTGCCAAATCACTAAACTGTTAGAGATATCAACTTTTTCAATATCTAACAACCAGTTGCTCTTATCAACAGAGGTCGTTTGAGAGGTAGAGCCCCCAGGAGCAATAGGGTCGCTACTGTGCGTTTGAGGTTCACTTTCCGGTGTTTTACGGATAACAGCACCATCAATCACAATTTGTTCGACAGACAAGCGGTGGGAAATCAAAGGCCACAATTCAACATCTAAGCGCATATTTTCAGCGCTTAAGACAGGTTTGGATGCATTTGGTGCAGTCAGAGAGACGGGGCCTGTAATAATGCTCAGTGTCGGCCAAACGTGCCAACGCATATCCCCATTGAACTCAAGTTGATAGCCACTTTTTTTCTCTACTTGCTCGACAATATAATGACGAAAATCATTCGGATTTACCAACATCACTAATGTGGTTAAACCCGCAACAATGACAACAAGTAAAATAATCAGTGTCGTTAAAAAACGTTTCATGCTTCCCTCTCTTAAACTCTGCCTGCGACCATCACCAACGTGAACTCACACCATTACTTTCCCTGAAAATGGGCGAAAATTACGCCATTAAAATCCATTAATGACACAATTTTCGCGAAGTTTAGCGAGTATCAGTCTTCGCTGATACGGCTACCAACAGCCCCTTGTTGGTTTTTATATTTTGCATCTTGGCGGCTATTATAAGGGCGGTCTGCGCTGCCCGATAATGGCTCAAAACTTAACGCCCCGATGACCATGCCAGGACGTAATGCTAATGGTA
The DNA here is from genome assembly GCF_058246155.1 of Providencia sp. UF-183. Lineage (NCBI taxonomy): Bacteria > Pseudomonadati > Pseudomonadota > Gammaproteobacteria > Enterobacterales > Morganellaceae > Providencia > Providencia sp. UF-183. The sequence continues at coordinate 98,720 of NZ_JBSICD010000008.1, read as the reverse complement.
ACTTACCTGAATTATAAAATTCTAACACGATTTGCCCTTTCCAACCGGGGTCAATACGATGCGCAGTAACATGTACCATCAAGCCTAATCGAGCCAGTGATGAGCGACCATCAAGCCAACCCACAAGGTTATCTGGGAGCGTAACAGACTCAAGCGTCACTGCAAGTGCTAATTCCCCTGGATGTAAGAAAAATGGCTCGTCTTCGCTAAGCACGATCTCATCACTCATTACACGATCCAGAGCAGCATTTACTTCATCTTTTGGGCCACTAAGATCGATAAATGCCGCGGTATGTCCACGAAAAACACGAAACTGATTTCCTAAACGGACATCTGCGGTTGCACCATTGATCCGTTCAACAGGTGGGCGCGGGCTAATCACTAATTTACCATCATCCATCCATTGAATTATATCGCGGTCACAAAGACGCATGGCTGTTTCCCCCTTCATAATGTTAGTTTCTGCCTTAATTAATCTTGGCAGAATTCCCCGATCTTCGCTTTTAAGATATCAATTGCCACACGGTTTTTTCCACCGCGAGGCACAATAATATCGGCATACTGTTTCGATGGCTCAATAAACTGTAAGAACATTGGGCGAACCGTTTTATTGTATTGGTCAATCACGGAATCTAATGTTCTGCCCCGTTCATTTACATCACGTTTAATGCGGCGCATCAAGCAAATATCGAGTGGTGTATCAACAAAAATCGAAAAATCCATCTCACCACGTAGGCGTTTATCGGTTAACAATAAAATGCCTTCAATAATAATGACTTTTTTAGGTTTAAATGTGATGGTTTTTTCTTTGCGAGTGTGAGCGACATAGTCGTATTGCGGGATTTCTACTGCTTGACCACTTTTTAGTGATCGGAGGTGTTCAAAAAGCAAACTGTGATCCATTGAATTCGGATGGTCATAGTTCACTTTAAGCCGTTCTTCCATTGGCACGTCTGCTTGGTCTTTATAATAACAGTCCTCTGGAATAACACCGATATTATGATCACCGACCTTTTCTCGTAATTCACGATATAGAGTGCTTGCAATTAAGCTTTTGCCAGATGCAGAGGCTCCCGATATACCTACAATGGTACAGTGATGCGCTATGTCAGTCATAAAATGATAACCTGGTTAAATATTTTAGAAATGAAAATACATAACATCAAAATGTTACGTTGGCGGAATTATAGGGGGTAATGGCGTGTTGTTCCAGCGTCCCTCGACAAAGTTCGCTAAAAAAAACGCCAATATTTGATAGAAAATGGGGAATTGATGATTAGCCCTTTAATTTATAGGGCTAAAATGGCTTCTTACCTTCTAATGCAGCAATGCGATTTTCAATAGAGGGATGAGTGGAAAACACAGAATCCCCTTTATTAAAAATATAAGCCGCTTTACGGTAAGCCTGCCCTGTACTGCTCTCATCATACTCATGCGTTTCGTGCTTGCCTGATATTTTTTTCAATGCACTGATCATCGCTTGGTTATCAGAAGTGAGATCAACTGCCGCCGCATCCGCCATATATTCACGAGTACGGGATAAATAAAAATACAGAATTTGCGTGATCCATGGCAACACAAAATTCAAGACCATTAAAATCATTTGGGCTTTATTCGCCGCATTATTGCGGCTTCGTCCTGCGGTACGAATAAAAATCTGACTAAATACGTTAGTTACCGTCAAAATCACGTTCGCTAAAATACCCACATACAGGGTCAGCTTCGAGTCACCATGTATAATATGACCGACCTCGTGCGCCAGAACGGCTTGCACTTCTTGCCGGTTCAATGTTTGAAGTAGACCGCGAGTCACACCAACCAATGCATTACGGCCATTCCAACCTGCGGCAAATGCATTTGGTTCATCACTTTCTAAAATATATAAACGAGGAATATAGCCTAAACTTGCACTTAAGCTAAGCTCTTCAATAATATTAAACAGCTGTTTTTCTTCTGAACTGATGGCATTTTCTGGGTTGATTTCTTTCGCATTCATCCCTGCCAACATCATTTTATGGCCCCGAAAATGAATATAAATCAAACCTAGGAATGTCAAACCTAAAACGATAAATGTCGCAATTGGCATTTCTTTTAACGTCACAAATTCCATTGCATTATCAAACAAATCTAACTGTTCATTTGGATGCGTGGCAATATCCGCTAATAACCCAATGATAAGCATAATAAAAATATAGCTCATTACCACAAAACGAGTCCGAATATTATTTTTGCGTATGACGTTACGAAAATCCATAAAATACCCTGCTTTCTATCACAGATAATTATCGGAACGTCCTAAGTTGTTCCGATAATTTTTCTAAATAACAATTAACCGATAATTAGTCGAAATTAATACGACGTGACTCTTCAGACTTAATCGTCTCTTCGTCAAGACGCCAATATTCTTTCGATATTTTTAAGCTAGGAATAATGCCAACAATAAGCGCGGCAGGCATCGACGCGATATAAGCATTGTAGGTTTCTAATGTACGGTTATAACCACGTTTCGCAAAAGAAAGCTTATTTTCTGAAGACACAATTTCTTCTTGCAGATTTGCCATGATTGCGTCAGATTTCAGCTCTGGATAAGCTTCAACTGCAACGTTAATCGCCCCACTGCTCACCATTTTGGATAATGCATCTTCCGCTTCACGTGCTTTATCACCCGTTGCATTTTGAGCCTGAGTACGCAGTTCGGTAATTTTACTGAACACTTCCGTTTCATGGCTTAAATATTTTTTCACCGTCGCAAGTAAGCTATCAAACACTTTTCCGCGTCTGTCTAATTGAACTGAAATTTCAGTTTCACTGGAAACTACGGCTTCGCGTAATGCTACAATGCGGTTATAAAAATAAATAACGATCAGCACCACTACGACAATAAAAATTAAAAATTTCATAATCACCTTTTAGGGCTTGCCCATAGGAAAGAATTCATCAACAACCATATCGCTTTATTCTACGCTATCCTTTCTCAATAGAGAAACAATCCGCTGATAAATCAGAAAAAGGGAAATTGCTGGGTTGGTGTTCAATACAAATAAAAAAGGCTATTTAATGTTAAACACTAAATAGCCCTTATTAAATTACGCTAAATTACACTGCGCGGAATGAAATTTCCGTTGGGATTTTATCCCCTTCCCAATACATTAATGCCGAAATACCTGATGCGATTTCACGGTAAATATCCGCAAATTCACCTTCAGGGTCGCGCATAACGGTTGGTTGACCACGGTCAAGGTCTTCACGCAAAGAAATGTGCAGCGGAACTTGGCCCAACAGCTTCGTGTTGTATTTCTCAGCCAGTTTTTCTGCACCACCGGTACCGAAAATTGGCTCAACATGGCCACAATTACTGCAAATATGTGCGCTCATATTTTCGATAACACCTAGCACTGGCACATTCACTTTCTTAAACATCACGATACCTTTCATGGCATCAACTAAGGCGATATCTTGTGGTGTTGTCACCACAACCGCGCCTGTTACAGGGATATTTTGTGATAGTGTTAATTGGATATCACCGGTTCCCGGTGGCATATCGATAACTAAATAGTCTAAATCTGGCCATAAGGTATCTTGCAGCATTTGCATTAACGCCTTACTTGCCATCGGGCCACGCCAGACCATCGCATTATCATCAGTGACTAAATAACCGATTGAGTTAGTCGCTAAACCATACGCCATAATTGGCGCCATGTGTTGGCCATCTGGAGACGTTGGGCGCTCTAATGTTGTGCCTAGCATATTTGGAATCGACGGGCCATAAATGTCCGCATCAAGGATACCGACTTTCGCCCCTTCTTGCGCCAGTGCTAACGCGAGGTTGACGGAAGTGCTGGATTTCCCCACGCCGCCTTTACCTGAACTCACCGCCAGAATATTGCGCACGCCCTTAATGCCAGGCAAATCGTTCGCGCGTTTTAGCGTTGTCACATCGTGGCGTAATTTCCATTCAACTGCATGAGCGCCTGTGAGTTGTTTTAGCTCTGCCGTTTTTTCGCTAATCAGCGTTTGGAAAGGGCCTTTCCAAACAAATGGCATGACTAATTCGACGTGCAGCACATTGTCTAACATCGCACAATGATGTAACGCTTTGATAGAAATCAGATTACGTTGCAGCGTTGGGTGTGTAAATGAAGCCAAAACTTTGGAGACTTGTTCAGTCAGCAGTTCTGGTTTGTTCTGCTCGGGGGATTTATCGTTCATCCCGGCTCCTTTATTTATATTTTTGAACTATAGATATCCTATATAACTCGATAAGGTACCTGAGATTAGACGGATATACTTTGACTGAGGTTAATCATAACAGAGAACACGAAAAATAGTGATTACCAAGCGCAGGAAAAGCCACGAAGAGGCAAAAATTTCTTTTTCCAACAAATTTCCAATTAATCTTTTATACCCCTAGCAGCGATGGTTTTGATCGGTTAACATCAAAGACCCTTTTCAAATAATGGAAGTAAGAAAGTTACTATGTCTCAAGTCGCGAATAAATTACTGGTAACCTGTGCGTTACCCTATGCTAACGGTTCAATCCATCTTGGTCATATCCTGGAACACATTCAGGCTGATATTTGGGTCCGTTATCAGCGAATGCGCGGCAAAGAGGTTCATTTTATCTGTGCCGACGACGCGCACGGAACCCCAATCATGCTTAAAGCACAGCAGCTGGGTGTCACACCTGAAGCTATGATTGCAGAAGTGAGCCAAGAACATCAGAACGATTTTGCGGGTTTTTCCATTAGCTATGATAATTATCACTCCACACACAGTGAAGAAAATAAACAATTATCAGAATTGATTTATGGGAAACTGAAAAATAACGGTTTTATTAAAAATCGCACTATTTCTCAGCTTTTCGACCCAGAAAAAGGCATGTTCTTACCAGACCGCTTCGTTAAAGGCACTTGCCCGAAATGTAAAGCAGAAGACCAATACGGTGATAACTGTGAAGTGTGTAGCGCAACCTACAGCCCAACAGAATTAATCAACCCACGTTCGGTTATCTCTGGTGCAACGCCTGTGATGCGTGATTCAGAGCATTTTTTCTTTGATTTACCTGCATTTAGCGACATGCTACAAGCATGGACTCGCTCAGGCGCACTGCAAGAGCAAGTGGCGAATAAAATGCAAGAATGGTTCGAGTCTGGCCTGCAACAGTGGGATATTACCCGTGATGCACCGTATTTCGGCTTTGAAATCCCAGATGCACCGGGCAAATATTTCTACGTCTGGTTGGATGCACCAATTGGTTACATGGGTTCATTTAAAAACCTGTGTGACAAACGTGGTGATCTGAATTTCGATGAGTTCTGGAATAAAGATTCGAAAACAGACCTTTACCACTTTATCGGTAAAGATATCGTCTATTTCCACAGCCTGTTCTGGCCTGCGATGTTAGAAGGCAGTCAATTCCGTAAACCAACTAACCTGTTTGTCCATGGTTATGTCACGGTTAACGGAGCGAAAATGTCCAAATCCCGTGGCACATTTATCACAGCGCGCTCATATTTAGACCATTTGGATGCAGACTGCTTACGTTATTACTACGCAGCAAAACTGTCTTCACGTATCGATGATATCGATTTAAACCTTGAAGACTTCGTCCAGCGCGTCAATAGCGATATCGTGAATAAAGTGGTTAACTTAGCTTCGCGTAACGCAGGCTTTATTGCTAAACGCTTCGATGGCAAGTTATCTGCAAACTTAGCAGAGCCTGAGCTATATCAACAGTTTGTTGACGCGGCAAAAGTCATCGGTGAAGATTTTAGCAATCGTGAATACAATAAAGCGATCCGCGAAATCATGGCATTAGCTGATATCGCGAACCGTTATGTGGATGAAAAGGCCCCTTGGGTGGTTGCTAAACAAGAAGGTAAAGACCAAGAATTGCAAGATATCTGCTCAATGGGTATCAACCTGTTCCGCATTCTGATGACTTACCTGAAACCCGTTTTACCGGGTCTGACCAAACGTGCAGAAGCGTTCTTGAATACTGAACTGTCTTGGGATGCGATTAGCACACCATTACTTAACCACAATGTTGCACCTTTCAAAGCCCTGTTTAACCGTATTGAAATGACAAAAGTGGATTCGATGGTTGAAGCATCAAAAGAAAGTATCAAGCCAATCCAGCAAGTGACTGGTCCACTGGCGGATGACCCAATCCAAGATACAATCACCTTTGATGATTTTGCAAAAATCGATCTGCGAATTGCACTAATCAAACACGCGGATTTTGTTGAAGGGTCAGATAAACTACTGAAATTACAGTTAGATATCGGTGGTGAAACACGCCAAGTGTTCTCAGGCATCCGTTCTGCCTATCCAGATCCAAAAGCGTTGGAAGGCCGTTTAACGGTGATGGTCGCTAACCTTGCACCACGTAAAATGCGCTTTGGCATTTCCGAAGGTATGGTCATGGCAGCAGGCCCTGGTGGGAAAGATATCTATTTGCTTAGCCCTGATAGCGGCGCACAGCCGGGTATGCAAGTTAAGTAACACTAACTTGTTATAGCGGTTCTTTAAGCCAGTGAAAGTGGAGAGCAAAAACTCTCCACTTTTTTATTGCCTTTTTTATTGTGATCAGTAGCACAATTATCAAGTTAATTGTATGATGAATAGATATCAAGCTACAGGACAAATCTCATGTCATTTAAACAGGTGCTGATAACGGGATGGCAGTATTTGCGCGCTTTCGCAATACTTTACCTCTGCCTGATTGTCGGAAACCTTATCTCTACCCTACTTCCTTTTGCCATTCCCGGCAGTATTGTTGGTATGCTCATTCTGTTTGCACTACTGGCACTGCAAATTATCCCTGCTCACTGGGCACAACCCGGATGCAGTATTTTACTGAAAAATATGACCATTCTGTTTGTGCCTATCGGTGTGGGGATCATGAATTACTATGACTTACTGAGTCAGCAACTGATCCCGATTGTGGTTTCTTGCATGATCAGCACCTTAATAGTCATGATAGTAGTCGCTATCAGTTCCAACTATATTCACAAAGAACGCCCTGTCATCGGCGCTAAACCTGATGAAGTTCCCCTTCCCCCTGAAGAGCCAATTTCTTCGGTGATTAATAATGATAAAACTAAGGGGAACGAATAATGTTAACGCACATTTGGTGGTCATTACCGCTGACAATTGTGGTGTTTTATCTTGCTCGCAAACTGTCAGTAAAATTTAAGCTACCAATATTAAACCCATTATTAATCACCATTGCGGTGCTTATTGCCATATTGGTTATCACCAATACCTCTTATGAACATTATTTTGCGGGCAGTAAAATCCTGAATGATTTACTGCAACCTGCCGTTGTGGCACTGGCTTTCCCTCTTTACGAGCAAATGCACCAAATTCGTGCCCAATGGAAATCCCTATTTAGCATCTGCTTTGCGGGTAGCATCGTCGCGATGTTCAGTGGTGCAGCAATTGCATTTTGGCTTGGAGCAACGCCGGATATCGCTGCCTCTGTATTGCCGAAATCAGTCACAACCCCCATCGCGATGGCAGTTGCTGATTCAATTGGAGGGATCCCCGCAATTAGCGCTGCTTGCGTGCTGTTTGTGGGTATTTTAGGCGCAATGTTCGGGCACAGTTTATTTGATGCCCTACGTGTTCGCACCCATGCGTCTCGCGGGCTTGCGATGGGAACGGCTTCCCACGCATTAGGTACCGCACGTTGCGCTGAAGTCAATTACATTGAGGGGGCTTATAGTTCACTCGCATTGATGACCTGTGGGGTGATCACCTCGTTAAGTGCGCCATTTATATTTCCTGTCATTTTGCATCTTTTTAGCTAATCTTATTAGTTACACGCCCAGTTAAATATGATGAGTAAGGGAAAACGATATTCTCTTACTTATCATTGAACACTAAAAACATGAGATATATCTCTCAATTAAAGAATTTGTTTCATATGTTTCATTTAAATTAGTGATTTAAGTCACATTTCATTATGTGCTTTATTGAATAGAATGAAAGCAATTAAATAGGGAGGGTAACTCATGCATTCAAGATTTAAGGCCGCTTGGGCCGAGCTTCCAGAGAAGCTACAGTCTGTACTTAGACCTATCATTGATAAATCCGATTTCGCCGGAATGCTAACGGCTGAGCAAGTACAACACATTAAAGCGCAAAGCGGTGTTAGCGACTCAGAATTAGCATTCTCACTACTCCCTTTTGCAGCGGCCTATGCCGTCACTCCTATCTCCCATTTTCACGTTGGTGCAATCGCTTGCGGCGCTAGCGGTAATTTATATTTCGGCGCCAATATGGAGTTTAGTCATGTTTCGATGGGGCAAGTGATCCACGCGGAGCAATGTGCGATCACCCATTCGTGGATGAAAGGCGAAAAGCAAATTACGTCGATCACCGTGAATTACACCCCATGTGGCCATTGCCGACAATTTATGAATGAATTGCGCGAAGGTGGTAAAATTATGGTGCATTTACCGGGCCGTGAGCCTGCGGTACTTCATCACTATTTACCTGATTCATTTGGCCCAGCCGATTTAAACATTACGACACTATTGCTTGATTCTGTCCAGCATGGTTATAACAACCAAAGCCGCGACAGGCTGTTAAGTGCCGCTATTGAGGCTGCTAATCAATCCCATGCACCTTATAGTGAATCCCATTCAGGTATTGCAGTGCAGCTTAAAGATGGTTCACTGTTTACAGGGCGCTACGCTGAAAATGCCGCATTCAACCCAAGCTTACCACCACTGCAAGCCGCGTTAATTATGATTAACCTTGCCGGTAAAGATATCCATGCCATTGAGCAAGCTAAGTTGGTTGAAAAACAAGATGCGATAGTGAAACAATGGTGTACCACTGAAAATACCTTAAGTGCGCTAGGTTGCCGACAAGTGGAATTGGTTTATTTGGATTAGTTTTATATTTAGTTAAACATAACGGTTATTGCTAATAAGATGAATAGAAAGCAATAACCGTTTATTGTTGCAAGCGATCATAGTACACATTTATCTTTTATTATTATCAATTTTAAATTTCAGTTAAAACTGAAAGATGCACCAGAAGAATAACCACTATAACTAAACTCCGGTACACTTGGCATTGTAGGCATTGAGTATCTATCGTCAAATGAGCTCATTGAATTATTCATTGATGACATACTATCTCTTAAATTATCAATCATACGATCATAATATTCCACATCAGGTTTATAATTAATCGATGGTGAATCAAATAAACCCGTTTCAGGCAACATATAATCAGGTTTTTCAAGATAGTAATCTGAAAGAGGGTTTTTATGTTCAAATTCAGTTTGCCCTCGCCAATCAGTTTATACAGAAAATCGGTTATTATCGCCAGATGGAAAATCCCAGAATGAAAATCTGTTAGTTCCCCTATCGATTAAAGGGTTACCTGTTTCATATGTTAACCCTTTAATGTAATCCATATCTACATACACTTTAGGTGAGTCAAAAAAATCATAAGTATTTTTTAAAGTAATAATTCCACTGTCATAAATGTTGTCTATATCCGCAATCCGTCGAAGCCAACGATGTATTTGAGGCTGCTTACTAGCAGGTGCATCATACATACTATCAACCATCGTATTTAAGATACCTAGACTTAATTCAGCTTCTTTTTCTGTATTCCCTACCGCTTCTAATGCTTTTTGCCAATATACTTCTCGCGTTTCTTCATCAGGGAGTACATCAAAAACAAGTTGTAAGGTCCACGCTTCTACCGGCAGTCCATGTTTGTTAAAAACATTTTCATGAAATACCATTGCTTCCTCATGGTTTATATCTCCGTTTATTTCTATTTCGCCATCTTTAAATCGACTTTTGAGTGTTTCTATATAACCATAAGCCATGTCCATCCTTATTCTATTAAGACTATTACTATTAATTTCCAGTTCATTTTCTTCCATTACTTCTTCTAAGTAATTTAATGCAAAAGCACCTGAAAATGAGTCCCCTTTTACCACACTATTTGCCAATACTGCATAGCAATCCCCTTTGGCCTCTAAATATGTATACATTATCTCTGGGTTATTGGTCACATTCAATATTCTAGAAGCCATAGATATATCATGTCTATTTAATTTCATATTCCCTTGCCTGTGAGTTTCTCTTTCCATATATTACTCCTATTTTTTTATGTGTTGGTTGATAAAATTTATTGTCGTATTTTTCATTTCACCCCAAATAATTAACTCTTCTATACTTAACTTAACCTCTACTTTTACTTTATATTCAGGAACTAGAAAAACCCCATTACATCTACTGTACTTTTGCTTAGGAATAACCCAAATACATCTGAAAAAGTCTGTTATCTCATCATTATCTATTTTCCAATAATAGCCAAACTTATCATTTTCCGAATCACTATATTTAGTTAGTTTTTTTAATTTAACTTCACTAAAATATAATCCTAGCTTTTCATCATATACAACATCTCCTTTTATTTTCTCCTCCCCCCAGTCAAGGTATATATAACGTTTATGCTCTAGATACCCCTTTACCTTGTCATTTAATGGTTCAATAGAGACTCTTATCGTTTTTTTCTTTGTTGTATATTCATCATAATCAACAGGTTTCATTTCTGGCCAACTCATCCTCAATGGTAATACCCTAAAATTAGCTTCACATCCCTTCTTATTTTTAATAAACCTCGGATCAAAATAGCTATACCCTTCATATTCTGCAAAGTTATACACATAGTCACTCGGTACCTCAACTATTGTATTATTAAACTTTCCACACATAAATCCGGGTCGGTTGTTTGCATTAACAACACATGAAAATAGTAAAAATGGAAATATTAAAAAAATATTAAATCGCATATTCTATTTAAACCTTAATATTACTTTAAAAATTATTGAATAATCTCCAGATGAGAATAAATGAATAAATCTTCAACAGCTTCCATGTTTTTTACCATTTCAATAACTAAGGGGATTTCCTCATTCCATTCATCCACCAGTCAATACCGCTAATATTTTTATTAGTTACTTAGATCGTCATAATTAAAATACCATTTATATTATTAATCATGCAATTTATCCTTAACATAATTAATTATAAATAACTTAGTCTGATTCATTATATCACTCCACTGGTTATAATTATTAAAGCCAAATCTAACCTCTACTAATATACTTATCTCTTGTATTGAAAAAATCATATTACAGCTTAAATATTTATTTTCTAACGGTGACCATAAGCATTCTAAGATAGCCTCAACCTCACGTTCATTTTCCGACCAGAAAAAGACCTTCTTCTTTTGGCTATTTTTATTATCAAAGCTTTTATTTTCATTATAGGTTTCATAATATTCTATATATTTAAGGTCTGCATCATCGTCATATAAAATCTGGCTTCGCCTTCCTAAATATGATGCATTTAGATAATTATTCATTTTCTGTGTCAAAGAATATTCATTTTCTCTTATAGGCTTCAATATTATTTTTATAATTTTTTCATCACTTTCTGTTTTATACTTTTCCTTAACATCAACACTTCTCATATGAGGCCAATATGTCATCAAGGTTAACTCCCTATAATTTTCATTACACCCTTTTTTATTCTCTATAAATTTAGGATCAAAAAAGCTGTAACCTTGATATTCCACTGGCATATATACGTATTCATTGGGCACTTCAACAACATTACCGTTAAACTTCCCACACACAAATCCGGGCCGATTGTTTGCATTAATAGCACACGAAAATAATAACAATGGAAATATTAAAAAAATATTCAATCGCATATTTTTCTTATACCTCAAGATTGATTAATTCATATATATGGTCAATACTTTGCCATGGATAATATTTTACCCATCCGTTTATGCCATTTATTAATTATGATTTTTTCTTTGTCGTTTGCTTTTTTTCCTTTTTCTAACATCACTTTCATTAAGCTGTATATCACCGATAATTCTTGCCCTCTATCGCCTGACGCTTCCATGATTTTTTGCCAGTAGAATTCTTTTTGTTTTTCGTCTAATACAGAAAATACGACGCCTAATACCCAAGCCTCTTCTGGGATTTTATTACGTAACATGACTAAATAATGTAACTCATCGGCTTCTTTGTAAGTCATATCGCGAGCGACTTTTTCCCCAGTACTTTGCTTTATTAGCTTACTATTTAATACGGTGAGAGTTTCTAATGCATGGTCATAATGTAGTTTATCTATTAAGTCTTTATTGGTAGGCTTATCTTTTTCTTTCATTACCAAATAAAAGTAATCTGCCACAATGCGGCCAAAGAGGGGTGAACCATATTTATTCTCATAAAGATATTGGTCGACTGTTCTGATTGTTTCTGCTGAATTATAATTAGCCTTTGAATAATTAAAAATACTCAAGAAGAAAACGACTATCAATAACATCGATTTTTTATATTTCAAAATTAAACCAAACACGGTAATTCTCCTTATTAAAGATAATTTAAGACATAACAGCTTTGACAATTTATGAAAAATAAAAACATGCAGCAATATATGATATTTTAAAATATAATTTTGTTGCTATTTAGTTAAAAAAAACATTTTCTAGGCTAAAGATAAAAATAAATTAACAACTCCCAAAAAAACAAAATCAAACTAGATTTTCACCTTTAAATTTAAAAAAGTTGATTAAAACCATTATTTTACTAACCGTGATCTACCTACCGTAATTGCAACGTAAAAGTATGCTTTAGTTTCCTTCCTTAACTAAATTCTTTATTATGTCTATAAAATTTTTAACGATTTTGCATCATTATTTACTGTACATATTTCCTGTTTAGCTTAGGATCTACCCTGACTTTGTTGATTAATCGTCCGAAGAGTGATATTTCATGGAACATGAATACGAAACAAAACGCCCTCTCTATATTCCCTATGCTGGTCCAATTTTACTGGAATTCCCTTTATTGAATAAAGGCAGTGCGTTCACTGAAGAAGAACGCGCGAACTTCAACCTGCATGGCTTACTGCCTGAGCAAGTTGAAACTATCGAAGAGCAAGTTGAGCGTGCTTATCGTCAATTAATTGATTTTAAAACCGATATCGATAAACACATCTACTTAAGAAACATTCAAGATACCAACGAAACCTTATTCTATCGCTTGATTGATGCCCACTTAACAGAAGTGATGCCAATCATTTACACCCCAACCGTGGGTGAAGCGTGCGAACATTTCTCTGATATCTACCGTCGTGCCCGTGGGTTATTTATTTCTTATCCAAACCGCGCACATATTGATGATATGCTGCAAAACGCCACAAAACAAAACGTAAAAGTTATCGTTGTGACGGATGGTGAGCGCATCTTAGGCCTTGGTGACCAAGGTATCGGCGGTATGGGCATTCCAATTGGTAAACTGTCACTGTATACCGCATGTGGTGGTATCAGCCCTGCTTATACCTTACCAATTGTTATTGATGTGGGAACGAATAACCCGCAACGCTTGAATGACCCGCTGTATATGGGGTGGCGTCATCCACGTATTACCGGTGACGAATATAACGAATTCCTCGATGAGTTTGTGCAAGCAGTTAAGCGCCGTTGGCCAAATGTTTTACTGCAATTTGAAGACTTCGCACAGAAAAATGCGATGCCATTGTTAACCCGTTACCGTGATGAGTTGTGCTGTTTTAACGATGATATTCAAGGGACTGCGTCCGTCGCATTAGGTAGCCTCATCGCCGCTAGCAATGCCGCAGGCAGTAAATTAAGTGACCAACGTGTGACGTTCTTGGGTGCAGGCTCTGCGGGTTGTGGTATCGCCGAGCAAATCATTGCCCAAATGAAATCCGAAGGGTTAAGCGATGAAGAAGCTCGCTCACGCATTTACATGGTTGACCGTTTTGGTTTATTAACGGATAAGCTCCCTAACCTACTCGATTTCCAAGCCAAATTAACGCAAAACAGTGCTAACTTAGCCAGTTGGGATGTAGACAGCGATTCAATTTCACTGCTGGATGTTGTTCGCAATGCTAAACCAACCGTTTTGATTGGGGTTTCTGGTCAAGCAGGCTTATTCACCGAAGAAATCATCAAAGAGATGCACAAGCACTGTGAACGCCCGATTGTGATGCCATTGTCGAACCCAACCTCACGCGTTGAAGCTCGCCCTGAAGACATCATTAATTGGACCGATGGAAAAGCGTTAGTTGCGACAGGCAGCCCGTTCAGCCCAGTCTCTTATAAAGACCAAGTTTTCCCAATTGCCCAGTGCAATAACTCCTATATTTTCCCAGGAATTGGTTTGGGGGTTATCGCGTCAGGCGCAAAACGTGTCACAGATGGCATGTTGATGGCCGCTAGCCGCGCATTAGCAAGCTGTTCACCACTGGCAAAAAATGGCGAAGGGGCTTTATTACCTTTGTTATCTGATATCCAAGATGTTTCACGGATTATTGCGAAACAAGTCGCTAAAGAAGCGCAGGTTCAAGGCGTGGCAACTGTCACCTCTGATAGCGCATTGGATGAAGCTATTGAGCGCAATTTCTGGAAACCAGAGTACCGTACTTATAAACGTACTTCGTTCTAATTTATTGTTTCTCAAATTGAAAGGCGCATATTTATGCGCCTTTTTTATTTTTGTTATTTGTCTGAAAAAACATAAAAATTACACGAGTTCAGATAATGGTAAATTGCGCTAATGACTTAGCTTATTTAATATATCAATACAACGCAGAGATAGGATATTGAAATGGCTGACCCTTTAGAGACTCACTCTCCCCATAAACCGAAGTTTTCCATTTGGGCCATGGCACTCACTTTATTGATAGTCGCCGTAAATATCACCGTTTATTTTTATCAGCTTACCTATGCTGCCCCCCTTGATTCCCAAGAAAATAACTTATTAATATTTGGTGCAAATGTTTACCAACTCTCTTTAACGGGGGATTGGTGGCGCTATCCAATGAGTATGGTGTTGCATTCAGGGGGCTTTCACCTTGCCTTAAATACCTTGGCACTGTTTGTGATAGGGATAGAATGTGAACGAACGTACGGTAAATTCAGATACCTCGCTATTTACCTCTTTTCAGGTATTGGCGCAGCATTTTTTAGTGCTTATTGGCAATATAGCGAAAGTATTCGAGAAGCCACCAGTCGCGCATCAATGAACTCATGGAATAGCTTATATTTACCTGATAATACAGTTTATATTACTGTCAGTATTGGTGCATCAGGTGCCATTATGGGGCTGGCTGCCGCCTCGGTTATTTACCTGTTAAAAGCACTGAATAACCCCAATTTATCTGGTGAAGAAAAAAGCCAATTAAAACGCCCGCTGTATAATATCATTGGGATGATTGCTTTAACTTTAGTGAATGGTTTACAGTCTGGCATTGATAATGCGGCACATATCGGCGGCGCTATTTTAGGTGCCGTTATTAGTAGTGCTTTTGTTCTTGCACCACAATCCACACCGCTCGCGAAACACCTTTCCAGTTTATTAATTTCTGTGATTGCAGCGGGACTACTTATTTTCACTTTGCAGCACTATTCCTCCTCACAAGATGAAGACTTAAATGATGAGCGTGTTTTTATTTACCAAGAGATGGAAAAAGAACTGAATCATTTAAAAAAATGGGATTTAGATTAGCTAACTTGCCCTATTATTTGTCATATCAATAATAGGGCTACCTATTTAAAAAGAGAATAAATTCAGTGTCATCATAACTGCACTACAGGTGATCAGTAACAGGGTAATGTATTGGAATGTGCGTTCAGAAAGGTGGATCAGTAAGTATTTTGCCACTGGCATCACAATCAATGCCCCTGCACACAAAATAAGTGCCAGTTTTAAGTCAGTATACCCTTCCTGCGCATAAGCTAAGGCAGATGACCCCGACAAGACCGTTGTGACAAAAATCGATGTCCCTATAGCCTGCTTAATATTCAATTGCATATAACGCAACAACATAGGCAAGACCACCACACCACCACCAACCCCCGTTGCCCCGAGAACAATTCCCGCTAACACTGCAGGGAAAGCCATCGACTTCAATTGGGAAGTTTGCACCACGGTAATTTTTGCTGGCGCGGCGAAAAACATTCTCTGTACAAATAAATAAAGGGAAAAAATAATTGCAGCTGCAACGAGAAGGTTAATCCCCCATTCAACTTGTTTTTCATACCCCTCAAGGCTACCCAGCCATGTCACCAATAAACTGGCTAAAAACGTACTTGGCAACATAATTGCTAAAACAATCATGGCCCCTTTGAATGGGATATTGCCGAGGCGAAAATGCATATATGAGGAGGAAATTTTCATCAACATCGATAAAAAGTTCGCCGTTGCCACCGCCGCCAATGCATTTAAGCCGAAAAAGTAGGTGAGTATTGGCAAGACAATCACCCCGCCGCCAACACCCGTGGTGCTAATGATCAGCCCGATCACCGCACCGATGGCTAACTCCGTTAAAATCATTAATTCTTGCCTTGTATCAGGGCTCTTCGCCCTTTTTGCAGTGCTGCATCTGCATCACTGTCTGCGAGTGTGAGGTATTTAAAAAACAGTGTATCGAACGTCACCATCTGCAAAACTTGTGGGGTAATGACACCAAGCTGCGTGTGCTGTTCATCATAAAAGTACGGTAAAGTGAAATCGGCCAGTTTTGTCGCATCATCTTGACCAAAACGGCATAAAGCCACAGTAGAACAACCAGCGTCTTTAGCGGAGCGCAACATATTATTGATTTCTTGCGTGTTTCCACGAGCAGTCACCGCGATAGCAAAATCATCGGCACTCAAGTTTGCAGAGTAGCTCAGTTGAACATGCAGGTCATAGCTAAATAATGTGTGCTTATTTACCCGGATCAGTTTATGGAAAATATCACTCGCCACAATCGCTGAGGAGCCAATCCCAAACAACACAATACGTTTGGCATTGACCATACGCTTAGCGACCTCATCAACCATTGATGGCTCTAATAGCTCAAGGGATTTTTCAATCGCTGAAATAAACATTTGCCCCGTTTTTGCAATAATTTGAGAAGTATCATCGCTGCGACTCAAATTACCATACAGGCTTTCCGCTTTATGTTGTTTCTCATCAGAGAGGTAATCCACCTTAAATTCAGGATAGCCACGGTAACCCATTTGGCGTGAAAAGCGAATGACAGACGCGCTACTAACCCCTGCCGCTTGGGCTAATTCAGCGGCATTCATGGCAATTAAGCTTTCGCGATTATCAAGTAAAAATTTCGCGATCCGCTGTTCAGTGCCTTTACCTCTTGTCTGCAAGCTTTCCAGTTTTACCGTCAGTGTCGACATGGCTATTCCTTATTTAATTATTTTTCAGGATCGGTGAAGCCTATTATCATACTGGCAATGAATCCGACAATCCATGCACCTGCAACGGCAATGAGGAAATCAAGGATTTGGCCATCACCCACTAATGGAATTAAAGATAACCCTGCAGTACCAAATGGGATGATGATCCCCACATGGAAGAACGCCATTAATGCCCCGCCCGCTGCGCCGCCAATACAACCCGCAATGAAAGGTTTACCCAGTGGCAATGACACACCGAATAACAGTGGCTCGCCCACACCAAAGATCCCCACCGGTAATGCACCGACTAAGGTTTTTTTCAGGCGTTGGTTTTTGGTTTTTAAGAATACCCAGAAACAAGAACCCACTTGCCCCATACCGCCCATGGCTAAGATAGGGAATAAGTAATTTAAACCAAAGGTTTGTAAGATTTCTGCGTGAATTGGAATTAAGCCTTGGTGTAACCCTGTTAACAATAAGAACAGGAAGCTGCCGCCTAAGATCCCGCCCGTTGCGACCGCACCGCCACCACTATTTAATAACGCAACGGAGACACCTTGCGCCAGAATTTGATTTAAATAATGGCCCGCAGGTTGGAAGACTGCGATTGCCACCATCGCCGAAACTAAAATAGTCACAAATGGCGTCACAATCAGGTCTAAGCTCTCTTTGATGATGCTTCTAAACCATACTTCAAATTTAGAGGAGAACACCACCACCATTAAGACCGCAAAAATACCGCCGCTATTTGGTACTAATTTTGAACCAAATAAGGTGATATCCGCTAACCCTGGCATTGATAATAAGCCCGCCATCACAGCACCAATCGACGTTGATGCCCCTAACTCTTTTGCGGTATTAACCCCAATCATAATCGACAAGTAAGCAAACACCGCACTACCGATTAATTTTAATAATTTGAACAATTCAGGGAACTGATCGACCACTTCAGGCGCGACTAATCGAACAATATTAATCAGCCCCATAATCAGACCACAACCAATTAGCGCGGGAATGGTTGGTACGAAAATCGCGGCTAATGTATTCAGCGTACGACGAATTGAGAAACCTTTTTTCTTTTCAGGTTCTGTATTTTCTGTGCTCGCTGTGCCACTGCCCTGCATGCGCTTATTCATCACCGAAAACACTTTTGCCGCGGTTCCCATGCCAACAATCACTTGTTGTTGTTCACCATTAAAAATCACGCCCTTCACCCCTTCGATTTGCTTTAAGGCGTCGGCATCAAATTTTTCATTATCTTTTAAGACTAAACGGATACGAGTCATACAGTGGGTCAATGTTGCCACGTTCTCAAAGCCGCCCGCATATTTTTCTATTTCTCTGGCGAGTACTTCCAGATGTTCTATTTTATTAGCCATATCGTTCCCCTAATGTTGGCGCAGCTATTTTCATAACTTACCCGCATTTCTTTCCCATTTATTAACGGCGTGTTTCTAACAGGCTATCCAATGTAGTATTTGGATGCTGTTGAACGAGTTCCGTTGCTTGCTGTGCATTAATTTGTAATTCAAACATCAAAATTGCGCGTCGAGGATGGTAGTCCACTTGCTCTAATAACCGTGCTGCGGCTTCGATATCAATACCGCAAACCTCACTGACAATGCGCTCTGCGCGGCGTAATAACTTATAATTGCTTGCGACAACATCAACCATTAAATTGGTATGAATACGCCCTAAACGCCCCATCACACATGTGCTGAGCATACCTAAAATCATTTTTTGTGCAGTGCCGCTTTTCATGCGTGTCGAGCCCGATAACACTTCCGGCCCAACATCAGGAGCGATGGCTAATTTCGCTACATCACTAATTAGCCCATGACCCCGCGTGGTGATCGCAACGGTCAATGCCCCAATTTCATTGGCATATTCAATGCCTGCAAGGGTGAAAGGTGTTCGCCCGCTTGCTGCGATGCCGACAACAACATCCTTTGCAGTGAGTTGGCGTTTTTTGAGTTCATCAATTGCTGCATCCGTTGAGTCTTCAATATTTTCAACCGCTTTTAGCATGGCATCATGACCACCCGCAATAATGGATTGAACTAATTCAGGGGAGGTACCAAATGTCGGGGGGCACTCTGCACTGTCTAATACCGCCAGACGACCAGAGGTCCCTGCACCAATATAAAATAACCGTCCACCTTGTTTCATGCACGCTGCGATTGCATCAACCGCCACCGCAATATTCGGCAAAACGTGTTGAATCGCCCCTGCAACCGTTGCATCCGCTTGGTTAATCGCAGTGGCCATCGCTAACGTATCCAACCGTGAAAACTGTAGCGTCTCTTGGTTGAATTCATTTTTTAGGCAGTCACTCAGTGTATTTTCCGCTAGAGACATTAAAACGCCCTCACATTGAAATTATATTTCATTAAAAGCTACTATATGTGAATTTTAATTTCAAATCAAATCACAACAAATGAATAATTTCGTCAGCGAATATGATCGCTCTCACAGTCCATTCAACGAAAAAACAGGTATTTGCCGGCCATAAAAGACCGGCACTTTGATTACTTCACAAATTTGCAGGTGCCAAAGGCGGATGGAATATGGAAATCCGGTTTCACGGAATCAGGTTTAATCCAGCTGATCCATTTACGCACTTGTTTTTCTTCACCCTTACTGAATTCGCCACGCAAAATGGCACACATTAACGTTTGCTTGTCTTTGTCTTGCCATAGATTTAAACGTGTAAATTCATCCAAATCGATTTTCCCCGTTAATACATAGCCATTTGGTGTCATTTCTCCCACTGTTTGTAACGTTTCCCAGTTCCAACTTGGGTCAACTTCACGGTAGTAGTTGGCTTTTGCATCGAACGTGCGGCCTTTTGGGTCCATTTCGGCGGTATAATAAGGTTTGAGCTCAGGGCTGGTAGCAAAAAACAGCTCAACACGGTCGGAATCTAATACCGCTTGGTCTTTATCGGCGTTATCACCTAGCTGAATGTCCTTATCATCGGCGATAAAGCGAAAATAAAGGGTATCATCACTCCAAAGTGCACGAAAATCGGTTTTTGGTGGTGTTTCTTTTTCCCATGGATAAATAAAGTCGGTTAATACTTCAGCTTGCTGCCATACCGCTTCGTTTTGTGCATCATTTAATGATTTTAATTGGTCAGTATGATTAATTTGGTACTCTTTCGCCGCAACACTGGCTGTCACTATCATCGCGCTAGCGGCAAGTAATGTGGTCAGTTTCATATTTCCCTCACGTATCAGATTTTCATATTTGTTTTACGGACTGATGACTCCCACCTAAAAGAAATGAAATTTCATCAATTGAATTAAATATAGAATTAAAATTTCAAAACAAACAGTCAATCGCGGCAAAAAATTTCGCTCTGTGAAGCAACTCACTTTTTGAATAATCTTCACTCACCCACTTTTCATCCAATATCTGATTAATTTTAAATCGATTTTCAGGCTTAATAGCAGTCAACTTTGGATCCGCTATCAACATTGACATGACTTTACGTTAGGCGACTTGCGTCACTAATTTAAGTCAAGTAGCCTAGAAGCTGCTCTACTGAGGCTAACACTTTTCTATTATGATTTTTATTTTCAAGGCTAGGACATGAGGAAACGTCTGCTTATTGGTCTTCTTATTCTTGCAGGGATAGCAGTTACGACCATTATTCTACTTGATCGCTGGATTAGCTGGGATACCGCGCCCTATATCTATGAAGATGTAGCGCAGTTGCCTGCCCGTGATGTTGGCATGGTACTTGGCACATCCAAATACTACACCTCTGGTGCCACCAACCTTTATTATACCAACCGTATCAAAGGTGCCGCGGAGGCCTACCACAGTGGAAAAGTAAAATATTTGCTACTCAGTGGTGATAATGGCGCGCACAATTACAATGAGCCCATTAATATGCGTAAGGATTTAATTAAAGCAGGAGTCCCAGCCTCCAAAATTGTGATGGATTTTGCAGGGTTTCGCACTTTAGACTCAGTGGTACGCACCAAAAAAGTGTTTGATACCGATAACTTCACGATTATCACACAACGTTTCCATTGTGAGCGTGCCGTTTTTATCGCTAAGCATAAAGGCATTGATGCGCAGTGTTATGCGGTTCCAGCGCCAGCTGGGATGTTCAAAGTTCGTGTTCGTGAAGTTTTTGCACGCTTAGGTGCACTTGCTGATGTGTATATTTTAAAACGTGAGCCAAAGTTTTTAGGTGAGCAAGAATCCATTCCTGCCCCAATAAAAATGCCCGATGGCATCAAAGGCTACCCTGCGGTATCCCCTGATGAAGTCAGTAAATTAAATTAATGATACTCATTCGTTTGATTTAACTTTTCTGTTAGCTTTCGCCACGCCCATTCCAGTGGGCCTTGGTTGAAAAACCGTAACCAATAATACGAAAATAGCATATTCCCTAGCCAAACAGGTGGAATAAAAGCCAATAACTCAAAACGGGTAAATTGTGCAAAATACCCCATATGGTAAAAAATAGTGGTACAAATCAATGTTTGTAAAATGTAGTTGCTCAGCGCCATCCGACCAATATTTTGTAACCATGAAACAACCACAGCATGCTGAATATAGCCCCAAAAACCATATACCAAAGCAATATAACCCAGTGATTGGAAAGGAATGACTAGCTCATTAATGATATAACCAACAATTGAAGTTGAAAAATAACTCCAACCAAACTGGCTCTGTCCATATAACGCAACCACTTGAACAAGCAGCGAAGGCACAATAAAAACCAGTGCCATACGACGATAATGCAGGGCACTAAATTGCCCGCGTAACCAACCATTTCGTATTAATAACGCACCAATAATCATCAGTGCAATTAACTGCCAACCATACTGAATAAATAACATTTGCAGCATCGCTTGAATTTCTTTTATGCGATAAATAACACCCTCGATGCCACCCACCGTTTTTGCGCTGTATTCAAAATAAATTTGTTCATCTGATGTCTGCCAAAAGCCTTGAGGATCAACCCCCCAACCTAAAATAAGCAGAATAAATAAGCCAATTAAATAAATGGATGCCGCTATTTTCAATAACGCTCCGTCGTCATATTGGTTCAATAAATACGTAGTCACCAACCCCGTTAATGCATAAGCCAGTAGAATGTCACCATCCCAGAGACCAATTCCATGGATCACCCCAAATAAAGCTAAAATAAATAAACGTCGATGGTTCCATTTCAAGGTTCGCGACTGCAATAGCGCTAGTGTTGCACCGAATAAAATCGAAAAAATAGCGAGGACTTTCCCTTGAAAAAACAGATTGAAAATAACCCAAATAAAGGCTTCGGAAGGGGGCGTGCTAGCGGTGTAATAAGGATTTAAATAGGCCGCAAGTGGCAAAGCAAAACCAAAGATATTCAACAAAAAAATACCAAGAATTGCCATGCCACGAACGGTATCAAGCTGCTCGATGCGGCTTGATGGAGTGATGGTTGTCATAAATTACAAGTGACGAACCGCACGTAAAAACTCTTGTCGTGTATTTTGACTCGACTTAAATAACCCACCTAATGATGTTGTGGTGGTCGCACTGGTTGCATCACGAATACCACGTGCTTTAACGCAATAATGCACCGCATCAATGGAAACAGCGACATTCGTAGTTCCAAGTAAGGTTTGCAGTGCAACTAAAATTTGCTGTGTCAAACGTTCCTGAACTTGCGGGCGCTGGGAGAAAAATTGCACAATGCGGTTGATTTTCGATAGCCCAATGACTTTGTCTTTTGGGATATAAGCCACTATCGCTTTACCATCAATAGTGACAAAGTGGTGTTCGCAAGTGCTGGTTAGCGTGATATCACGCACCGTCACCATTTCATCCACTTTCATTTTATTTTCAATTAATGTGATCTTAGGGAAATTGGCATAATCCAGCCCTGAAAAGATCTCATCAACGTACATTTTTGCAATACGACGAGGTGTATCCGCGAGGCTGTCATCGGTTAAATCAAGGTTGAGCAGCTTCATGATCTCTGTCATGTGCCCTTCAATCAGTTGCTTGCGCTCATCGCCTGATTTTGGCTGAATACGCAAAGGGGTTTCTAACCCTCTGGCTTCCAACGCAGCGTGAACTAATTCGGCCTCTTTACTGAGAGATGACATGTGATCCTCCACAAATGGTGTGACTATTTTTATAAAAATGCAGGTGTGCGCCGTACTCTAAAACAGCAGGTGCAGATAATCCAGTACAACCGCAACAACGGGTGTGAAATATTTGCATTCCCATAAACAACTTTATTCACTATGGTAAACCCATTGCTGCAAATCGCCATTATTTATAAAATATAATTAATTAAATATTTATTAACAAAGCTATTTATTAGAACGACGATAAACCAATAACCCGCCTATCACCAACGCGATAAGTGCGATGTACAATGCGGGCTCTAATTTTCCCGTTAAAGACGTAGAAATAAATGACAGCGTTGGCCCGACTAACTGACCGATAGCATAAAAGGTGGTCAATAATCCTGCCATAAAACGGTTATGATCAGGTGCCAATTCACGCCCAAGCTGCAACGCTAATTGCACTGTACACATAAACCCAGTTCCAACTAATACCGCCGAGATAACCAGCCCTGAAATTGAGGGAATAACCTCCGCTAACAATATCCCCATACCTTGTAGCCATAAGCTAATCGCTAGTCGATTACGTGTTGTCGATAAATTCCGCAGTAGCATCGCTAATAAAATGCCGACCACCGCAGATGCCCCAAAAACAGGCCAGACAAACTGAGCGAACAGGCTGTCAGGGAAACGCTGCGCCGCCATTTGTGATAAAAAAGTGGCGGGTAAAATATACCCAAACCCTGCGAGTCCATAGCACCAAACTAAGCGTTTGATTTCAGGGGTTAGCGTTAGTTTTTTAATTTCCCCCGCAGGCCGTTGCCACTGCCCTGTGCGCGGTAAATAACGGCTGATATATAGGCTCAAAACTAACGCGAGAACACCATAAATTACCCATGCTTCACTTGCTGTTAGATGCCATCGTTGGATCCCTACCGCTAACATGCCGCTAACGAAAATCCCCGTTCCTGTTCCTGCAAACACCGCCACACTAAGCGCGGGTCGATTAAGCCTCGCAAGGGTTTCATTGGCCCACGCCGCCACCAAGACCAACGCAATACCACTCGCCCAGCCAATCACAAAACGGGCAATACTGTGTAATATCGGGCCATTCAGCAGTGCACTGAGTAATGTAATGGCGACAGCGCCCCATACCCCTAACCACATACCCCTTTCGACATGGGAACGTGCTCGCATAGCGTCAAAAGACCCCAGCAAGTAACCAAGGTAGTTACAAGCAGCCACAATACTGGCACTCGATAAGGTCAATTGGTGCTCTTCAATCATTAGGGGCACTTGAGGTGTTAACGTAAATCGCCCTATCCCCATCACCACAATTAATGAAAGAAAACCAGTAAAAGCAATATGAAACGCGGTAGCACTACGGCTTAGTGAGGTCACAATCGGCTTTATTGACACAATTTTCACTCGTTAAGTTCTAGAAATATTGCACCTAGAATAGTTCACTTTCTTACTATTTAACATTAATACAACAAAAACAGCTTTATCGTTTTGTGCATTTGTTTGTTCTATAAATCGGTAATATCTGCCCAAAAGCTATCTGTAATCAATTTCTATTCATTCACCCAACCTATGATTTCTGCCATAATGTGCATTAAGAACACATTTTAAGCCTCAAGGCATATCACAATAATGAGGGTCATTATTTATGGATCAGTGTCATACTAACGATTTGATTTCTTTAGATCTTGCATTGGAAAAATTACTTTCTCAAACCAAAACCGTGACAAGCACAGAAATCATTCCACTGACTTTATCAGCACAGCGGATCATTGCCACTGACCTTATTTCCCCTATCAATGTCCCTCCCTTTGATAATTCAGCGATGGATGGGTATGGCTTGCGTTTTACAGATTGGGATGGAAAAACACCGATGCCAGTGGCAGGCAAGTCGTTCGCAGGTAACCCAATGGAAGGTGAACTGAAAGCAGGCTGTTGCGTGCGTATTATGACCGGAGCCCCTATCCCCCAAGGCGTTGATACGGTAGTGATGCAAGAATCCACTGAACAAACAGATGACGGCATCCTATTTACTCAGCCAATTAAAAAAGGCAGCAACGTCCGTAAAGCTGGCGAAGATATTGCCCAAGGCAGTGCGGTGTTCCCTGCAGGAACCTTACTCACAACCGCTCAATTGCCATTAATTGCCTCACTCGGTATTGCTGATGTGACAGTCTATCGTCGCTTAAAAGTGGCCGTGTTCTCTACTGGTGATGAGCTACAAGCTGTAGGCCAGCCACTTAGTGACGGGCAAATCTATGATACTAACCGCTTTACTGTCCGCTTGATGTTAGAAAAGCTCAATTGTGAAGTGTTAGATTTAGGTGTGATCCCCGATTCCCCTGAAAAACTAAAACAGATCTTTATTGAAGCGGATCAACAAGCGGATTTAGTGATCAGTAGTGGTGGCGTCTCTGTCGGTGAAGCCGACTACACCAAACAAATTCTTGACGAGTTAGGTACCATTGGTTTTTGGAAATTAGCTATCAAACCGGGCAAACCTTTTGCTTTCGGTAAACTCAGCAATTCTTGGTTTTGCGGGCTACCAGGAAACCCCGTTTCTGCTGCATTAACTTTCTATCAACTGGTTCAGCCGTTGATCGCCCGCCTTGCAGGCAACAGCCAATGGCGTGCACCACTTCGATTCAAAGTGCCAGTTATTACCCCACTGAAAAAGACACCGGGTCGTCTGGATTTTCAGCGCGGCATTTTAAGTGCCAATGAGCAAGGTCAACTTCAAGTTGCTACAACAGGCCATCAAGGCTCACATGTATTTAGCTCTTTTAGCTTAGCGAACTGCTTTATCGTGTTAGAAAGAGAACGTGGCCGTGTCGAAGCAGGCGAAACCGTTGAAGTTGAAATGTTTAACTACTTATTAAAAAGCGAATAATTACCGTGCAAGAACTTAGCGATAACGAAATGCTACGTTATAACCGCCAAATCATCCTTCGTGGCTTTGATTTTGACGGGCAAGAAAAACTCAAAGCGGGAAAAGTACTGGTCATTGGCTTAGGTGGCTTGGGTTGTGCCGCAACGCAATACCTTGCGGCGGCGGGTGTTGGCCATTTAACGTTAGTTGATTTTGATACCGTATCGCTTTCTAACTTACAACGGCAGATTTTGCACCGCGATGCCACTATTGGCGAAGCCAAAGTTGATTCTGCAAAGTCGCAACTTTGTGCGATTAACCCCCACATTCATATTGATGTGGTTAATGCACAACTTGACGATGCACAACTTAGTGAATTAATTACTCGCCATGATGTCATCTTAGATTGCACTGATAACGTTGCTATTCGTGAGCAACTTAACCGTTTGTGCTTGGCCCAGAAAAAACCGTTGGTCTCTGGCGCCGCAATACGAATGGAAGGCCAACTGTCTGTTTTTACTTATGAAGATGGCACCCCCTGTTATCACTGTTTAAGCCGTTTATTTGGTGAAAATAGCTTAACTTGTGTTGAGGCGGGTGTGATGTCTCCACTCGTTGGAACTATCGGCACATTAGAGGCGATGGAAACCATTAAACTGCTCGCCAATTATGGCAAAGTGAATTCAGGCAAAGTGTTACTGTTTGATGCGATGACGATGGATTTTCGCCAGTTTAAACTGAGCAAAGACCCACACTGCGAAGTCTGCCGCTAAGGCAAATTAATTGTTCAACTAGGCGAAATTATTTTCGCCTTTTTAATCTCTCCTTAGATATAAAATTAAGATTAATCCGAAAAAATAATTTAATTGCCCTTTGAGCTTATACTATCTCTCTTTTGTGGTGCCTATATGTATAAACATCACCACGTTTTATTATTTTGATAATGCTACTGAGAGTATGAATATGCAATTCCCTCCTTGCCCGAAATGTCAGTCTGAATACACCTATACTGATAACGATATGTATATTTGCCCTGAATGTGCGCACGAATGGAATGACGCAGAACCTGTGGCAGAGATTGATGAACTGATTGTTAAAGATGCCAACGGCAATCTGTTAGCGGATGGCGATACCGTCACTGTAATCAAAGACCTGAAAGTGAAAGGCAGCTCGACCATGCTCAAGATCGGTACACGTGTGAAAGGCATTCGCTTAGTCGAAGGTGACCACAATATCGATTGTAAAATTGATGGTTTTGGCCAAATGAAGCTGAAATCGGAGTTTGTGAAAAAGAACTAGGTAACCCAGTTACTCGTTTAGACAAACAAAAAACCCCAGTCACATTACGTCACTGGGGTTTTATTTTTAGGTAAAGCAAGGTTTACAGCACAACACCTTGGCTTGTTAGGTACTCGTCATATGTCCCTTTGAAATCAACAACTTTATCTTCTTTGATTTCTAAAATGCGACTTGCCAGTGAACTAACAAATTCACGGTCATGGGAGACAAATACTAGCGTTCCTTGGTACATCTCAAGTGCTAAGTTCAATGATTCGATGGATTCCATATCCAAGTGGTTAGTTGGCTCATCCATAATTAAGATATTTGGTTGTTGCATCATCAACTTACCAAATAACATACGCCCTTGCTCACCACCGGATAACACTTTCACTTTCTTCTTAATGTCGTCTTGTGAGAACAATAAACGGCCTAAGATACTGCGTACCGCCTGCTCATCATCACCTTCACTTTTCCACTGGCTCATCCAGTCAAAAACGTTAAGATCAGTCTCGAAATCTTCAGCATGGTCTTGTGCATAGTAACCAATACTGCTGTTTTCTGACCACTTAACCATCCCACTTGTAGCCGGTTGATCACCCATTAAGGTTTTTAAGAACGTGGTTTTACCAATACCATTGGCACCGATAACTGCCATTTTTTCACCCACTTCAAGCAGCAAATTGACGTCTTTGAAGAGTGGGCCTTGGTCATAACCATTCGCAACCCCTTCTAGCTCAAGAGCATTACGGAACAGTTTTTTCTCTTGTTCAAAACGAATAAACGGATTTTGGCGGCTAGAGGCTTTAACCTCATCCAATTGAATTTTATCAATTTGACGAGCACGTGACGTTGCTTGCTTTGATTTAGATGCGTTAGCGCTAAAGCGACTAACGAAAGATTGCAGTTCAGCAATTTGCGCTTTTTTCTTCGCATTATCAGAAATTAAACGCTCACGTGCTTGTGTCGCTGCAATCATATATTCATCATAGTTACCCGTGAATAAACGCAATTCACCGTAATCTAAATCCGCCATGTGTGTACAAACGGTATTGAGGAAGTGCCTATCATGGGAAATAATGACCATGGTGCAGTTACGATCATTCAGCACTTGTTCTAACCAACGGATAGTATCAATATCCAAGTTGTTCGTCGGCTCATCGAGTAACAGAATGTCTGGGTTAGAGAACAAGGCTTGAGCCAGTAATACACGCAGCTTCCAGCCCGGTGCAACTTCACTCATCGGCCCATAATGTTGCTCAACGGGAATACCGACACCGAGTAATAATTCACCTGCACGTGCTTCTGCGCTGTAACCATCCATTTCACCATAAGCCACTTCCAAGTCAGCAACTCGGTAGCCATCTTCTTCGCTCATTTCAGGTAATGCGTAAATACGGTCACGCTCTTGCTTCACATTCCACAATTCAGTATGGCCCATAATGACCGTATCCAGAACCGTATATTCTTCGAATGCAAACTGATCTTGGCGAAGTTTACCAATACGCTCATTCGGATCCGTTGTACTGACGTTACCCGCTGTTGGGGTTAAATCACCACCTAAGATCTTCATAAACGTCGATTTACCCGCACCATTTGCGCCGATTAAACCGTAACGGTTGCCTGTGCCGAACTTAACTGAGATGTTTTCAAACAGTGGCTTGCTGCCAAACTGCATAGTGATATTGTTGGTTGTTAACACTGCTATGCCTTAAATTAAACGGTGTAGAGTTACCTGTCTTAAAGAATGTTCATCATAGAAAAATGAATAATGTAGTCTCAAACAGCAAAGAAAATAGAGATTCCTATGACCTAAAGTACGACGGGTATAAATAGCGGCGCATTATGCCATAATAAGACGCTTAGATCTTGTGCTGATTTTGATAATTATTATTCATCAATAATTCTAGTAAGGTACGCCACCGATGATTGTCGCTCTGTGCATTATGCGCCTCTCTGGCAAATAATCGGCTGTTGCATAATGTTGCGTAATTTGGTTATCCCAAATCACCATATCATCTTGTTCCCATTGCCAACGTACTTGAAACTCCGGTTTATTAATATGTTGGAATAAAAAAGCCAACGTAGCATCACTCTCTTTGGGTGTTAGCCCAATAATCCGTGTCGTAAAACCTTCATTAATA
Source organism: Providencia sp. UF-183 (assembly GCF_058246155.1). Taxonomy (NCBI): domain Bacteria; kingdom Pseudomonadati; phylum Pseudomonadota; class Gammaproteobacteria; order Enterobacterales; family Morganellaceae; genus Providencia; species Providencia sp. UF-183. The sequence continues at coordinate 69,063 of NZ_JBSICD010000008.1, read as the reverse complement.
AATAAAGCTTTTCGTCCTGAATGTGGGTGCGTTCTAACAACAGGGTGTAATACTGGCGGGTTGCTTTTTTTGGCTTTCAGCCAACTAGAGTGAGTCTCTTTTGAATGACTAAAACGGTATTCGGGAAACGATTTTGTAAAATCATGGACAGCTTTCAGCCCTAAAAGCATATGCTTCCACCGAATAGATAACGTGTTATAAGCGGCGATATTGCTTGCCCATAAGGTATCTCCACCTATTGTTGGGATGTGCTTTGCTGCTAATACGGCGCCCATTGGGGGCGTTTCTATAAATGTCACATCAGTGTGCCAATTGTCATTATCGGGTGGATTATGCTTATCCGTGTCTAGCACCATTATTTCATCACACTCTGGAGTATGGGGGTAAATTGGGTGCACATGTAATAAGCCAAACCGTTGCGCAAGTTGCTTTTGTTGTTCAGGCTGGATAGGCTGATTTCTAAAAAAGAGCACATGATAGGCTTTCAACGCATATTTTAATGCTAAGAAATGTTTATCATTTAATTCTTGGGATAAATCAATACCACTGATAATAGCGCCTAACGCAGGTGCCATACGCTTTATTTGAAATGGATATTCCATCATATTTCTAACTACCTTAGTTTTAATGTAAAAACGAAAGTAATCGAAATTGGTTATTTTAAAAATATTAAAAAAAATAAAGTTAATATAAAACAATATATTAAGAATATAATTACATAATAAGTAAGTAGATAACTAATTATGAACTCAATGAAAAATGAATCGGCCATGATTGGCCGACTATAAATGGATTAGAGCTTAATTCCCATCGTACGCGAAATTTCAGATAGACCTTCACGCTCATAAAAGCGAACCGCTTTATGGTTTTGCGCTAACACAGATAATTCCAAATGACCAAAGCCCTTAGCTTTCGCCCAATTTTTCATGCCATCTAATAACTGATGTCCTGTATTTTCGCCACGAAAACCAGGCGCAACAATCAAATCAAAAACATAGCCAAAATCCCGTGGAACCATACAACTGTATGACGCCGCAGATTGATGTTGAGCAATACAAAAACCTATAATTTCGCCATTAAAATCAGCAACTAAAAGGTGAAACCTATCATCATAAATGGCATTTTCAACAAACTCTCTTGATTGCTCTGCGGGTCTCATTCGTTCAGGATCCAGCAATGCCATCTCAGTAAACAAAGCGTGGTAGAGAGATAAAACAGCATTTAAATCATCTCGTGTTGCTTCTCTTATCATCATTAACCCGTTATTTTTATACAGCTTAATCGTATGTTTTTACTGGCGGTGCAATATAAGATTCAAAACTATCAATCAACGCCGCTGGTGAATCGCTGACAATCGCCATATGACGGTACTTTTCGTGTAAAAAACCTTCGTCCGCCATTTTATTCGTCATATCAATCAATGGCTGCCAGTAATTATTGATATTAAACAATGCACAAGGCTTGGTATGCAGGCCAATTTGGCTCCATGTAAACACTTCTGCGTATTCTTCTAACGTGCCATATCCGCCGGGTAAAGCAACAAAGGCATCCGCCAGCTCAATCATTTTACCTTTGCGCTGATGCATCGTTTCAACTTTGTACAACTCAGTCAGGTTTTTATGTGAAATTTCCCGCTCTTCAAGCAATGACGGTATAACCCCTATCGCCTTGCCACCTAACGATAAAACGGTATCGGCGATTGTGCCCATAATACCGACGCTGGCGCCACCATAAACTAATGTGATATCACGCTTGACCATTTCTTTAGCAAATTCAATTGCTTTTTGTTTATAAGTATCATCTTTGCCCATACTTGAGCCACAATACACTGCAATGCTTTTAATTTTTCCCATTACGTCCTCATTTTCTCATTTTATTATGACTTTTGCGGAAAAAGAATTATACGGGAGCGCTAAAGAAGCTCAACCCAGATTATTTGCCATAATAAAATCTTATTAATCACTGTTTATACCATTGCTATTTCACTAAACCAATATCAATTGCCCTATATCGCATTTTAACCCTCCCCAAGGCGTGCGGTTAATCAACAAACAAATATAAAGCACGCCAATTTTATGAGATAATCATTAGGAAATTACTTTTCATCGTGCTTTATTTTTTTAACACTGATTACTTTTATCTGTGTTTGCTAACTTAGTAACGTTTTTCTGAGGTTTTATTATTTATGTCTGCCGATACCAAAAAGAGCGCATTTCCACTATTACCAATAGGGTTATTATTACTTGCAATGACCTCAATTCAAAGTGGTGCGTCTTTAGCTAAAACATTATTTCCTCTTATCGGCGCTCCCGGTGTAACAGGCTTACGTTTATTACTCGCTACCATCATTTTATTTGTTATTTTTAAACCTTGGCGCTTAAAATTTAGAAAAAGCTCATTGGTGCCATTATTAACGTATGGTTTGTCCCTCGGAACAATGAATTACCTGTTTTATCTGTCCCTTGAGCGCATCCCGCTTGGGATAGCCGTTGCTCTGGAATTTACGGGACCTCTGGCTGTTGCGATGTTTTCTTCGCGTAGGCCTATCGATTTTCTATGGATTGGACTGGTCATCGTTGGGTTACTCTTTTTACTGCCTATCAGTGATAATATTAATTCCATCGACCCACTTGGTGCTATTTATGCGTTAGGCGCTGGGGTGTGTTGGGGGATTTATATCATTTTCGGTCAACGTGCAGGTGCAGGTTATGGCGCTGCAACAGTCGCTATTGGTTCTTTTATTTCTGCCCTTATATTTTTCCCTATTGGACTAATGCAAACTGGCTTTGAGGTGATGTTTGACCCATCAATTTTACCTCTTGCATTAGCGGTAGCTATCTTATCAACAGCGTTTCCTTATACCCTTGAAATGATTGCCTTAACACGCCTACCTGCAAGAACATTTGGTACGCTAATGAGCCTTGAGCCATGTATGGGCGCATTCTTAGGTATCGTTTTCTTGCAAGAGCACCTAACATTAACTCAGTGGTTAGCACTGTTATGTATCGTTTGTGCCTCAATCGGCTCAACATCAACAGCCTCACCGAAGCCCAAAATTGAAGAAGTCTCGTAGATAAGACAAATAATACCTTGTTTTTTGAAGTCTTAATTAGGTTAATAAACTTGTTCACTCAGTTTATTAACCTGTTATCCTGCCATTAACATTTCATATTTTTGTCATATTTATTTATTAAAGTTGTTTTAAATTAATATTAATTTCACCTATCGCACTTATTGCAAAAAACAATTAATTTTCAGCAGCCACAATAAAATAACGTGTAATAACCATATCGAATCCACCTATTAAATTAATCGTTTATTACACTATGACAAATTAAACTGAATATTTTATATTTATTAACAGATGAGGTTATTAACCAGTTTCAATATTTAAAAAGAGGATGAACCATGAGCACAGCTAAATTATTTAAAACATCTTCAACTGAACTTTTATATACACGTAACGACTTGGAAGATAGCGTAAAATTAGAAACCATTGGTATTTTAAATGTTATGGTAGTTCATTTTACAGACTTGTCTTTGATGACCAAACAGGCTCATTGGAACATGCGCGGGCGTAATTTTATTGCTGTTCATGAAATGCTAGATGGCTTTAGAACGACATTGGTTGAGCATTTAGACGAATTTGCAGAGCGCGCAGTCCAATTAGGTGGCGTTGCGATTGGGACGACTCAGGAAGTCAATCGCTTCACATCACTAGAAGCTTACCCAATAAATATTCACAGCGTACAAGACCATTTAAAAGCACTCGCAGACCGCTATGCTGTTGTTGCGAATGATATTCGTAAAGCCATTGATGAAGTCGAAGATGAGGATACTGCCGATATGTTCACCGCAGCGTCTCGTGATATGGACAAATTCCTGTGGTTTTTAGAAGCAAATATTGAGTAATGTCGTGCAATAGAGTCAATTTAAATTGACCTGAAGGCCACTTAATTGTGGCCTTTTATTTTGAGAGTACATAAAGCTATTTTTTATTTATCTCTTTCGGCATTTCAGGTTGCTCTATTGGAAAAACAGGCAACGCATTTAATAAACGCTTTCCATAATTTTTGGTCAAAAGTCGCTTATCATAAATGATAATTTCACCATAACATTCATGACTACGAATTAAACGTCCTGCTTGCTGAATTAAATTGAATGATGCACTTGGTAAACTTTGCACCTCAAAAGGGTAGCGTTTTAATGATTTTAACCAATCACCTTCAGTGACAATGACAGGGTTAGTGACAGGTGGAAATGCGATTTTATGGATATGTACCTGCGTTAAATACTCACCTTTTAAATCCAGCCCTTCCGCAAATGACTGTAAGCCAATCAAAGCACTCACTTGACCTTTGTTCACTCTTTCACAATGAGTTTCTACCAAACGATAGCGTGGTTGGTCGCCCTGAACCAATAGCTGTAATCGTAAATCTTTTACGTGCTCCAGAAACCCTTCCATCGCTCTTTGGCTACTAAATAACACCAAAACACCACGATGCAGACCTTGAGTAAACTGCTCACGGAAAAAACTAGCCATTTCAGCAAGGTGCTGTGACTCATTGGCTATTGTGGGTTCATATTCCATTTTAGGAATAATAATTTTCCCTTGCTCAACATGGTTAAAGGGGGAAGATAACGTCACAAAACGATCATCACTCTTTTCAGATAGCCCAGTTAATTCCATAAACCGTGAATAACTATTTAATGAACGAAGCGTTGCCGAGGTAATGACAATGTGTGGCACATTACGCCACAATAAGTGCTGTAACTGTTCACTAACCCGGATCCCCGCACAGTGCATAAAGATACGGGACTGGTTTTTCTCGTAACGCCGACTTAACCATTTCGAAACAGGCGCTCCTGAACTTTGCTCTAGGGCCGCTAATCGCCATAGTTTAGCCATATTTTCAAAGTAGCCCATCGCACGGCTTGTTGTGAGTATGGAACGATGCAAACGCACGATATCTTGTTTTGCGGTTTGTTCTGTCAAATCATTCAAGATTGACTCTGCTAAACCTTTTAATGCGTCCGTTTGTTTAAAAAGATCTTGGCAACACAGTTGCATTGCCTCTGGTAACACACCTAACGGGAAAAGGTATTCGCTTTCTTTTGACGTTTCAGGCAATAATGCATTCGCTAACAACGAAAAATCACGGAATGTCTCACGCAGTTTTTCCGCATGCAATTGTAACTTTTCTGGATTGGCTAGTTTAGGCGGTTTAACTGGCCGAAATTGCGCTAAATATTGCCCTACATGACTAATAAAATTATCTACCTGAGCGTTCAATTGTACTAATGTAATTTCGCCTTCAACTTCGAGGGCATCCCGCGCAACATCTGGCACATGGTGCCCCTCGTCCAAAACTAATAACAGTTTTTTCGGATCAGGTAGAACTGACTCACTTTCCATCGCCGCCATCACTAAAGCATGGTTCGCCACCACAACATCAGCATCTTCGATTTCACGCCGTGCAATAAAAAACGGGCACCGTTGATAAAATTGGCAATTACGCCCTAAGCAATTCATTTTGTCCGTACTGACTTTACGCCATAAGCTATCGGGAAAAGCCCGTTTATGGTGATCACGTAAGCCATCCCATGAAAAAGCATTAAAGTCGTTACGTAGCTGTTGGCAAATAGCTCGCTCTTCGCTATTAGCTATCTCCGCTTTATCTTCCACCAGCAGCATTAAATCAATTTGCTCCCCTTCCGCAGCACAAATAGCCTCTAAATTTCGCGGGCAAACATAACGAGCACGCCCAAATGCCCCCGTGAATTTTAAGTCTGGGATAATTTTGCTCAATAAGGGCAAATCTTTGCTAAAAATTTGATCCTGCAATGCCACATTTGCCGTACTAACAACCAGCGTTTTTCCCTCTTCTCTCCCCACCGCAATGCCAGGTATCAAGTATGAAAGGGTTTTACCTACTCCTGTTGGTGCTTCGATAACAAGATGCCGACCATCATCATCGGCTAAATTTTTAGCAACTTCCGCAATCATTTGGCGCTGTGGCGCACGGGAAACAAACCCATCAATTTGTAGTGACAACCCTTTGTACCATTGGGTTATTTGTTCTTTAATTTTATTTGATAGGGACATAAATTACGCTGATGACCAAATGTGAGATGTAAGGTAATGAAAATAACAACGGCTGGGAAACGCGAAAGATAACATTTGCCAACCGCTTCGCAAAACTACTGTATTAAAACCCATTATACATAAAAATTGGGAAGCCTTTTGCAAAACACCAATTCTGAGACAGAAAAAATCGCTTTTAACTTGTTTGCAACACTCATCCAGTTATACTTTGGGTTCTTATTTCTACGCAGGCTATATAAAATGAAAAAGGTTGTTATCGCACTTTGCGCATTATGCGCTTTTGGTTCCGTAGGCGGCATCGTTCTTGCAGGAATGAACATCTACACTCGTTCCACAACCCCGCTAGAACAAGGGCAACCACAATCGCCATCATTATTGCCTGCGCCAAACCAAGTTCAATAGCTTCGAATAATTTATCAACCCAGGACGGAGATAGCTTATGTACAACGATTATTTTGTAACCCCTCAATGGCTTAATACGCATTTATCGGATGGTAATATCATTGTACTTGATGCTTCATCTCCTCCCCCGACGGCTCCCTATGATTGCCGCCAACGTTATTTGGAAGAGCATATTCCGAACGCGCAGTTTTTCCACCAAGATGAAATTGCAGATAAAACTTGCGATCTACCCCATATGTTGCCAAGCGCTGAAGTCTTTAGCCAAGCTGTTGGTGCAATGGGTATTGATAATGATACGCAAGTTATCATTTATTCGCAGAACAATTTATTTTCATCACCACGTGCTTGGTGGACATTCACAACAATGGGATGCAAAAACGTAAAAATTCTTTCTGGGGGAATTGATGCTTGGAAAGCTGCGGGTTTTGCCATTCAATCAGGTGAGGTTATTGCACCTACTCACAAGCAGTTTAAAGCCTCACGTAAAGGCACAAATGCATTAGACCAACAACAAGTTCTTCAGATTGTCAACGAAGGCCAAATTCAAATTATTGATGCGCGTGCTGCTCCTCGCTTTCTTGCACAAGCGCCAGAGCCTCGCCCTGGTTTACGCATGGGCCACATTCCGGGAAGTAAAAATGTTCCTTGGGACTTGTTAGTCGCTAATGGCGAGTTTAAATCCCCTGAAGACTTAAAAGCCATCTTTGCAGAGCAAGGCGTTGATATCCAAGCCCCATCAATGACCACCTGTGGCTCTGGAATGACAGCTGCTGTGGTTCTTATGGCATTAACGCTATTAGGCAATACGAATGTGCGTTTATACGATGGTTCATGGGCACAATGGGGCCAAGATAATGGCTTACCAATAGAACCTTAGTTTTTAAGCTCATGGAAGAAATAAGCCACTCATATTAAGTGGCTTATTTAAGACATTTTTTAGCTTATGAGCGCGCTATTTTGCAAACAACCCTGCTAAAAAGAGCACAACAATAGCACCTATGACCGCGACAACAAAGCTACCGAAGTTAAAACCATCCACTTTGCCCTTACCAAAAAATGTGCTGATATAACCGCCCACTACAGCCCCAACAATCCCTAGTACTGTTGTCATGATGAAGCCCATATGATAAGTACCTGGCATTAACCACTTCGCTAAAACACCGGCTATCAAACCAAAAATGATCCACGCAATAACACCCATTTAAAGCCTCCCAAGACTAGGTTTTACTCAATCATAGGTAATGAATACACCTAACATATGCTTTAAGTAAAGACGCTATGCGCTAAATTCGCAAATGAAAATAATAACTAAACAGGATTATTTACAATTAGTGGCTAACAACTTTCAGGATCACGGCCGCAATTTGCTCCGCATTTTTCAAGGCTCTAACCTGTGAAAATAGCTCATCTGCTTCTTGGTATTCTTTGCGTAAATAACCCAACCATTGTTTAATACGAGCAGCGTGATAATGCCCTGTATCACCTTGTTTTTCTAATTCTGTATATTTTAACAACAGTGACTCAACTTGTACCCATGGCATTTTAGCTTCGTTAAATTTAATCACTCTGCTAAGGTTTGGCGTATTAAGCGCCCCTCGACCTATCATCACCGCTTCGCAACCTGTAACCTCAAGACAGCGCTGAGCACTGCCATAATCCCAGATTTCACCGTTCGCGATGACTGGAATTGATAACCGACGGCGGATTTCACCGATGGCTTGCCAGTTAATACGTTCCGCTTTATAACCATCTTCTTTTGTGCGCCCGTGCACCGTTAACTCCGTTGCTCCCGCCTGTTGAACAGCATCCGCAATTTCATGAGCGAATGAAATACTGTCCCAACCTAAGCGCACTTTGACGGACACCGGAAGTTCTTTCGGCACGGCATCTCTCATCGCTTTTGCCGCTCGATAAATTAAATCTGGCTGCTTAAGCAATGTTGCCCCGCCACCATGACCATTAACTGTTTTTGAAGGGCAACCGCAATTTAAGTCCACTCCCCACGACCCTAATTCAATCGCTCGATGAGCATTTTCAGCCAACCATTGCGGGTGCTGACCAAGCAATTGAACACGAACTAAAGTCCCCGAAGGGGTCCGACTTTGATATTTGAGCTCAGGGCATAGGCGGTAGAATGTTTTTGCGGGCAATAGTGTATCCACCACTCGCACAAACTCACTGATACAAAGGTCATAATCATTGACCTCAGTTAATAAAGAACGAACAAGGGGGTCTAAAACTCCTTCCATAGGAGCTAGTAAAACACGCATAAATGGCTCACAAAAACAACAAAGGTAAAAATCAATTTTTACAGGCCATATTGGCCATGGGGTAGCTCAATATGTTCACATGGAAAATAAAGGCACGAATTTGAGCTGACTATAATACATTTTCTTGGCTAAATAAGTATAAAAATGAGCGTGTTTTGCAATGACAAAAAAACACCTCAATAAGTATAACTTACTGAGGTGTTTTTCATTCAAAATATGAACAATTAAACGATAGTAAAACAACCATCGATTATTAAATCAGCACCAGAGGTATAACTTGCAGCGTCAGATAATAAATAAATGACAGCACCAGCAAGCTCTTCAGGTGTCCCCATTCGTTTAAATGGAATCATTTTAACCCATTCATCCTGCCAATCTTGTCTTACTGTCGCCGTCATTTCAGTTCGAATATAGCCAGGGCTAATTGAATTAACGCGAATACCAAACTGGCTCCATTCAACGGCTAAAGATTTGGTTAAATGTACAACAGCCGCTTTTGATGCATTATAGGACGCTTGCTCTTGTGGTATATTCACGATAGTCCCAGACATTGATGCTGTGTTCACAATACTACCTGGTTTATTATTTTTAATCAGATAACGAGCAAATGCTTGAGCAACAAAGAAAACACCATTTAAATTAACATCAACAATTTTACGCCACTCGTCAGGAGCGCAATCAACTGCCGGTTTATGCAAGCAAATTCCTGCATTGTTAAATAATAAATCTAAGGTACCAAAATCAATTCCAACGGACTCAATGCACGCCTTCACATTTTCAGGGTCTACCACATTGCAGCGATAGGCTTTTGCTTTGATATGATAATTTTTTTCTAATTGCTCAGCGATATCACTGGCATCAGCAAGATCGAAAATAGCAATATCAGCACCTGCATTCGCTAAATATTGTGCGACAACTTTTCCAATGCCTTGCTTGCCACCAGTGACAATGGCAACTTTCCCTTTTAAAGAAAAAATATCACTACTCATAATCGCGCTCTCCATAATGGATAATTATTTGCTCGTTTTTTACAGGAAATAAGCTCTATTTATTAGCTCACTACCTATTGTTCTTACAATTTTACTTTTGATTTAATACTTTCCAGCATCACAGCAATAATAATAATGACGCCCTTAACCACTTGTTGGTTATAACCAGAGATATTCATCAAGTTCATCAAATTAGAAATAATACTTAAAATTAAAACACCAATAATCGTGTTAATAACAGTGCCTCGACCCCCCGCTAAACTTGCCCCCCCCCACAACCACCGCTGCAATAACATCTAATTCAAAACCAACCGCTAATACCGGAGAACCAACACCCGTTCTTGTTGTGGCTAAAATTCCTGCAACCCCACAGGCTAATCCACTTAGTGCATAAACAGCTAATTTGTAATAATTAACTCGAATACCCGCAAAGCGTGTTGCCGTTTCATTTGAACCAATTGAAACCACTAAACGACCAAATACCGTATGCTTATATAAAAATTGAGCTAGTAAAATAAAGATACCGAATACGTAAACAGGTAAAGGGATCCCAAATAAATAACCAGTACCAAATTCGATTAATGCAGGGTCATCAATAAATACAGGCTGTCCTTTTGATATTATCAACCCTAAGCCCCGAGCAATTGTCATCATTGCTAATGTGGCAATAAATGGTGCGATATTAAACCAGGTCACTAAAATGCCTGCAAAAGCACCAATAATGGTTGCCATAATAATACCAACGGCTAATGCGGGCCATAGACCAATATCAGGTATCATTAATGCAACAACCACAGAAACTAAGGCCATAATTGCACCAACGGATAGATCAATTCCCCCTGTTAAAATAACAAATAGCATACCTAGTGTAGCTAGCCCGAGAGGAACGCTTTGCCTTAATACGTTAGTAATATTATCGGCACTATAAAACCGATCCGATAAAAAACCCGCGACAACAAGCATAATAATAAAAACAAGTAGTGTTGAATTCTCGCCGATCAACTTTGCTATTTTTCTTAATAAAGATGGTTGATTGTTCGATTTATTATCCACACTCAAATTTGAGTTTTCTAGTGTTTCCATGGTGTATCCTTTTTATTTTTATCTGTAACTTAGATTACAGCGCTACATTTAAAAATGAGTTAATTTGCCATTGCAGCTGTTTTTTCATGTTTGACAATAGCGTGACGCATGATATTTTCTTCTGATAGTTCATTTTCTTGTAACTCAGCGGTAATTCGCCCTTCACTCATAACGTAAACACGATGAGAAAGTGAAATGACCTCAATCATTTCCGATGAAATAACAATTACTGAAAAGCCTTTTTGCGCTAATTCATTAATTAAGTGATAAATTTCAACTTTCGCGCCAACGTCAACACCTCGAGTGGGTTCATCTAAGATTAATACATCACAGTTTGTATTTAACCATTTGGCAATAACGACTTTTTGTTGGTTTCCACCACTTAAACTCGAAATTGGGTCATCCATATTATTAAATTTAATTTTTAACTTATCTTTAAAGATGCTCGCTAATGCACGTTCTTTACTAACCCGAATAACACCTTTTAATTGGCAAATAGAGCGTAACTTTGTCAAACTAATGTTTTCACGAATAGGTCTAGATAAAATTGCACCTTGAATTTTTCTATCTTCTGGAACTAATCCAATACCTTTGCTCATTGCATCACTTGGGTGGTGGATAATAATTTCGTTGTTATCTTTAAAGATTCTACCCGACGTTGTTTTATCGATGCCAAATAAGCACCTTGCAATTTCCGTGCGTCCTGAGCCGACGAGCCCAGCTAGACCTACAATTTCACCTTTTTTAACATAAAGATTAATATTATTAAGTAAGCTTTTAGTGGATAAATTTTCGACCTGTAAAGCAATTTCATTACTTGGCGTATTTTTAGCTGGGTATAGATTTTCAAAACTTCGCCCCACCATGCCTGTAATAATATCGTCCTCTGTGCACGTTTTAGGATCCAGTTCTTTAGTCGTTTCACCATCTTTAATAACCGTAATTGCATCCCCTATTCTAAATATTTCTTCTAATCGATGGGAAATATATAAAATAGTGACACCTTGTGCCTTTAAAAATTTTAATTGGCTAAATAAAATATTAATTTCACGCTCAGATAATACTGCTGAAGGCTCATCTAAGATTAAAATATTAACATCTCGAGCCAATGACTTCGCTATTTCAACCATTTGTTGATATGCAATACTCAGTGTTTTAGCCTTAACGGTGGGATCAATATCAAAACCTAAATTTTTTAAAACATGACTAGCACGTTTATTTAATAATTTTCGGTTTATAGTCGCTTTCCCAAAACCAAGGTCCCCCAGAAAAATATTTTCGGCAACAGTTAGCTCAGGTGAAATAGCAAGTTCTTGGTAAATAATACCAATTTTATGTTGTCTGCTTTGCTTTGGTGTTGTGAAGTTCACTTCTTCACCATTAATAAAAACTTGTCCACTATCTTTTGTATATATGCCAGATAGAATTTTCATTAATGTTGATTTTCCGGCTCCATTCTCACCTACAATTGCATGTATATCACCCCGCTTAACTTTAAGGTTAATATCTTTTAAGGCATGAACCCCACCAAAACTTTTTTTCACACCCTTTGTCACAATTGCATATTCTTCCATCATAAATACCTTTTGCTTTATTAACTATGATAGATTTTTAGAGGTGCGGCATTCTGTTACCGCACCTCACGCACTTAATTAATACAGTGCTTTTTCATCATAATATTTCTTAACATTATCTTTATTAATGACAACTGGCGTGATGTAAGAATAATCAGGGAATTCTGTTTGGCCTGCTTTATGCTTAGCAATAACATCGATAACAGCAGATGTCAGTGTATCTGGGTTATTTGAAGATGTTGCTTGCAATTCACCACGTGAAATCGCTTCAAGTGCTTTTTTATATCCATCATTCGAGAAAATTTTCACGTTATCTAATTTGTTTGCGGCTTTCAAAGATAAAACTGCACCTAAGACCATTTCATCAGATTCGGTATAAACGCAGTTAATTTTATCTCCCTGTGCAACGAGCAAATCTTCCATTGCTTTAAGACCACCTTGCTGGTCCCAATTTCCCCAACCTTGGCTTAACACGGTTAAATTTGTTTGGTTATATTTTCTAAGTTGCGCTTCCATCACGCCACGAACAAAGTTTGCTCGGCGTGCTTCACCCACTAAATTACCTTGATTTCCACTAATAAAGACACAGTTCATTGGGTTTTTACCAAATAAATCAACTGCATACTCTCCCATTAAGACATTGTTTTTTCCATTATCAGCCTGAACACGTGTTATGACAGGTGCACTTAGTGGAATATCACTGTCTAGAATAATGGTTGGAATACCTTTATTTTTTGCCATATTCGTAATACGAATACCTGCTTCTGGGTCTTGTGGATTTAAAACTAAATAATTAATTCCTTGAGATAACATATCCTCTACATCTGAGATTTGCTTATTTAAATCCCCACGAGCATCTGTCGTGATTATTTCATAACCTTTTTCTTTAGCATGCTTTTGCATGTATTGATCAAGTCCATTAAAAAATGCGCCATTTAATGTTCTATTTGCAAAACCAATTTTTATTTTATCTTCAGCATTAGCAAAACCTGTTGAAAATGCAGAAACAACAATAGTGCAAAGCAATAATTTATTAATAGCTTTCATTATATTTACCTTTATATGTAGGGATGGTGCTTTCTATTATTTTGATAACTATATAACTAAATTTTCTTAATGCCTTTATTATTAAATTTAATTAATTAAATAGACTGAGTGAGTAACCTTTCTTCTACTTCGGATAAATCAGGTAACGTGCCAGCCCCTAGCTTTTCAACGCTCACAGCCGCATAGGCAGATGCAAAACGGGTCGCTAAACGGATTGAATCTCCCATTGCTAATCTCGCCGCTAATGCGCCATTAAATGCGTCTCCAGCACCCGTCGTATCAATAGGTTGTGAGGGGAAACACGGAATAACCATCTTCCCTTCATCATCTGATAACAATGCACCAAGCGAGCCCATTGTGATAATGACGTTTCTGCATCCTTTAGCGTGGATTAAGTCAGCAGCTTGGCTCGCACTTTCATAATCTTCCACTTTGCACCCTGTAATTAGCCATGCCTCTGTTGAATTAGGTGTAATTAAATCAACCTGTTGTAACATCTCACTCGTCACAGGCTGCCAAGGTGCTGGGTTTAAAATGACAAAAGCATTATTCGCCTTACCAATAGCAATCACGCGCTCAATAGCTTGCAAATTATTTTCTAATTGAACTAATACAACATCTGCACAAGAAATTGTTGGCTCACACTGGCTGATTTCGTCGTCTGTTACTGTCATATTTGCGCCGGGGTCAACGGCTATCATATTTTCAGCATCACCATCACGCTCAGCGACATAAACGAGTGAATTCCCAGTTGAAATTTCATTTGTTACTAATAAGGTAACGGCATTAAAACCAACTGACTTTAGATGCCTACGCGCATACTGCCCAAAAGCGTCCTCACCTATTTTTCCAATATAATGGACATTTGCACCTGATTTTAAAGCCGCCGTTGCTTGGTTTGCTCCTTTCCCGCCTGCACTTGTCATACTGCTGTTTGCGACAAGTGATTCACCTGGAAAAGGGAAGCGAGATACTCTAGCAACCATATCAAAGTTAAACGAGCCGAATACACAGACTTTTCCTGCCATAATTAATCCTTAAAACTAAGCATAATTCAGTGAGGTGTGGATATCTTCTTGCATCGTTTGCCACGTTTCAGATAGCGGAATACCTTTTTTAAATAACCCACTACTTCCCATAATTAAAACTTGCCCACCTGCTTTTAATAAGGCTTTATACGTATTTTTATTACAAGAACCATCAACCTCAATTAAAAATGAATAATTCCCTTCTGCTTTTTTCTGATTCAAAGCATGGATCTTTTCTACCATTTCGGGAATAAATGCTTGCCCTGCATAACCCGGATCAACCGTCATCACAGTAACTTTATCAATTAAATGAATATAAGGATTTAACACCTCAATACTTGTCGCAGGATTTAAAACAATCCCAACTTTTTTTCCCTTATTACGAATATGATTAATAACTCTAAATGCATATGAACTTATAATTTCCGCATGCAAAGAAATACTGTCAGTTCCAACAGAAATTAAATCATCAATAAAATCCATTGGGTGTTCTACCATGAGATGAACATCAATGGGTAGCTGTGTGTAGGGTTTAATTTGTCTAATAAAATCAACTGACAATGCTAAGTTTTTGACATAATGCCCATCCATTATATCCACATGCAGCATATCCGCATTATCATTTAAAAATGATAATTGCTCAGATACTTTCATCATATCGATACACATTAAAGACGGTGAAATTAAGTATTTCATCTTTTCATCCTAATAAATATTTTATTTAATACAATGCTGCCTCTGACATATATAAGTTCAGAGTTTTACTATTTAATTATAAATTTAATTAATCGTAATGACTTTAACGTTATGCCACGTCATTTCCTTTTGGAATAATGGGTCATCAAATTTTTCAGTAATTAATAGGTCAATATCACCAAACCCACAAACTCGAGCTGTTCCTATCTTTCCAAACTTACTTTGGTCAACTAATAAAACAATTCGACGCGATATTAAAAACATTTGCCTAAGGAGTGCTGCATGAGCTTCACTATCCGCATAAATGCCTCTATCTCTATCAATTCCTTGACAGGAAAAAAATAGTGTATCGACATTCTGTTCATTAATTTGTTTGATTGTCGTTTCACCAAAAAAAGCTTCTTCTGCGACAGAAAATTCCCCACCTAACCCGACAACACGCGTCGATGTCCGCGGCATCAGCGTTTGAATAATCGCAATAGAAGGCGTAACAACTGTTAATTCAAACTCAGGAAGTTGCCTAGCTAAAAACCAACTGCTGCTGCTACCATCTAGTAAAATAATTTGCTGCGGTTGAATAAAATCCAAAGCAACTTTCGCCATGCGTGTTTTATTTTCTATATTTAACGCCGTTCGAACTCGAAATGCGCCTTGTTTTACTGAAGGAGGCATTTCTTGAGGTGCATAATAGGGTATCAACGACGTTTTTAGCTTATTTGATAACAACGCCCCACCATGGCTTCGATTCACCATTCCTTGATGTTCAAGGTCAGTTAAATCTCGCCGCACCGTTTCCCGAGATACCTGTAAACGCTCGGCCAAATCATTAACACGCATTGCGCCATGTTCTTGAATGAGGGCAACAATAGCATTGTGTCTTTCGAGTTGTAGCATATTTGTCCCCTTTCAATATGGTGATGAGTATAGCCGTACCAATTCATGATTACTGAGCCGTTTTTCTCAGAACGTTAGGATCAGGGAAAAAAGCCATTTTCTGTGATTTTTATCTCAGAAAACACAAATTCCCCCTAACTTAGCGATGCTGTATCGCTTAATAGTTTGCATATCGGTCAAATACGGGCAAATACAAAGAAAAACACAAAAGCCCGTATTTACCCGCATAAACCCGTTTGCGCCCGTTTTGATAATTCACTGATGAAATTAATTTGTTTTATTAAAATTTGAAAGGGATTTTGTGAAAATATTGTTATCTTATGCTGCACATCTCAATTTGATGATCACCGAGATAGTATCGAGCTGAAATTAATATTAAGCTGGGAGGATTGGTATTAATCAAATGATTGGTTCAAACAATAGATTAAAAGAATGAAAGGTGAATTTTAAGGAAATAAAGCCAAGCCTTACTCCCTTAAAATTTAGTACACTCATTATGTTACTTATAGTCACATCATTTTTTGATGTAACTAGCTATCCTTACGCCCTTGACTCACTTTTTTCTGGGCACTTTTCCACGGTGATGTAGATGCAGAGCCTCTGTTACCACCGGCTTTCGCCGCGGGTGAATGACTACGACGTGGAGACTTAGTATTGTTGCCATGGTTTCTATCACCAGAGCGACGTTCATTGCGTTGTGGCGTTTTTTGAATCGGTTCTGCTTTAATAGATGGATCAGGCTCATAACCGTCAATCGCCATCAGTGGAATCGATTTTTTCAGCAGTTTTTCGATATCTTTAAGCAGCTTAGCTTCATCAATACACACTAATGATACCGCCATACCAGTTGCATCTGCACGACCTGTACGACCAATACGATGAACATAGTCTTCGGCGACATTTGGTAATTCAAAATTGACCACATAAGGCAGCTGCTCAATATCAAGGCCGCGAGCAGCAATATCAGTTGCCACTAAAACACGGATATCCCCTGATTTAAAGTCCGCTAAAGCACGTGTTCTTGCACCTTGGCTCTTATTACCATGAATAGCCGCGGCTTTAACACCATCTTTATTCAAGTGTTCTGCTAAACGGTTTGCCCCGTGCTTTGTTCTTGTGAAAACAAGAACTTGCTGCCAGTTGTCACGGCCAATCATAAATGACAATAACTCAGCTTTACGCTTTTTATCCACTAAATGAACATATTGCGTTATTTGCTCAGACGCTGAATTTCGTGGTGCAACCTCGATAGTAACAGGGTTATTTAGCAACTTATTCGCAAGCTGTTTAATGTCATCAGAAAAGGTTGCTGAAAACAGTAAATTTTGGCGCTTTTTAGGTAATTTATTGATAACACGGCGAATATCGTGAATAAAGCCCATATCTAACATACGATCAGCTTCATCCAATACAAACATTTCGACCTGAGAAAGGTCAACGGCATTTTGATGTTCTAAGTCCAATAAACGACCCGGCGTGGCGATTAAAATATCAACCCCACCTCGCAGTTTCATCATCTGCGGATTAATACTCACTCCACCAAAAACAACAAATGAACGAATACGCAAGTGACGGCTATATTCTTTTACATTTTCAGCAACTTGAGCCGCAAGCTCCCTCGTTGGCGTCAAAATTAGTGCACGGATTGGCCGACGGTTATTACCGCGAGGATTAGAAACCAGTTTTTGTAAAATCGGCAGTGTAAAACCAGCTGTTTTACCTGTTCCGGTTTGTGCACTCGCAAGAAGGTCGTTTCCTGCAAGCACAGCTGGGATAGCTTGTTGTTGAATAGGCGTTGGACTTTCATAGCCTAACTCATTAATGGCAAGCAAAATTTCCTCGTTTAACGCGAGGTCTGAAAAAGTTGTCAAATTAAATTACTCCGGGCTTCACCGCTTCAAGTTGATTGTGGCAGTTCTGGGGGAAGTGAGTCAGAAGAAAAAAGCGCAAACTGCCGTGCGACATTGCAAAATTCTAACATTATTTGATGGTGATAAATATATTAATTTAGTTTGGGTCATAAATTAATATAAAATTCCCTCTATATAGTATATATACTTATACAACACTATGAGTTGTCGTTTATGACCCCTTTTAAACATAAAGAGCCACTTAGAGCTTATAAAGTATGATTTAATTCTGATTTAAAGGAATGTTTATGAATATAAATTCGTCACCAACCTTGCGGGGAGAAAACGCAAAGTTACAACTACTACTTACTGCAGCGGATGTTTATGGGGAACAAGGGCTTGATGGGGCAACAACCCGCAAAATCGCACAAGCCTCAGGGCAAAACATTGCTGCCATTTCCTACTATTTTGGTTCCAAAGAAGGGCTTTATTTAGCGGTCGCAAAGATGATTGCTAAAAATATTAAAGAGAGTTTCCATGATGTGTTTAGTGCTATTGATCACTTTTTAAATCAGCCTGTTAATGAAAGAACACCTCAGGAAGCTCTCGATTTACTGCAAAAAACAGTCATCGCCTATAACTATTTTCAATTGGAAAAGAAAAACTTAAGCTTTTCTCGTATATTAGCACGTGAACAGCTTAACCCCACCGAAGCCTACACCATCATTCATGAGCAAGCTTTAGGCCCTATCCATTCACGCCTCAACCGTTTAATCGCTGTTTATATTGGGGCTGACCCCAATCACCTCACAACACTCATTCATACTCACGCCATTTTAGGTGAAACACTGTCATTTCGTATCGCGCGAGAAACCTTATTACGCCAAACAGGGTGGAAACATATCAATGAAAATGAATTTAAAATTATTAATCAAGTCCTTATTGAACATACTAATATATTATTAGCGGGGTTACGTCACCGCAAACAGATTGAAAAGTGATATGATTAAACCATTAAGTGAAATCATCTTTTAACTATTAACTAGGGTTAGCGATGAACAATAAAAGCCGTTCTATTTTTGTTTTTATTATTGTCTTATTAATCGGTACAGCAGTTGGCGGTTACTATTACTATCAATCTCAACAAGATAACTCATTAACATTATATGGCAATGTTGATGTTCGAACGGTGAATTTGAGTTTTAGAGTACCCGGCAAGCTCGTGTCCTTAACGGTTGATGAGGGCGCGCGCATTGCAAAAGGCGATAAACTTGGCCAATTGGATGATGCACCTTTTATCAATGCATTGAATAAAGCTAAAGGTATGAGAGAAAGCGCCAAAGCACAGTTAGCGTTAAAAGAGAGCGGTTACCGCACCCAAGAAGTAGCCCAAGTTGAAGCGGAGGTCGCCCAACGGCAAGCTGCTTGGCAATATGCGGATAACTTTTATAAGCGCCAACAAGGCTTAGCGGCTTCTCGCGTCATTTCAGCCAATGACCTTGATAATGCAAAAAATAATCGTAATCAAGCCTTTGCTGCTCTTCAAGCCGCTCAAGACAAACTAAACCAATACCAAAGTGGCTTTCGCCAAGAAGAGATAGCGGCGGCTAGAGGGGAATGGCTGCAAGCAGAAGCCGCCGTTGCCCAAGCTGAGCTCGATTTGCAAGATACCGTGCTGGTAGCCCCTTCCGATGGCACTATTTTGACTCGGGCCATTGAGCCGGGAACCAATGTTGGCGCCGGAAACAGTATTTTTAGTGTTACCCTTACTCACCCTGTTTGGGTGCGTGCCTATGTTAGCGAACCGCACCTTGGTAACGCCGTTCCAGGGACGAAAGTCACGCTCTATACGGATAGCCGCCCTAATCAACCCTACCATGGCACGATTGGTTTTGTTTCTCCAACCGCTGAATTTACACCTAAAAGTGTACAAACCCCTGATTTACGAACTGATTTAGTTTATCGATTACGTATTATTGTTGATGATGCAGACGATGCTTTGCGCCAAGGAATGCCTGTTACCATTAACTTTGCAGATAACAAACAATAAGAAATAGCCATGAGTGATGATTACAGCATCCGACTTCAAGGGGTTGAAAAAAGCTTTAGTGGCTTAGATTCGCCTGCGGTTGAAAGCCTCACAATAGATATTCGCGGTGGATCTGTCACCGGGTTAGTGGGTCCCGATGGCGCAGGGAAAACGACGTTAATGCGTATGCTCGCTGGGTTGCTTAAACCTGATGCAGGGCAGATTAGCGTGATGGGTTTAGACCCCATTAAAGACAGTATCGCAGTACGTGCAAACCTTGGTTATATGCCCCAAAAGTTTGGTTTATATGAAGATTTAACGGTTCAAGAAAATTTGGACTTATACGCCGATTTGCGCAGTGTTATTGGAGAAGAGCGAGAAAAAACCTACCAACAGTTACTTTCATTCACTAACCTTGCCCCTTTTACTAAGCGCCTTGCGGGTAAGCTTTCAGGCGGCATGAAGCAAAAACTGGGTTTAGCCTGTACTTTACTGGGTAAACCGAAAGTTTTGCTATTGGATGAACCGGGTGTTGGTGTCGATCCTATCGCAAGACGTGAACTCTGGCAGATGGTTCATACTCTTGCTGATGATGGAATGTTAATATTGTGGAGTACTTCGTATTTAGATGAAGCCCAGCAATGTAAAGAGGTCCTTCTCCTCAATAAAGGCCAACTGCTTTACTCGGGAAAACCTGAGTTATTAACACAAAAAATGGCGGGTCGTTCCTATTTACTTGAAGTTCCAGCCGCACAAAAACGTACGGTATTGCAAAATGCATTAGTACTTCCTGAAACAACAGATGGCGTGATCCAAGGCCGTTATGTTCGCTTAATTCTAAAACCTGATGCATCTCAAGAAAATCTGTTAAATGCACTCAATATGCAAGAAAATAAGCTAATTGCCGCACAACCACGATTTGAAGATGCGTTCATTGACCTTCTTGGTGGCGGCCCTTCCCACCGTTCAGAATTAGCGGCCATTGTGCCGCAGATCCCTGCTAATCCCCAAGAAACAGTGATCGAAGCTCGCAATCTGACTAAAAGGTTTGGTGATTTTGCAGCGACGGACCACGTCAATTTCCAAGTCAAGCGCGGGGAAATTTTTGGCCTATTAGGGCCTAATGGCGCAGGGAAATCCACCACCTTTAAAATGATGTGTGCCCTAATGAAACCCACTGAAGGGCAAGCTTTAGTGCTGGGTATGGATTTAAAAACCAGTTCTAATAAAGCAAGGCAACACCTTGGCTATATGGCACAAAAATTTTCGCTCTATGGCAATTTAAAGGTAGGGCAAAACCTAAAATTTTTCTCTGGAGTTTATGGATTGCACCATAAACAGCAGTCTAGCAAAATCCAAGAAATGGTTGATGCCTTTAGCTTTAAGCCTATTATCAATCAAATCACTGAATCCCTTCCTTTGGGCTATAAACAGCGCCTTGCCCTTGCTTGTTCACTCATGCATGAACCTGATATTTTATTTTTAGATGAACCCACTTCAGGTGTCGACCCATTAACTCGCCGAGAATTTTGGCTACATATCAATGGGATGGTAGATAAAGGTGTGACCGTAATGGTGACGACTCATTTTATGGATGAGGCAGAATATTGCGACCGAATTGGGCTTGTGTACCACGGCAAAATTATCGCAGCTGGCACACCTGATGAGCTAAAACAGCAAGTTGCTACCCGTGATAACCCAGATCCCTCTATGGAAGATGCGTTTATCGAGCTCATTATGAATTACGACAAACAACAGGGGGTAAAATGAATCATTCTACCTCTCATTTTTCATGGCGCCGACTAAAAGCGTTGTGCTGGAAAGAAACCAAACAAATTGTCCGCGACCCCAGTAGTGCCTTAATTGCAGTGTTGATCCCATTGATGCTGCTATTTATTTTTGGCTACGGCATTAACTTGGATTCAAGTAAATTACGTCTTGGCATTTTAATGGAGCAACAAAGCCAGCCTGCACGCGAGCTCGTGGATACCTTTACAGGTTCTCCTTTTGTTGATGCCACTATCAGTGATAACCGAAAAGCGTTAATCGACAAAATGCAAGCAGGTGAAATTCGTGGAATTGTCGTGATCCCAGTGAATTTTTCGGCCCAATTACTGCAACCTGAAGGGCACGCTGCGATACAAATTATCACCGATGGAAGTGAACCGAACACGGCTAACTTTGTTCAAGCTTACACCAAAGGCGTCTGGCAAATATGGCAGCAGCAACAAGGTGAAAACCGTGCAAATACAGTTTCACCATTAATTGAGCTTAATATGCGTTACTGGTTTAATGAGGCGGCAATCAGCCAACATTTTATTATTCCAGGCGCCATTAGCATTATTATCACCGTTGTGGGGGCGATTTTAACGTCACTGGTGGTTGCCCGTGAATGGGAGCGCGGCACTATGGAAGCCTTGCTTTCAACCCAAATCACTCGCACTGAATTGTTGCTCTCAAAATTATTACCTTACCAAGTTCTTGGCACTTTTGTGATGGTGCTGTGCATGGTCGTGACAACCTTTGTTCTGGGCGTACCGTATCGCGGGTCATTATTAGTGCTGTTTGTTATTACGAGCCTGTACCTTGCAACCGCCCTTGGCATGGGGCTATTAATATCAACGATTACTCGCAACCAATTTAATGCCGCGATGGTGGCCTTAAATGCGGCATTTTTGCCTGCAATTATGCTATCAGGGTTTATTTTTGAGATTGATAGCATGCCAGCCATCATTCAGTGGGTAACCTATTTTATCCCAGCACGTTACTTTGTCAGCAGCTTGCAAACGTTGTTCCTTGCAGGGGATATTTACTGGGTGTTGCTGGTTGATTTCTTATTATTGATTGCCTCTGCAATCTTATTTATTGGTCTGACGGCGCTGAAAACTCGCCGCCGTCTTGATTGAGGTGCACTATGTTTTATCGTTTATACACCTTAATTATGAAAGAGTTACAATCATTATTACAAGAGCCACAAACTCGAGTTATTTTGATTTTACCTGTTATTTTTCAAATGATTTTGTTCCCGCTTGCCGCCACATTAGAAGTAACAAATACCACTATTGCAATTTTTGACCAAGATGGCGGTAAACACGCTGTTGAGCTTACTCAACGGTTAGCCAAAGCCAGTGCATTTTCCCACGTGTTACTCGTCAAAAGTGAGCATGAAGTACGCGATACCCTCGATAACCGTAAAGCCCTGTTAGCCGTGCGTTTTAGCCAAAACTTTAGTGCAGATATCGACTCGCATTCCCCTGCAAATATGTTGTTATTACTCGATGGGCGTAATTCAAACAGTTCGCAAATTGCAGCGAATTATGTCGAACAAATTGTGATGCAATATCAGCAAGAGTTAACACAAAACCAAATCAAGCCCAATAATAGTGAGTTGGTTATTCGTAACTGGTATAACCCAAACTTAGATTATAAGTGGTTTATTGTGCCCTCTTTAGTGGCGCTCATAACAACGATTGGCGTGCTGATTGTGACCTCGCTTTCCATTGCACGCGAAAGGGAGCAAGGGACGCTGGATCAACTCCTGGTTTCCCCATTAACAACATGGCAAATTTTTATTGGTAAAGCAGTACCTGCGTTAATTGTGGCGACAGCCCAAGCAAGCCTTGTGTTGGTTATCGGCATTTTTTGTTACCAGATCCCATTTGCAGGTTCACTGCTACTGTTCTATGCCACGATGCTATTTTATGGTTTGTCATTAGTGGGGTTTGGCTTATTAATTTCAGCCCTTTGCTCGACGCAACAACAAGCCTTCATTGGGGTGTTTGTGTTTATGATGCCAGCTGTACTGCTATCTGGTTATATATCCCCAGTCGAGAACATGCCTGTTTGGCTGCAAGATATCACTTGGGTTAACCCTATTCGCCACTTTACTGAAATCACTAAACAAATCTACTTAAAAGACGCTGATTTTTCGGTGATTTTCCAAAGTTTATGGCCATTACTGATTATCGCTATCATCACCAGTTCTGCAGCGTATTATCTCTTTAGAAAGAAAATTGCCTAATGCCGTTATTAAGGTGAATAGATTTAGCGTTGTAAAGCACTTAACTAAACCCTGAATTAGCGAGTAAATAATAATCAAATTATATTTTTTGGTACGATTACCATGAAAAAACCCTTGCTACCGAAGCAACAAGGGTTTTGAGTTTTACTGGTTAAAACATTCAACTAATGAATGCGTTACTCGCAATTAGCGACGGTCACCGAAAATACGCAGTAACATCAGGAACAGGTTGATGAAGTCTAAGTATAGAGACAACGCACCCATGATGGAGTATTTACGCATTGTTTCTCTGTCATCTTCATTAATTTGTGAGCCCATTTCTTTCAGTTTTTGTGTGTCATAAGCCGTCAACGCAGCAAACAGTAACACACCACCGTAAGTGATCACCCAGTACATCATTGTGCTTTGTAGCCAGATGTTAACTAAAGAAGCCACAACGATACCAATCAGTGCCATAAACAGAAAGTTACCCATTCCTGTTAAGCTGCGCTTAGTGGTGTAGCCGTAGAAGCTTAATGCACCAAACATGACCGCAGTGATAACAAAGGTGCTCGCAACAGATTCACCAGTATACGCCGCAAGAATGACAGAAATAGTTAAACCAGTTAGTAATGAATAGAGCATAAACATGCCCGTTGCCATCATTCCACTAATTCTTTGCAGTAAGAATGAAATTCCCATTACCAAACCCAGTTCAGCAATGATCATTCCAAAAAATAAAATTTTATTTGAGGCAATGGTGAACCACAAACCGCTGCTCACTGAATACCAAGCCACAAATGCTGTCAACAGTAGACCGACTGTCATCCAGCCGTAGACCTGAGACATAAATGCCTGAACGCCAGTTTCGGCCCTCTGGACAAGAGAATCATTACGTTGATCAAACTGACCCATGATGGTTACCCTTCCGCTAAAATAAAAATCGACACAGTAAAAATACTGCAATCGGAGAAAATTAACCAAAGTCTAACACATTATTATGACATTACCATTCGGCAAATTCGTATTTTTCGGAGGAAAAAGTGCGATTACCAGCGGTTTGCTGATGCTTCATCGCTATCTTTCGCTTCAACCCAGCGTTCGTTATCTGGCAAGGTCTCTTTTTTCCAAAACGGTGCTTTCGTCTTTAAGTAATCCATAATAAATTCAGCGGCTTGAAATGCTGCATTACGGTGTGCGCTCGTCACCCCAACAAATACGATTTCTTCCCCCGGCTGCAAAGTACCAATGCGGTGAATCACACTCACACGCTGCAAAGGCCAACGTTCTCTTGCCTCTATGACAATGTTTGCTAAGGCCTTTTCCGTCATTCCTGGATAATGCTCAAGGGTTAAGGCTGCGACACTATCACCAAGGTTGTGATTGCGAACTTTGCCAGTGAAAGTAACGACAGCGCCATCACTATCACACTTCGCAAGCCACTGATATTGTTCACCAACACTAAAATTGTGTGTTTGGACAGCAATATGGGTGTTTTCCATGATTATCCCCCTGTCACCGGTGGGAAAAAGGCCACTTCATCCCCTTCCACCAGAGGATGTTCTAGGGAAACAAATGATTGATTAACTGCCGCCAGCAATTTGCCGTTTTCTAACGCCAGTGCCCAGCGATCACCTTTTTGTGACAGGGCAAAGCGTAGAGACTCAACCGTTTGATATTTTTCAGTTATTTCGAGTTTATCTGTTCCCACTAATTCGCGAACTTGTGCAAAGAATAATACGGTAATCATCATTCCACCTTAAAATGTCCAGATTTGCCGCCTGTTTTTTCTAACAAACGAACAGGGCCAATGACCATGTCTTTTTGTACTGCTTTGCACATGTCATAGATGGTCAATGCCGCTACCGAGGCCGCCGTTAATGCTTCCATCTCCACCCCAGTTTTACCGGTTAGGCGGCAACATGTTTCGATACGAACACGGTTATGTGCTTGTTCTGCTTCAAGGGTGACTTCCACTTTAGTTAACAACAGTGGATGGCATAATGGAATTAACTGCCATGTATTTTTAGCGGCTTGGATGCCTGCAATACGTGCCGTTGCAAACACATCCCCTTTATGGTGGCTGCCATCAACAATCATGGCTAAGGTTTCGGGGGTCATTGTGACATAAGCTTCTGCACGAGCTTCACGGACAGTTTCAGCTTTAGCTGAAACATCAACCATATGCGCCTCGCCCGACGCATTGAGGTGAGTCAGTTGGGACATATTTTCTCCTGAAAATCTGAAAAAGAGTTAACCGCCAATAACGGATAAATTAGGGGTAATACCGCTATCACCCATATGTAGAAAGTGCGTTTCGCGTTTGTGATGCAAACCACGTTGTATCCGCGCTTTTAGTGCTTCGTTTTGGTTATCGTCCCCTAACAAATCACGTAGAGGAATGCCATTTTCACCAAATAGGCACAAATGGAGGTTGCCTAAAGAAGATACGCGAAGGCGATTGCAGCTTTGGCAAAAGTCTTTTTCATACGGCATGATAAGACCGATTTCACCTTGGTAATCAGGATGACTAAAGACTTGAGCAGGACCATCATTGCGTGACCGAGGAAGTCGATACCAACCTTCTTCAATTAAACGGTCGCGAATGGTTTCGCCAGAAACATGAAAACGCTGGAAAACATCACTGCCATCCCCTGTTTCCATTAATTCAATAAAACGCAGTTGAATTGGGCGGTGCTTAATCCAATTTAGGAATGACTTCAGCCCGATATCGTTGACATTTTTCATCAGCACAGCGTTGACTTTCACTTTTTCAAAACCAGCCTCAAACGCAGCATCAATTCCTTTCATCACTTGGAAGAATTTGTCTTGCCCGGTGATTGCCGCAAACTGACGTGGATCTAAGCTGTCCACACTGACGTTAATCGCATTTAGACCTGCATCTTTCCATGCTTGAACGTCTCTCGCCATGCGATAACCGTTAGTGGTCACTGCAATTTTTTTGATCGCGGCATTTTCATGAATTGCGGCAATGATTTCACTGAAATCTTTGCGCATGGTAGGCTCACCGCCTGTGATACGCACTTTTTCTGTGCCTAATTCAGCGAATGCGCTGCTGACACGGCGAATTTCATCCAGTGTGAGGAATTCATGGCGGCCACTTGGCTGATAACCATTAGGTAGACAGTATGTGCAACGGAAGTTGCAAACATCTGTTATAGAAAGCCGAAGATAGTAAAATTTTCGGTCAAATTGATCGACGAGTTGCTGCATAATCACACCTTTCCAAATACGGGAGATGCAGACATTTCTATCTTGCACCCTGGTGGCTCTAAGGCCACGGCCAGAGCATCATATTTGTGGAAACAAACTTAGACGCAAAGGCTAGGAGTTTTATTTGGAACAAAGCCGCTAATTTAATAACGAAAACAGGCCACTTTGTTCACTTAATTTCTGTAAGGATTCTAGCGTATAGAATATGAAAAAGCGAATCAGAATTCGGTATATAATATAATATACAACGACTTACAGAACATCAGCGGTAATCTCCGAAGCTCTTATTATCATAGACAATTTTCTTAAAAATAGCCTAGTCACAGATACAATTTCACTTTAAATGATTAACATCTCTTATTATTTAATTAAACATTTCTTGATATAGATCTAAAATGGGGAGCAAGCTCCCCATCCTATTGTTTCCGTTATAAATATTGTTACCAATCGCTTCGTATTTCTCGCTAAGCATTATGCCAATCAAAAGCGAACGCCTATGCTCCAACTAATTGAACGTATTTAGAAACGGTACTCAATCCCGCCAGATATCGTCCTTCCACGTCCTAGCGTGTTCGCTAAGCTTTCTCCGTAGCTCACCACATAGGCCCGATTGGTTAAGTTCTCCACATTCCCGCGGATAATTAAATTATCGGTAATTGAATAACTTGCGTATAAATCCACAAGGGTATACTTCGGCCAATCCGCTAAATATGGGTAATTTGATTGTGCGGAATAGTCTTGGAAGCCGGGGGTAAAACGGATAACCATTCCACCATCCAATTTTCTATCAAAGGCACGTCCACCAAGTGTGAATGACCCTCTGTCACCGGGCAGGTTTGCTGCGCTACCAAAGATGGAGCCGCTATCACAGTTCACATAATTGTTTGCTTGCTCATCAGATTCTGCGTACCAATTACCAGGCCCCACACCTTCTGGGAATTTCAAGACGCCACCTAACCACGCACGGTTAGCACAGAATTTATTTTTGCCAATCATATGAGTGAACGTTAAATCGGCATACACAAACCCTGCATCATAGTTGAGTTGGTATTCAAACCCTCTAAAACGTGTCGTATTTAAGTTATTGCTGTACGCAGCATTTCCAATACTTGGGTTAACCAATCCTGGCTTAGTTCGGTTAATAGAAAGGTTGATGTAGTTATCAACTCGCGTATCAAAATAAGCCACTTTAGCCAATAGTCGGTCTTCTTCGAGCACCAGTTGCGGGTAATTCAGGTTCATCCCGACTTCCCACGCATTCGAACGTTCTGCTTTCAAAAATGGGTTAGGATACTGTGTTGAGGAGCTGTGAGCACTGCCCGTGGTGAGTGTTTCAGTGATCGCAGGCGGACGCCACGAACGGCCATAACTGGTAAAGAACTCCATCCATTCAACGCCGGGACGGATAGCCAGTCGAGCGTTAGGTGAAAACGCTCCTTCTGATTTATCAACATTCCAATGCTCTGTGTACATCGTGCTAGGGCAATCACGTAACCGCCTCCCCGTACATGGGTTTTCTTTGGTATAGGGAAAGATAGGATAACGCATACTGGTTTGCCCTTTAAGGGTATAGTAGTCGTAACGCACTCCCCCTTCGACGGTCAGCCAGTCATCATATTCATATGTTAAATTAGTAAACAGAGAGCTCAACGTGCGTTTTCCATCCGGTGTCACTCCTGATGCGGCTTCACGCGTTGATGAGCTACTGGCTTTATCTTGGAAAGTTTCAAAACCATAATGCGCTTTTACTACATTATTATGATTAAATTCAACCTCTGAATGATTTTCAAGTTGTAACCCGAGTGTTTTAACCCGAGTATCCATCTGGTAGCCATTATTAAAAACAGGGCTGGTTGAATAAGTTTCCGTGTCGTCCTTCGTATCGACAAAATATACTTTCCCTTTAAATTCAGTGCTCCATGGACTGTCACTAAATTGTGTATAATCAAGAGAGTAATTCTGAGTTGTCACATCACTAAATCCACTACTTTTCCACCCAAGCTTGTACGGCCATGTTTGCGTCAAATTGGTCAACGTTCCTGCATTAGGGGTTGCCACTTTGGTTTCTAAATAATTGAATTGTAAACGTTGTGACTCACTGAGATTCCAGCCTGCTTTCGCCAGATAGGACGTCATTTGGTAATTGCTATCGTTAATTCGGCTATGTTTTAAACCACGTACTAATTCGTCATAATGCCCCGTTTCATTGTTAACACGGATGTCACCAATACTGCCGTGCGTCCCTGGTTTATAGTCACCTAATCGACGTTCACTGGCGGCAAACAGTAAGTCCCCTTTTTCATTACCCAAGGCAAATGCGCTACTGCCGATAAAATGGGTATTGTTTGTCCCTGTGCTTGCGTGTAATTTTCCACCAAATGTTTTATCTTTCGATAAAAAATCAGATGCATTTACCGTATTAAATGTGGCAACACCGCCGAGTGTTCCCCCACTCCCCATCCCACTACTATTTCCTTTTTGAATTTCAACGCCAGAAAGTAGCTCAGAATCAATATACATTGAACCGTTACGCTGCCCATGGCCGCTTTTTTGGAAGTTTTGCCGCATCCCATCAATATTCATATTCACACGCCCATAATCTTGGATCCCACGAATATTCACTGATAATGACGGGTCTTGCTGGCTGACACTGGAATACACGCCCGTCGTGAGTTCCAATACATCAGCAATATGCTTCGGTGGCCTGTCTTCAATTTGCTTTTTACTGATCACACTCACCGATGAGGGGCTACTGTAAACCCAGTCCCCTTGCTGAATTTGGCTTGCAGTCACCGTAATATTATCTAGCTTGATGACTTTTTCACCCGCGGGGGAGTTAGTTACCCGATGAATAGAAATACGATTATTGTGTATTTGGTACTGAACTGGATTTGCACCAACAAGCTGCTGTAACCCTTCTTGCAAGGTTAACTGTCCTTTGATGCCTTGGCTTTTTAAGCCATTCATTTCTTGGCTATTAATAATAATTTCAACTTTTGCCTGTTGGGCAAATTGTAACAACGCGTTCTCAAGTGAGCCTGCCCCTATCGAAAATGAAATTTTCTGCTGTGCAGCCGTTATTGGTTGATTCGCGTGTGCAATGTTAAACAATGAATATGCAGGTAGTGCCCCTAATACAAGGTAAACACAGAGTGAGGCTTTTTTATATTGGTGCTTTTTTTGAGTCATTTCCCATCCCTAAAATGATAATGGTAATAAAAATCATAATCACTTAGATTAAGACGCAGAAATGCAAGAAACCCGTAAAAAATAATTTAAATAATTGTGAAAAATAATTTAAATAATTGTGAAAAATAATAATGTTATTATCTATCAGTAGATTAATGTGAAGAATGGCACTTCATAAACCGAAAGCCCTTTTGATGACGCAAGGTGCTTAAGCCCGCTTTCTAGCGCGTTTATTTGCAATACGCCACTTAACCTCCCATCATTGTCATTGGCTAAAATAATAATTTGCTTTTTATGGTAACGGCTGATTTTAGCGGCGATCTCAGAAAGCGTTTGCTGTTGAAAAATAATCTGCCCCTCACGCCACCCTTCTGAATTCTGTTTGGCGAGAGGCAATATAGGGGAAATTTGCTGTTGGTATTGTGTAAAGTTGCCCGCTTTAACCACCACTTCTTGTCCTGATAATAGCGATATTTTAACGCTGTGCTGATAAACACTCACATCAACATTATCCTCTTCATTATCAATAGCAAACTCGGTTCCCAGTGCTTGCGTTACTCCATTTTTCGCCTTAACTTGAAAAGGACGAAGTTCACTGCCAGTGGTAGGCGCAACAGAGAAATAGGCGCGTCCTTGAAGCAAATTAACTTGCCGATATTGCCCGTCAAAAGCTAACTGTAATTGCGCACCACTATCGAGGTCAACTTGGCTACCATCGGGCAATGTAATGTGTTGAACCTCACCAATTTTGGTTTGGTAATCAATCTGTTCGTGATTTTCACTCCACCAAAGTAGCGTCGCCAAGCCACACACTAATACGCTAGCTGCAATGGTTTTTTTCAAATAACTATTTGCCGCTTTAATCGGTTTTATTATTTTTTTAGGCTGTTGATGACAGGAAGTTAATGCCCAGATTTGCCTTGCACGGTAATAAGCATTTGCATGCTCTGTTGATGCGCTCACCCAGTGCTGGAACTCGCTATTTTCTTGCGCGTTTAGTTCTCTTTGTGTGGTTTTGATGACCCACATCGCTGCTGTATTTTCGATTTCAGATGGAGATGTTGGTTTCATGATTAATCCTTCCATTGATGAATCAGAACAGCCAATGCATTGGCTAAATGCTTTTCAACGGTACTGAGCGAAATATTCAACAATTGAGCCACTTCGGTTTGCGTCAATCCCTCTTCTCTGTGCAAACGAAAAATAGCCTGTGTTCTCTCAGGCAATGTTTGAATAATGGTTTGTATCTGGCTCAGTTGCTGCTCTCTGATTGCCGTTGCTTCAAGACTTTTTGTTTGTGCTGGTATTTCATGCCACTGCTCATCACTGATGGCCATTGAAGGGCGAGCTTTTTGTTCCCTAAAGTGATCAATCATCAGGTTTTTCGCTACGCGATAAAGATAAGCATCAAAGTCTTGGATCGTCGAGTGTTTCATCAATTCAGCCATTCGCACAAAACTTTCCTGCACAATATCCATGCTTAAACTATGGTCTTTAAGGTACATGTTGAGATAGCGACATAATGAGGAAGAATGGCGTGCAAACAAGCGTTGCAACTCAGAATCAGACATATTGAGCCATAACACAAATAGTGAAAATGAGAATTATTTACACTATATAGGTAAATGTGCAAAATGGAAACATTCAGGTATTTTTTTGCGAAGAAATTAAGGTAAATCTGGAATATTGCCTTTTATTGTTTTTTATCACAGTAACTCAGCGGGCAATGATATTTTATGGTAGATTAACGCCCAATTTATTTTAGATTTCATTTTTAATACGTTCGGTTCTGTAAACACGGCAAAATCACAGATAAAAAGCCTCAAGTAGTGGCTGTTTATTTGCCGAATATTGACTGATTGATATAGGAACACTATGCCAAATAGTAGTCTGGCGAGCCTGAAACATGTTGTTGCCCTTGGTGGCGGGCATGGGCTGGGCCGCGTAATGTCTTCCCTTTCCTCTTTAGGGCCTCGCCTAACTGGAATTGTAACCACCACGGATAATGGGGGGTCTACAGGTCGAATTCGTCGTTCTGAAGGCGGGATTGCTTGGGGCGATATGCGGAACTGCTTGAATCAGTTAATTACTGAACCGTCGATTGCTTCGGCGATGTTTGAATACCGTTTCGGTGGCAATGGCGAGCTGTCTGGCCATAATTTGGGTAACCTAATGTTAAAGTCATTAGATCACCTGAGTGTTAGACCACTTGAGGCGATTAATTTAATTCGTAATATGCTCAAAGTGGATGCACAACTCATTCCAATGTCAGAATCCCCCGTTGATTTGATGGCAATTGATGAGATGGGTAATGAAGTTTATGGCGAGGTCAATGTAGACGCTCTACGCGAAATCCCGAAAGAGTTACGCTTATACCCTTCCGTGAAAGCCACACGAGAAGCGTTAGATGCTATTCACCAAGCTGATTTGATTCTTATTGGCCCCGGCAGTTTCTTCACCAGTTTAATGCCACTGCTGTTACTTGAAGAAGTTGCAACAGCCCTGCGCGAATGTAAAGCACCGATGATTTATATTGGCAACTTAGGTAAAGAAGTGTGCTCCTCCGCCGCAAATTTAACTTTGCCTGAAAAATTGCAGATGATGGAAAACTATATTGGCTGCAAAAAAATTGATGCGTTGATCCTTGGCCCACGCACAAAAATCAGTGATATCAGCAGTGACCGTAAGATTATCCAGCGTGTCCTCGAAGCGGACGATATCCCTTACCGCCACGATAGAAAGCTGCTCCTACAAGCCATCGAAGAAACCATCCCGCTATTGTAATTTATTCCACCTTTGGCTCCCAGAGGTGGAATATTTCTCTATTTTAAAGACAATTTTTATATCAATCCTATTGATTTTCTAATTATTTTCACGCAAATCCTCTAAATAGCTAGCATTGTGGCTAGGCGGCAAAAGAGTTTATTCCAAGGAGCATACACAAGTATGTGATCCGAGTGATGGCCCCTGATCTCCCCAACATAATGAAATACAATGAAAAATCATCTTCAAAATAATTTGCGTTGTGGGTAGGCGGCAAGCGAAAGCATCTCGGAGAGCATACATAAGTATGTGACCCGAGTGATTGCCCTGCTTCCCAACATAATGAAATACAATGAAAAATCATTTTCAAAATAGTTCGTGTTGTGGGTAGGCGGCAAGCGAAAGCATCTCGGGGAGCATACATAAGTATGTGACCCGAGTGATTGAGCGTAGCCAACACCCCCACAACGCGAAATATGAAGAAGATTAGGAATTAGCGATAAACTGAGACCGAATCTCTTGCAACTCATCACGCACACGCGCTGCCGCTTCAAACTCCAAGTCTTGTGCGTGCTTATACATTTGCGCTTCAAGTTGTGAAATACGTTGCTCCAACTCTTTCGTTGACATGCCTTGGATATCAATTGATATCTCATTTTTGGCGTTGTCTTTTGAGCGACCTTTGCCTTTTCCACCCACTTTATGGCCAATTTGCAGAATATCACCAATTTTCTTGTTCAGCCCTTGCGGCACGATGCCATGTTCTTCATTGAACGCCATTTGTTTTGCACGACGGCGTTCGGTTTCTGCTATCGCTTTTTCCATCGAATTGGTGATTCGGTCGCCGTAGAGGATCGCTTTACCGTTTAAGTTACGCGCTGCACGGCCTATTGTCTGAATTAAAGAGCGTTCTGAACGCAGGAAGCCTTCTTTGTCAGCGTCTAAAATAGCCACTAACGAAACTTCTGGCATGTCGAGACCTTCCCTCAATAAGTTGATCCCAACAAGCACATCAAATTCACCGAGCCGTAAATCACGGATGATTTCCACTCGTTCAACCGTATCAATATCTGAGTGAAGGTAGCGAACACGCTCCCCATGCTCTTCCAGATATTCCGTTAAATCTTCCGCCATCCGTTTGGTCAATGTGGTGACCAACACTCGCTCATTTTTCTGTACACGAATACGAATTTCAGACAGTAGATCATCCACTTGCGTGGTGACAGGACGAACTTCAATGATCGGGTCAAGTAAGCCTGTTGGCCTAACCACTTGCTCAATGACTTCATTGCCCGATTTTTCCAGCTCATATTTGCCCGGTGTTGCAGAGACATAGATAGATTGCGGTGCTAGAGCTTCGAATTCTTCAAAACGCATTGGCCGGTTATCCAATGCCGAAGGCAAACGGAAACCGTATTCGACTAAGGTTTCTTTACGGGAGCGGTCACCTTTGTACATCGCCCCAATTTGTGGGATCGTCACGTGAGATTCATCCACCACCAGTAGGCCATCCGCTGGTAAATAATCAAACAGTGTCGGAGGTGGCTCGCCCGGTGCACGACCGGATAAATAACGTGAATAGTTTTCAATCCCTGAGCAATAACCTAGTTCATTCATCATTTCTAAATCGAACTGAGTGCGCTGGGTAATGCGCTGCTCTTCAACCAGTTTATGGTTTTCCAACAACACTTTTCGTCTATCCACCAGCTCTTCTTTGATATGCTCCATCGCTTCCAAAATACGCTCTCTTGGGGTGACATAGTGCGTTTTTGGGTAAACCGTAAAGCGAGGCACACGGTGTTGGATTTGCCCCGTCAGAGGGTCAAAAAGAGATAGGCGCTCGACTTCATCATCAAATAGCTCGACACGTAGCGCGTATTCATCAGATTCTGCAGGGAAAATGTCTATCACTTCCCCCCGAACACGGAAAGTACCGCGAGTAAAAGCTTGGTCGTTACGACTGTATTGCAGATCAGCTAAACGCCTCAAAATAGAGCGTTGGTCAATGATCATGCCATCCGTTAGGTGCAGCATCATTTTTAAGTAGCTATCTGGGTCGCCCAACCCGTATATGGCTGAGACTGAAGCCACTACAATCACGTCACGACGTTCAAGTAAGGCCTTAGTCGCCGATAAGCGCATCTGCTCAATGTGTTCGTTTACAGAAGCATCTTTCTCGATAAATGTATCAGAGCTAGGTACATAAGCTTCAGGCTGGTAATAATCATAATAAGAAACGAAATACTCCACTGCGTTATCAGGGAAAAACGCTTTCATTTCGCTGTAGAGCTGCGCCGCCAAGGTCTTATTATGTGCCATCAACATGGTTGGGCGATTTTCTTTTGCAATAACGTTGGCTATCGTAAATGTTTTCCCTGACCCTGTAACACCTAATAAGGTTTGATGTGCTAAGCCGTCTTGCAGCCCTTCGCGTAATTTACGAATTGCTTCAGGTTGGTCCCCTGCAGGCTGAAACTCAGAATACAGCTTAAAATCCTTACTCATATTACCGCCTCATCACTTATCTCTTTTGCTATAATACTGGATAAAAAAACAGCTTCAAGTCCTGAATTTAATATTTTGTCTATCCGACGTTCCAATGAGTTTATAAAAATGTTATCCCCAAAATAATGCTTGACCTTTGGAAAACTTTATATTTTATGCTATTGGTTTTTATCGCCCTATCGCAAATGCAAATTGAAGTCTTGATTTTATTTAACCATTTGTATTTAAATGAAATTATTTTTAAGTCCAGAATCACATCAAATAAAGGCAAAGCCGCTCGTCGCCTAGCATAGAAGTCGTTTTATAACGTTAATGCACAAGGTTATCCACAGAAATGGTGGATAACTCTTGAAGCCCTTAGGGCTCATGCTTTCTCGACATTGGTAAAATTTGATAAACGTGGACTAAATGACAAAATGATGGCAGTTATATGAAAAAATTTTTACGTAGTATCCGCTAATAAAAAGGGATTTTATCTGTTTTAGTTCGATCGTCAGACTATTTCTACGGTAAAACTTGACAAAAAATAGGTTAAGAACGTTACACAAGATCAACCGAACATTTAACAATTGATCTTTTTTTACGAAGGAAAAAAGGGCTTTAACGATAATGCTAAGCCCTTTATTTATTTCACAATAATGAAAGATCCAAATATTGCCCTAATGTAGATTCATTAAGTTCAGGTTGATAAGGAAGGATCCCCAAGCAAGGCGGCTTAATCATGCGTTTGAGTGTGGCAAGGTATTCAGCTTGATAAGCCCCAGCAGGTTCCACTTCATTAGCAATCCAGCCGGCAACCAATAACCCAGCAGCATGAATCGCCTCTAGTGTTAATAGTGCATGATTAATACAACCCAGCTTCACACCCACCACTAAAATAACCGGAAGTTGCTGTTCAATGACCCAATCTGCATAGGTTTTTTCAGTGGATAATGGGGTATACCAGCCACCAGCACCTTCAACTAGCACCCAATCACCTTGTCTCTGAATATCTAATAACCCTTGATTAATGACAGAGAAATCAATAGGTAACCCCATTTTTTCACTTATAATATGCGGTGAAGTCGGTGCTTCAAATACGATGGGGTTTATCATTGAATAAGGTAATTTCACGCGGCTATTGGCTTGCAATAATAAAGCATCGTTATTACGCAGCCCTTCTGAAGTCTGTTCGCTGCCAGAAGCGACAGGCTTATAACCTATTGCATTAGCCCCTTGCGCATTAGCGGCTTGTAATAAAGCGCAACTCGCCACGGTTTTACCGACTTCAGTGTCCGTTCCTGTTACAAAATACGTTTTAGTCACAATAGATGACTCCAAATACGGTTTGATAAGTTAACGGTAGCCCTTGGTGAGCCATCGGGTAAGCTAAAGCTAATTGTTGAAGGCGCTTACGCGTCATGAGCCCAGCTTGGCGCCCTGCCGTTAAATGGGTTGCACCGATCCCTTTTAGCGAATTCAATAAGCTGATTAAATCAGGGAAAAGCAACGTATCTTGATGAAAAGACACATCATGACGCCATGTTTGGCAACTCGCAGTAATGTCTTGTGAGCTTAAAAAGGTATTCACATGAGAATATCCATCTAGTGACTGCCAAGCTTGTGATAATTCACTCAGCGAATTCTCTGCAAGCGTTGTAAAAACAATCACACCACCACGTTTTGTCACGCGGTACAATTCGCTCAATACACCATGCAAGCTTTCACACCATTGAATGGATAAATTGGAAAACACCACATCAAACTGTGCTGAACTAACAGGGATCGACTCCATATCCGCACACACATATTCATCTGCTGCATCTTTGCTTTTGGCGACATCTAACATGCCTGAAGATAAGTCTAACGCAGTAACAATATAGCCTTGATTCTTCAGTTTTTGGCTAAAAAAACCCGTCCCACATCCAGCATCTAATACCCGTAAGGGCTTGTTGATTTGCTTTGCAACAAGGGTCGATTTCAATTTATTGAGCAGTTGATTTCCTGTCCCTTGCTGATAATTCGCAATTGCATCGTAACTTGCCGCTGCTCGACCAAATGCCGCCGCAATTTTTTGCTTATCATGACAAATTATCGAAGTCATATAACGCCTCCAACAATTTATCAAGATCGTCTTGTTGATGTGCTGCACTCAACGTGATCCGCAACCGTGCACTTCCTGGCGGAACCGTTGGCGGGCGGATCCCTTGTACCCAAATACCTTTCTGGCGTAAAAATGCGGCTGCATGTTGGCATGCTTCATTATCACCAATAATTAAAGGCTGGATAGCTGTCTTTGAATCCGCTAATTTCATCTGCTTAAAATTGGTATTTTCTCTTAAGTATTCAATATGATGATTAAGAGTTTCACGCGGTTTATCTGCCAATTTAATCTGTTTAACGGCTTCTAATAATGCAACTGCCTGCGCGGGTGGCATAGACGTGCTGTAAATCAAATGGCGCGCAGACTGAAGCAAATAATCGGCGGTTTGCTCATCACAAAGCACGGCTGCTCCGCTTGAGCCAAACGCTTTACCGAATGTGACGACTAAAATTTCAGGTTTGATACCATAAGCAGAGCAACTTCCTCGTCCTTGCTCCCCCCAAACACCAATACCATGTGCATCATCAACCATTAACCATGCACAGTGTTTTTTCGCAATATCATGCAAGGTATCAAGGGGAGCACTATCCCCATCCATACTAAAAACCCCCTCGCTTATCACGAGGGTTTTCCCTGCTGCTGGCTTATGAATTAAATTTTCAAGTGAAGATGTATTGTTATGATGAAACCGCCTTAATTGAGCCGCTGAATGTATCGAGGCTTCTATGATCGACGCATGGCTGAGTTTATCGGCCAGTATGCGGTCATTTGGCATCATTAACGCCGTAATTACCGCATGGTTTGCTGCAAAGCCCGAAATAAACAACAGCGCTTTCGAGTACCCCAACCACTGCGCCAGCTCCGTTTCTAGTTCGGCATGGGCTTGGGTATACCCCGTGGTATGACCAGAGCCCCCACTACCGACCCCATAAATATCCGCACCGCGTTGCCATGCAGCAATAATGTTCGGGTGATGAGATAACCCTAAATAATCATTAGAGGAGAAATTAAGGTATTTCTTTCCATGCTGGTGCAGTTCTCGGCCATTAGCGCCATCAATGCATTGCCGCTGACGCCAAATCGACGAGCGTTTGCGCTGTTCTTCCTGCTCTTGTAGAAATGTTTGCCAGCTCATCATACCGCTGCGTTATAGAATTGGGCGTTATCCGCGGTTAACAATGTTTCTGCCAATTTAGCGGCTTGCAGGTTATCCCCTTCGTCTGTATCAATTCGCTCAGGGTTAATATCCAGCTTTCTAAACAGAGCTAAGTCTTTGTTTTCATCTGGGTTTGGTGTGGTTAGTAACTTACAGCCATAGAAAACTGAGTTTGCACCTGCCATAAAACAGAGTGCTTGCGTTTGCTCATTCATATATTCGCGACCCGCAGATAAACGGACATATGAGGTCGGCATCATAATACGGGCAACCGCAATAGTGCGAATAAAATCAAAGGCATCAACATCTTCATTGTCTGCCATTGGCGTGCCTTCAACTTTCATGAGCATGTTGATTGGAACACTTTCTGGTGGTTTGGGTAAATTGGCTAATTGCACCAGCAATGCGGCACGGTCGCTGACTTTTTCGCCTAAACCCAAAATACCGCCTGAACAGACTTTAATCCCTGCATTGCGAACATTGCCCAAGGTATCCAAACGGTCTTGATATGTTCTTGTGGTGATAATATTGCCGTAATATTCAGGGGATGTATCAAGGTTGTGGTTGTAATAGTCTAAACCCGCTTCAGCAAGGCGCTGGGCTTGAGTATCATCAATCATGCCTAAGGTCATGCAGGTCTCCATCCCTAGGGATTTCACCTCTTTCACCATCATTTCTAGGTAAGGCATATCACGCTCTTTTGGGTTGCGCCATGCTGCCCCCATGCAAAAACGTGTTGACCCAGCTTGCTTGGCTTTTTTCGCAGATTCAAGTACTTGCTGCACTTCCATCAAACGTTCAGTTTCCAAACCTGTTTTATAGCGAGCACTCTGCGCGCAGTATTTGCAATCTTCAGGGCACGCGCCTGTTTTGATAGACAACAAGGTGCTAACTTGCACTTGCTGTGGGTCAAAGTGTTGGCGATGTGTTTGCTGAGCCTGAAATAACAACTCAAAAAAAGGTATTGAAAACAGTTCATTAGCTTGTTTTATTGTCCACTGTTTTAATGTACTCATGGAGACGCTCCCGTTGAAAAAGTTGTTGCCAGTTTAAATATTGTGGTTATCATGTCAACCAAAATGATCTAAAAAAGTTTACGATGGATAATCATGAATAGTCACGATATCGCTTTTGATAGCCAACACATTTGGCACCCTTACACCTCAATGAGCCGCCCTATTCCAGCCTACCCTATTGTTGCTGCGCACGGGGTTGAGCTCGAAATGGCTGATGGAAAAAAATTGATTGATGGGATGGCTTCGTGGTGGTCAGCTATTCATGGCTATAATCATCCCGTGCTCAACCAAGCCGTTACAAATCAGCTAAGTCAGATGTCTCACGTGATGTTTGGCGGAATAACTCACCCACCAGCTGTAAATTTATGCAGGCAGTTAGTCGCCATTACACCTGAGCTTTTGGAGTGTGTGTTTTTGGCGGATTCAGGCTCCGTTGCCGTCGAAGTTGCACTAAAAATGGCGTTGCAATACTGGCAGGCAAGAGGTGAAAAACGTCAACGAATTTTAACATTACGCCATGGATATCATGGGGATACCTTTGGTGCAATGGCCGTTTGCGACCCAGATAACTCCATGCACGGCCTGTACAAAGGTTATTTACCACCGCATCTCTTTGTGGATGCACCACAATGCGGTTTTTATGATGAATGGGATCCAAATGATCTTGTACCGTTAATCGATGAATTAGCAAAAAAACACAGTGAAGTCGCGGCGATCATCTTAGAGCCGATCGTGCAAGGGGCTGGCGGTATGCGGATATATCACCCTGAGTATTTGAAAGGTGTGCGCCAGTTATGTGATGAATATGGGATCTTGCTGATTGCCGATGAAATCGCTACCGGTTTTGGCCGCACAGGGAAACTGTTTGCCTGCCATCATGCCAATATATCACCGGATATTATGTGCTTAGGCAAAGCATTAACTGGCGGTTATATGACACTTTCAGCGACACTCACAACGCGCCACGTTGCAGACACGATTAGCAACGGTGAAGCGGGTTGTTTTATGCACGGGCCGACCTTTATGGGTAACCCCCTTGCCTGCGCTGTCGCCGATGCAAGCCTAACCCTGTTGCTCAATAGCCCTTGGCAACACACGATTGCTGATATTGAACAGCAATTAAAAACCGAACTGCTGCCTTTAGCTTCTCACTCTGCTGTTGCAGATGTGCGTGTTCTTGGCGCCATTGGCGTGATTGAAATGAAGCAACCGGTAAATACCGCTGCTTTGCAAAAGGTATTTGTGGAAAATGGCGTGTGGGTACGCCCATTTGGCAAGTTAATTTATATTATGCCGCCCTATATCATTACCCCTGAGCAGCTCACGAAGGTCACCGCGACTATGACAAAAGTATTAGGGTAATCAGCGCGATACCATTAATTATTTGTTTTAAACAGATTTTTAAACAAATAATCTCCTAAATAATTTGAGTTATAGCAAGGCAGCAATCGAGGGTATCCAGTGAAGCTAACACTGCTACAACTCGAAATTATAATAGGGCATTAATATCTAAAATCATTTGAGTTGTAGCAAGGCGGCAAGTGAAACTAAGCCCTAGGAGCATACATAAGTATGTGACTAGGGTTAGTAAGCGTAGCTAACGCAGCTACGGCTCAAAGGATGAAAGACAGTACCCACATAGGGCCTTTACCTACTTTATACCTACCTATTTGCGTCAATTTTCCTGTGATCGGGTCAATCTCTGAGACCGAAATATGGTCAGACTTTTGCCCGCTGGAGATTAAAAAGCGCCCTGTTGCATCGATATTAAAGCCCCTAGGGTGTACCTCGGTTGGGTAACGCGCCTCTAACGTGAGCTCACAACCATCATCAGAAATTATATAGTGGCTGATGTAGCTTTCTGAACGCTCGCTGACATATAAATGGCGACCATTTGGCGTCACATGGATATCGGCTGCCCAGCGTTGGCTTTCATTGCCTGCTGGGTAGTTTGCCAGCGTTAGCATGGTGCGGTAACGGGTGAATTTACGGTAAACACCAATAGTTGAATCCAGCTCATTTACGCAGTAAATCACTTTCTGCGTTGGGTGGAATGCCAAATGACGTGGGCCTGAATTTGGCGCTGTCGTGATTTGGTCTGCCGTCGCTTCTGTTAAATAGCCATTTTCATTCAGATCAAACAAGCGGATATGATCTTCCCCTAAACAAGGAACCCAAAGCTGTTGATTGTCGACATCCACATGAGAAGAATGCGGGTTACGTAGGCCTTCAAGTACTTGGATCACTTGGCTAGGCACGCCATCTTGGTTGATCGACAACACAGATAAATTGTGTTGATGATAAGAAGGAACAAACAAGTATTTACCCGTATTATCAAGGGATAAGTGAACTGGTGTACCGGGTACCGACGTTTGTGCTTTTAAACGTAGTGTGCCTTTTTCTTCAATCGCATAGGTGACGACACGGAAATTCGGGCGTACACCAATATACAGGTGCTTTTTATCATGGCTTAACACCATTGGCTGTACCTGCCCCGGTGTGTTCACAGTTTGCAGAAGCGTCAACTCCCCCACTTCATTCATTGACCACACGTGAATTTGCTGACTTTCGGGACTCGCAATATAAACAACCTGATTCATCCTGACTCCTTAATTCATGATAAAAATGCTCAGCCGCATCGATAACCTAAATGTATTAGGCCACTATACCTTATATTTTTTAAATTACTGTGAGTAATTAACGCCAATGTCGCTATTAGCTTAAACCAAAAACGTTAAACTAAAACGGTTCAGTTCGTTACTATTATCAGCTATGATGATAAAATGACCTCATTCCTATAGCTCGCCTATAGGTCACTTCTAAAATCACGTGGAGCCGTTTATGTCATACCGCGTTATTGCGCTCGATCTCGATGGAACACTGCTTGATCATCAAAAGAAGATCCTGCCTGAATCGTTAGCTGTCCTACAAGAAGCCCGTCGCCAAGGCGTTAAAGTGATCATCGTGACCGGTCGTCACCATGTCGCTATTCACCCCTTTTACCAAGCCCTTGATCTGGATACTCCGGCTATTTGCTGTAACGGCACATACCTATATGACTATCTTGGGAAAAAAGTGCTTAAATCAAACCCAATGACCCTCGATTCCGTCACACAAATGATTGATAAACTGCGCGGAACCGATATCCAACATTTAATGTATGTGGATAATGCGATGTTATATAACGCAAAAACAGAAGGCATTAAACGCACATTGAACTGGGCCGATTCATTACCCACCGCACAACGTCCAACCATTGAATTTGTTGAAGACTACGCGGATGTGATGCACAACTACGATTCAATATGGAAATTTGCGGTTAGCTCACAAGATAAAGAACAGCTGCACCAAGTCGTCAACGAAATCGAAAATGATTTTGGCTTAGATTGTGAATGGTCTTGGATGGATCAGGTGGATGTTGGCCGCAAAGGTAATAGTAAAGGCCAACGTTTAAAAGAGTGGGTTGAATCCCAAGGTATGACAATGGAGAACGTTGTCGCTTTTGGAGATAACTTCAATGACTTAAGCATGCTCACCACCGCAGGTCTTGGCGTCGCAATGGGCAATGCCGTCGATGAAATCAAACAGCAAGCCAAACTGGTCACCCGCGAAAATACCGAACCCGGTATCGCTGAAGTGATCCGCAAATACGTTCTGTAACCCCATTTTTACTTATCAATCCAAAGGAAAGCCCCGCTTTCCTTTTTCTGTTTTCTATTAAAACTTTTACGTCAATCCTCTAAATAGTTCGCACTACAGCTAGGCGGCAAATGAAGCTATCCCAAGGAGCATACAAAAGTATGTGACTTGGGTAGCTGAATGAAGCCAACAACGCTGTAGTACGAAATATGACGAGGATTGAGGAGCATACATAAGTATGTGACTTGATTGGCTGATTGAAGCCAACAACGCCACGGCGCCAAGGACGACGAGTAAAATTATAAATGGCGAGACAACGACACCGCCTTAACCTGCGCATACACCTTGCGACCTTTACGAATCGACAGCTCATCTCGTGCCCAACGCGTAATACGCGCCCACAAATAGTGCTCATCGCCTAAATCCAGCTTCACATCTATTTGCTCG
Source organism: Providencia sp. UF-183 (assembly GCF_058246155.1). Taxonomy (NCBI): domain Bacteria; kingdom Pseudomonadati; phylum Pseudomonadota; class Gammaproteobacteria; order Enterobacterales; family Morganellaceae; genus Providencia; species Providencia sp. UF-183. Next base: position 25,063 of record NZ_JBSICD010000008.1, on the reverse strand, counting down.
CCATCTTCAATCCATTCAACCACTTCTGCGGAGAGAATATTGCGAATACTGCTGACTTGCGGTTTTTCTAGCACCAACGAAACATCCGATGCATCGACACGGATACGTAATTCTGCACCTTGCTGGCTATCAACTCGCGGGATCCATAATTTTTGACCACCAACAACCACCGCAGTCATGTCATAATCTGGGTGCTGGCTGTGTACTGTGGCACTGACAACGCTGCTTAACGTTTCTTTTTGTAGCCAAGGGCGTAGCGCACTGCTCGCCCACACTTCTTCAAGTGGGCCAAACGCTTTGACCTTCCCGTCTGCCATCACAATCACTTTATCCGCCAAGCGCAAGATTTCATCTAAACTATGGCTTACATACAAAATGGGAATTTTAACGTCTTGAGACAGCTTTTCTAAATAAGGCAATAGCTCGCGTTTGCGTGGTAAATCTAAAGAGGCTAGCGGTTCATCCATCAATAAAATTTCAGGCGCAGTTAACAATGCACGGCCAATAGCAACACGCTGTTTTTCCCCACCCGATAAGGTGATTGGGTAGCGATTAAGCAGTTGTTCAATACCCAATAATTCAACAATATCGTCAAAACGCGATTTCATTTCGGGTGCCATGCCATAACGTAAATTATTTTTGACACGATAATGCGGGAAGAGCCGAGCATCTTGGAATACATAACCAATATGGCGCTTTTCAGGTGGCAAACAGATTTTCTTTTCGATATCGACTAACGTACGGCCATTTAACACAATGCGCCCTTTGTTAGGCTTCGTTAGCCCACCAATCACGTTAATTAAGGAGGTTTTTCCTGCCCCTGATAACCCAAAAACGGCAGTAATACTTTCAGTGGGTAGCTGGGTATTCACTTCCAACTGTAAATCCCCTAACTTTTGGAAAAAGTCGAGTTCTAACATATTACGCTACCCCCAAACGTTTTTTACCCCAACGGGTTAGCCATTCTGAAATTAATAATGAAATCAAGGCTAAAACGATGGCAATGATACACAAGCGGGCAGCATCAACTTCCGCGCCGGGTGTTTCAATCAGTGTATACATGGCAAGGGGAATAGTTTGGGTTTCACCCGGTATATTGGACACGAAGGTAATCGTGGCACCAAATTCACCCAGAGAACGAGCGAAAGCCAGCACAGTACCCACGATAATACCCGGTAAAGAAAGTGGAATAGTGATAGTGAAGAAGACGCGCAGCGGCGTAGCCCCTAACGTCCTTGCGGCTTGTTCTAGTTTTCGGTCAACCGCTTCCAGTGCTAAACGGATCGCTCGCACCATTAAGGGAAAAGCCACCACCGCAGATGCAAGTGCGGCACCTCGCCAACTAAATGTGAAGCTAAAACCAAACCAGTTATACAGCCATTCACCAATAAAACCGCGTTTTCCCATGCTGATCAATAATAAATACCCCACTACCACTGGTGGCAGCACCAATGGTAGATGGATAATACTATCGAGCAGTGTTTTACCTGGGAAATTACAGCGAACCAGTATCCAAGCCGTTAAAATACCAAGTGGTAAGCTGAGGATCACAGCGACACTGGATACTTTAAGACTCAGGTAGATTGCTTCCCATTCATAAGGACTTAACATCTGCAACGAAACACTCTCTTAATTTTTATTTAGTACGTGGCTCAAAACCGTAACGTTTGAACACTTCAGAAGCCGCTGGGGTTTTCAGGTATTCGTAGTAGTCACGAGTTGCTTTATTGTCTTGATCTTTAACGATAGCCATTGGGTATTCAACAGGTTTATGTGAATCTGCTGGGAAAATACCCACAACTTTTACTTTTTGGCTTGCAACCGCATCAGAGCCATAAACAATGCCTAAAGGGGCTTCTTGGCGTTCAACCAGTGCCATACCACTACGCACGTTATTGGTACGCGCTAATAATGGATCTACGGTTTCCCATGCACCTAAGTTACCTAATGCTTCTTTAGCATAGATACCGACTGGCACGTGATCAGGGTCACCCACGGCTAAACGGCCACCATCTAACAGTTTTTTCCAATCTGTTTGTTTATTAATTTCGACTTTATCGATTTTTGAATCTTTTGGTGCGATCAATACTAGCTCATTACCTAATAAGGTGTAGCGTGTATTTTCGACCATTAATTTTTTATCGATAGCGTAATCCATCCACTGTTGGTCAGCAGAAATAAACAGATTAGCAGGTGCGCCCTGTTCAATTTGACGGGCTAATGTTGAAGACGAAGCATAAGATGCCACCACTTCTACATTGGACTCTTTTTTGTATTGCTCTGAAATTTCATTCAGCGCGTTAGTTAAAGAGGCAGCAGCGAAAACGGTAATTTTATCAGCGGCAAAGCTGTTGCTTGCCATGGTTAACGTTAATGTTGCACCAGCAAGAAGAGATACCAAACCTTTTTTCATTTTAATCCACCATAGTATGAGTTAACACGCTATATATATCAGGACACAGCGATAACTTAAAGTTAAACTACGTATAAAAGTGTGCTGGCTCAAGAAATGATGCAATTTTGCTAACTGGAAAATAAATTTATAAATAAGAAACGACTCAAAACAGTAAGCTCAATTAAATCCAATATCGACAATCATGCATGTAACTTTAGTTTTCAAGGTTACATGCATGATAATGAACTTATGACATATTTACTTAATGACAATCTTGTGTGCTGATTTCAAATTTGGCTATCGATTGGCTTTCAATAAAATATTCATGGATTGCCATTCGAGGCTTCAATAAACCTTTAAACGAGGCATTTGTTAAGCAGAAGTCCTGTTTTTTCTTCGCTTGGATATCAGGGTAACGCTTCATAAACGACGCTTTATCTTGGTTAACTATTTGGTAGTTAATTTTTACCGCACCCGCTTCATTAATAGCACTTTTAATTATCGTATTTTCATCCAACACATACGGTGCTTTGTCATTGGTGGTCGTGACGAAAGCATCCGCAATCAGATTTATTTGATCTTTGATGTCACATAAATTTGTCCAGAACATACCATCTAATGAATTTTCTTCAGCTATTTTCCATACACTACTACTTGCCGGATAAGGCACAGTAGGCTTGCCTGTTGCATAGCGATTGGTAAAAAAACCCTCTGGTTTTTCTGTGTATTTATATTTCTGGCGACAATCAAAAATATGTTTAGTCTTCATGGAGTTAATTTTAACGCCATTTAGTTCATCTTCTTTACTCAGAGATGTGACTAAATCTATTTGAACGAGGTCTGGGTTATTTCGATAAAATAAAGATTCCTCCCTCACAAAATAATTTACGCCGACAGAAGTCTCAAAGGCTTTTGTATAATTTTCAGGAATTGCTTCTTCGTGATTATCTTTTGCTTTTTCATTCAGCGTATTTTTTTGACACCCTATTAAAACAAACCCATTTAATAAGAGTATGACCAATTTTGTTTTCATTTAACTAACCCTGCATGGCGTAAATCTTTTTCTGTTAAATTACCTTGTAACGTACAAAAGATTTTTACTTTGTTATTTTCACTGTCATTTTCGACAATTAATAATTTTTCAGCCTCTTGTTCACTTGGGGCAATGCTACCCGCAGGAGAGCTATTTACTAGCCAATCTTCAGAAGGTGATTTTCGATACATTGGGTTATACACATAATTATCTTTATCTAACTTAATCAAGTGGATATCTTTAGATAAAATAGCTACTACCTCATCGATAGGTTGGGAAGATTCAACTCCCCAATAATAATATTTACCCATTGGTGTATTAGGAATAAGACCTTTGTATTTATCGAAATCCGTATATGTCACCGTAAAGTTAACTATTTTAACGCCATTTTCAACCATATTAACGGGTTTCGTATAATTTATGCTATCAGTAAGTTTTTGCTGATAGAAATCTTCAATTATGGGTGTAAATTGGCGCATTTTCTTTGCTGATTGAAAGAATGAAGTATCACACTGTAATAAATTATTAATGAGCGTAGAAGCAAAAGAGATATTAGTGAAAAATAATGACAGAAGTATTGTTGCTGTACGTTTCATAATGCACCTATATTGATAGTTTGGCCTATAAGAATTTTAACACCATAATATATTTTAAATAACCGTTTTTTCAATAGGTATTACAGGTAAATAAAAACCATGATGATATTAAGTTTTTTATTTAATAATAAAATTACTCATAGTCATATAGTGCATAATTTAATTAACATTCATCTAAAAATGATGGCTTAGTGCATATTTTGGACGGGATAGAATGCAAAACCCCCTGATTGCATTAACAATCAAGGGGTCTATGATCAATTCGAACAGCACTCGCTAAGCGTTACTTGTTCTCAGTGTTATGATGATGAGGTACGTGCGCTTTCGACAACAAGTTAAAAAATGCGCCTAAGCCGTAAATCAAGCCCATGATTAAAAACATCACTACTGGGACCATCATCAGAGCGAAACCTAAACTTTTAATGAGTTCTAACATAAAAAAGCCTCTTCAGTGATACTGTACCCACCAGCCTACAAGATACGCTGACGAGGGAAAATTCGACTCTCAATACATCTATTATAAACACAATGATTATAAATCAAATCAAAATAATAACGCATAATAGCGTTATAATGCAGACTATTTTAGACAAAATATTATACTAACGACATACTAAACGTGCTTTTTAACTCTGTCACCACCAACCGAGCCGGAAGGGAGAAAAATATGCAGGCAGAAATTTTACTCACACTTAAATTGCAAGGCAGTTTATTTGCTGATCCACGCCGTATCGCGCTACTCAAACAAATTAAAGCGACAGGTTCTATCAGCCAAGGTGCCAAACTCGCTGGTATCAGTTATAAAAGTGCTTGGGATGCTATCAATGAGATGAACCAACTCACCGATGATATTCTGGTTGACCGTGCAACTGGGGGGAAAGGCGGTGGCGGCACCACATTAACCCATTACGGTGAAAGACTGCTTCAGTTATATGATTTATTAGCACAAATTCAACAAAAAGCCTTTGATGTTCTCAAAGAAGACAATTTGCCTCTTGATAGCCTACTTGCAGCAATCTCACGCTTTTCACTGCAAACCAGTGCACGTAACCAGTTTTTCGGCACCTTGATTGCTCGTGACCATACGCATGTCCAACAACACGTGCAAATCCGTTTAGCGGATAACAGTACGGTGATCAATGCCGCATTGACTGAGCAAAGTGCTAACCGTTTAGGGTTAGTCGAAGGCAAAGAAGTGCTCGCATTAATTAAAGCACCTTGGGTTAAGCTCAGCAAGAAACCAAACCAAACTGAGTTCGATAACCGCCTTGAAGGCAAAATCACCACATTAGAACGTGGTAAAGATAATAGCGAAGTGATTGTCACACTAACAGGCGGCGAAACGCTCTGCTCAACCCTGCCAAATAGTGATGTTGATGCACAATCTTTGCAAGTTAACGATACGATTACGGCACTTTTCAATGCAGACCAAGTGATTGTTGCTACCCTTTGCTAAATAAATCGGCTTACTTGCTTGAGAAAGTAAGTAAGCATTCACCTTTTTTTTCGCCCCTCTTCGCTCAATTGTTGACTTTATCCCCAATCCTGATTATTCCTGTTAGGTGACAAGGTAAATATTCATGATAAGGAAGCTTGATGAGCTCAATAACAATACAACATAGCAGCTTTAAGCTCAGCGAAACGCAAACACTTGATATTCAACAACTCAATATTAATAAGGGTGAAAGCTGGGCATTTATCGGTTCTAACGGCAGTGGTAAATCCTCACTGGCACGTGTTCTATCGAATGAACTCAAACCGCTTTCTGGAGTTGTTAAAAATACCTTTAACTCCCCTGTTCGTCTTTCATTTGAGCAGCTACAAAAGATTATTAGCGAAGAGTGGCAACGCAATAATACCGACTTGCTCAGTGATGATGAGGAAGATACGGGTTATACCGCTGCTGAAATCATTCAATTAAACCATAAAGACAATGAATATTGCTTAGAGCTCGCCACACGGTTTGGCATTCGCGATTTACTTTCTCGCCGCTTTAAATACCTTTCTACAGGGGAAACACGTAAGGTACTGTTATGCCAAACATTAATGGGCAATCCCGACCTATTAATTTTAGATGAGCCCTTTGATGGCTTAGACGTCTATTCACGAAGTAACTTGAGTGAGTTGCTCTACAGTTTATCTGAAAAAGGCCTTACGATAGTCTTGGTGTTAAACCGCTTTGATGAACTTCCTGATTATATTGAAAACATGGGGGTGGTCGCTGATTGTAAATTAACAATGTCTGGTGATAGAGAGTCAGTACTTGCTAACACCCTAATCAGCCAGTTACAGCACAGTGAAAAAATTAAGCAGCTTGCCATTCCTGAAACGGAAGACCCAACAAACGATGAAAAACTGGATGATACGACGCCTCGCATCATATTAAATAATGGTGTTATCAGTTATAACGACAAACCCATTCTGCATGGGTTAACTTGGCATGTTAACCCCGGTGAGCATTGGCAAATTATCGGTGAAAATGGCGCGGGGAAATCCACCTTATTAAGTTTAATCACGGGTGACCATCCGCAAGGCTATAGCAACGACTTAACCTTATTTGGTCGTCGCCGTGGTAGCGGAGAAACCATTTGGGACATCAAACGCCATATCGGTTATGTCAGTAACAGTATTCACCAAGAATACCGTGTTGCCACTAGCGTGCTGAATGTAATCATTTCAGGCTTCCATGATTCAATCGGTTTATACCAAACACCATCAGACCGCCAGATACAATTAGCATATGAATGGTTAGCGCTGTTGGGATTCCCAACCCAAACTGCACAACAACCTTTCCATAGCCTTTCGTGGGGTCAACAACGGTTAGTATTAATCGCACGGGCACTTGTCAAACACCCAGCGATGCTGATTTTAGATGAGCCGCTTCAAGGGCTTGATGGACTGAACCGTTTACTCGTTCTGCGCTTTATTGATGTGATGCTCAAGCAAGGCAACACTCAGCTGCTATTTGTCACTCACCATCAAGAAGATGCACCAGCCTGTATTACTCACCGGCTAACTTTCGTTCCTGAAAACGGAAAATATCGTTACGATATTGAAGAAGTTTATCAATAAATCAATTAGTTAAAACCTATCCAAGCCACTCTTCTTTGAGTGGCTTTATGCATAAAAAAATCACTGACAACACAATATTGCCAGTGATTTTTATTATCTTATTTATTAACTACAACATTTAAATTACTTATTTCCCTGCTCTACATTCATCGGCTTAATTTCACCTGTTTCAACGTTGATATAAAAATCTCGGCTAGGATTACCTTGTAAGTATTTATCAATCACCGTGAAAATACTGCCAAAACGTAATTTAAAAATATTTTCGAAAGTACTATCAGTATTAATTTTGTCTGTTGTGCTTGGTAACGATGATAATAATGTTCCTGTTAGAAAACGATACTGATTCAACCTTTCGACAGGAATATCTTGCAATGCAAGTTCATCAGCATTGCGTAAACGGTAAAAATCAACAGCAAGATCAAAACCATTCCACTTCGCAAAATCATTTAATTGGTAGCCAGCTTTCTTCGCCACGACAGCGGCTTTATCACGAGCTTTTTTCCATGCATCTGAATCTTTCTTTAAATAAACCTCAGTGATATTGACGGTTCCAGGGTCTGAATCTTTCACGCATATTTCATGATTTTGACTTAGTGGAGCGGTTAACACATCACTGTAAGCATTCTGAGTATCTAATTGGCTCAAAATCAGCATTTCTTCGCCATTTAAACTAAATAACATTTGGCGAATTTCACATGGCCACTCTTCAGGAATAAAACGTAAGCGAGTGAGCTCCGTAATATGCCAATTTGTGAAATCATAATAGTTACTCGCTTTTAAAATATCTTTATTCCAAAGATGTGACGAGTTTGTATTCTTGAGATGATCCCACTCTTGCTGGTAGTGCTCAAATAGCTCATCAAAACGTGGAACGTCTTCTATGACAATAGTTTGTACGTCAATCTCATTGGCATTTTTAAAATTCAAGATTTTATACGCTGGAACATATGCCGCCATCGATGGAGCCTGAATATTAAAAAGCAAACTACCATCTGGATACTGACGCACACCCGTATCATTAAAATGCATATGACCGCCGACATGAACACCAATTCCCGTTTTTGCCATTGCATGGCTAGTGTCTTCTTTAGGCGCCCTTTCTAACTGGAATTTGCCTTTACCAAAAATAGTTTCAAGGTCGTCAGCTGCTCCATTATCAAATTCAACCATCGGAAAATGGCTGAAGGTGATTAGTGTTTTGTTTTGCTCTTTAGCGCGTTTGGCGACATCCGTCATCCATTCAACAGTGTGCTGTTTGTGCGTCAACATTTTGTTGTAACCTGCATTGCCTGAACCTGCAAAGTTTTTAGCGGCTTTCGGATTATTAATATCCGCCTTTTCTGAAGGTACATAAACATTGGCATCAACCGCCATTAACCACAAACCTGGAACTGGCTCAACAAGATAGCTACTATCTGCCACATCAAAACAAGGACCATAACCTGCTTGTTTGTATTGTCCACCGGTTCCCTGAGCACAAATTTCATACTGTCTTTGGCTAAATTCACTCGCATTTAGAGCGGCTTCATAGCTATAACCTTTTGAGCCGTAGTTCGAGTAAGGTGTTTCCCAATAAATATCTTCCGGTAGGGGATTAATACCAAAGGACTTCATTGCATCCATTACACGACCGTAGCCACTGTAGACCATCTCCTCTGAGCAAATGGTGGGGAGTTCAGCGCCCGTTTCTATAATCGCTGTTTTACCTTGGTACCCCGTACATTCACTGGCACCTAAACTAAAGATACGTTGCGTTTTACCATCTACACCAAGAAAATCTTCCTTTCCTGCCGGCATATCAAATGGACGATTTGGATCATGGTTGCCCGGTGTTGCAAAAAAACGCATACCGTATTTTTGCTCGTATTCTTGTAAAACTTTCACTAAACCACGCAAATGGATAGGCTGCCCGTCATCGGTAAAATCACCGGGTAATGCAATGAGCTTAATTCCTTTCTTGCCTGCATCATCTAACGCCGCACGCAATGCAAAATAATTTTCATTAAACAAGCGAGTAGAGGTTAATTGTGCATACATAGAACGAATAACTGCATTTTGGCCGCTTTTACTGTTTTTTAACCCATCAAATGCATTATCGGAAAATTGGCCATATACGTCATGAAAATGGATGTCCGGCATAAAAGCAACACGATAGTTATACGCGTTACTCGTTGAATCATTAGCCAATGCCAGCGTTCCCGCAGACATCAAAGCAAGGGCAAAACCGTATTTGATTTTATTGTTCATATTTGTTCCCTTTAGATAATTAGCTATTTCTATCAGAAGTTATAGGCAATTCCAACGCGATAACGCCACTGCCATGCATCGCGGTAAGTTTTTCCATCTTTGACATATGAACCATCATCGTAAGAGACATACCCTAATTCAACATAAGGAACCCAAGTTTTATTCCCAATCCAAGATACATTTAGATTATGTGCATAATCTTTTTCTTTTCCTTTATATGCAGGGTAGTCTGTATCAAACTTATATTCAAAGTCATAACTTAATGAAACATCTTGTATTTTATAGCCTAAATAAAAATTACTCTGCCAATAATGCTGGTTATCTTTTTTCGGTTTATTGGAATTGTCAAAATGCCTTACTCCATAACGTAAACGAGTACCAACATTAAAATCATCTGTTAAGTTATAAGCAGCTTTGACACTAAATTTATAAGCCGTATCTTTATCCCCTGAATCTAAAGCAAAAGAAGGCGTTAAAACAAAATCTTTTGTCGCTTTATATTTGTAACCGACTTCAACTTCATTTCCTTTTGATGATAAATTTTCACCAAATCCACCATCTCGACTTCGCCATTTACCTTCAAGACTGAAATAAGTCCCATTTTTCATGCTGTGTCCAATTTTGACACGGTCTTCATGACGGTGTTCATCACCTAACCACTCATGGCGATAGTCTATATACGTCGCATTCGCTGCTGTGCAAAATAATAATGTAGAGATACCTAGAGTTAAATGTTTCATAAGTTCATTCCTATATAATTAATATTTATTTTGTTGTATTAAATAGTGAAAATTATTAATTCTTCTTTAAATTTTGGTTTTTTATGGTATGTCCCCTCCAGTCTAACTATCTAATTTCATATATTTTAAAAACAAAGAGTCTCAGCCTTTAAAGTAAAACTAAAAAGGAAGGTAAGGATTTTATTTTAATTAGACTCTCATTTAATTAAGTCATAATTCCAACTCAACTTTTAACAATTCAACAATATCAATTTCATTTTTTGCTTTTAATATTTTCTCTCGAAAAGATTCATGCATTAATTTGCGAGCTAATATAGAAAATATTCGCATATGTTGACTTTCATCAGAATCATTAATCGTTAACATAATAACTAATTTAACATCTACGTTATCCCCCCACGCTAATTCATTAGGTAAACGTAATACTGAAATACTACTATGTTTAACAAAAGGTGATTTACAGTGTGGAATTGCAATTGAAAACCCTAAGGCTGTACTAAATATTTCCTCTCTTTGCCATATTGCTTGCTCAACTTGCACACCAGAATTTGTTCGATGATTAATTTCTAAGTTATCTGTTAACCGTTTAATAACCTCATCCTTACTTGCCATACTTTCATCAAGTAAAATTAAGGATGGGCTCAATACAGCATATTCAATATTCGATTCATCTAAAGACACTGATAAGTGAGATAATTTTTCTTTTTCAAATTTTAGCCAATTATCTGCATAAGCATCGGGTTCAAGTACTAACAAATCATATTTCGAGTCTAATAATATGACTTGAGCAGATTGAATCGACTCAATAGTTGGAGGTGCTACACACATTAAAGGCAGAGCAAAAGACTGTGCCAAAATAGCGGTATGGGATGTTTCTGCCCCTTGCCCCATTACAATACCTTGCAGATATTCTCCTCTTAACGCCAATAATTCGCTTGGCGTTAATACCCCTTGGCAGACAACAATTGAATCTTCTGTTAATTCAGGAAATTGTATTTTAGTTTGAATACCAAGGTACTTTGCAATACGCAAACCTAAATCTTGAATATCTAGCTCGCGTTGGCGTAAATATTCATTACTACTTTCCCGAAATGGCAAACTCAGCTCTTCAATTGCCATTGATAATGCGGCTATCGCATTATGCGCTTCTCTGGGCTCCAATAGACACGCCTCAACATCCTCATCATCGAGTAATTGGCTCTGCGCCTCTAAAATATTTATTGCCACCTTATCAGCTTGTTCAATATCTTGAGTAAACTGCTGACGAGCACATTGCAACGCATGTGTTAACGCAGCGCCTTGCTCTGCTTGGGTACTCGAGGGCTCAGACCAGGCAATTTGTTGTAAATCAAACGATTGCACATAAACGGCCTTTCCTTTTGCAATGCCTTGACTAATACCATGACCACGAACCATTTGAGAAGTCGTTCGACTTAGGTAAACAGGAATAATGCTTTGTTCCTGCTTATCTTTTTGCGGGAATTTTTCGTCGCAATGAATAAATTCGTGTTCAATAAAGGCCTTTAATTTTGCATAAGCGAGATTTTCATCATGGCCACTAATTGTAAAATAGCATTCATCACCATGAGTAACGTCCGCCCCCACAAGTGCCAACACACTTTTGGCATTCGCTTGGCGAGTTTTACTTTGATTAAACAATATAATATCCGATTGAAAACCAACGGTATTTTGTTCAATAGCACTCGCTGGTCTTGCATGAATACCATTGGGTAACTCACAACAAAATGGTAGTGTTTGCATAATATTTTCCTTTTCTAATTAACTAATTAACCAAGACACTGGTGTACAAGGAGCTGCTTTAGCCGTATTTATGCATACCGATTCCGATAAAGTTACTTGGTGTATTTGTGTATTTGATTTTGGTTCTGAATATGTTTTAGTTTCGTTCGTTGGGTTCCATCCACGTAAAATGAGTGACTCTTGGTTCTGTGCTTTTTTTAACGTACTGAAATGTAACTCACTATCCCATGTCAGTAAGCTATAATGATTTGGGAAAACAATATTATGTGGATTCATTTTAAATTGAGACCAACCTGAGTCTAGGTAACCAAATGCAGGCAAACGCCAATGCTCAATATCGCGCCAAAGCTTCGTACTCAGGCCATCGCTTATTGGCAACACAGCAAAATGGAAATGATGCGAGCCCTGTATTTGTGACTCAGGTGACGGTAGCACCATGCCCGATGCTCTACCTGGTCGCCAAGTGAGGTTTGCTTGACCAAGCCACCCGACACTTCTCAAAAGCGTTACTCGAATAGTTTCAGTATGACTCGCAGGTATTTCGTACTCTCGAAGCCCTTCAGTAACAACACAAATACCTTTTTTATCATCATGTTGCATAACTAGACTTTGCATTGGATAAAGTGCTGTTGGTGCCTCTGTCCAGCTCTCATCTCGCCACACTTTCATTGCTGCGGGGCTATTTTCACGTTGAATTAAGCCAAATGGCTGATCTGCAAAATGAAATGCCTGTTGGACGTTCGTTGGAATTTCAACCTGAACTCGATGATCTTCGGTCGTATTATTAATCGTCACTTCAACATCTAACCATGCCTTATCATGAGGCAAAGAGACTTTCATGCTAGCGACTAAATGTGCATTAGCTCGTTTTTCTTGACGCGCAGCAGCATCTTGCGGAACAGGAATAGACCACTGGAGTACAAATGAATCCATTAAAGGTGCTCTCACACAATCACATTGTTGTAAGTGCCCATCACTATTGATTAACCAGTCGTTTTCAGGAGGCGAATAATTGTAGTTATCCCCCGCATCACCACTATCAATTAAGCGAAGAATATTCGGGTATTGTTGTTGATTACGCTTATCGATTAGCGTCAGTTGCCCTTGATTAACTTCAAGTTTTAGCCATTCATTTTCTAATGTGTTTTCTACCTGAGTATCCGTTTTAAGTTCAAAACCTGCGCTTTCACCTTCAACTAAATAAAAAGTCTGATAACCACAAGAAGGTAAGTCTTTCGCTTCAAGTAAGATCTCGCATTTGCGATACCATGTCGTTGTCGTGCTATTCGCCAACTCTTGTACAATCAATGACATATCTTGTTTTTCTTCACTAACAAGCTGCCAGAGACAAGGCTTTCCTGTATTATCTTTAATACAAAAATCATTTTCAGGTGTGTAAAGTGTAATACGAACCTGTGCATCTCTTTTGTGTGGTAACGTATTAAAAATGATGATTTTTTTACCGTCTTGCTTAGCCTCAATACCTCGCGCTAACATCTTCATATTCAGGTCAAATAATTGATTAGCGCTTTCTAAACCATCTTTTAAGCGTGCTTTCACCATGCTATTAACACGGTCAGAGTTACATCCGCCGATACTGTCATGAGCATGTGACTGCATAGCTTTACGCCAAATATTATCAACCGCGATTTGAGGATACGGTAAACCAAGTCGCCAATTAATTGACAACAGTGGTTCTAGTTGCTGGCTAACAAATTGCTCTAACTTTGTATTTAATAATTTGATGTCCATGCGAGCCGAAAAAATACCACGATGAACACGCATATATTTCGGACTCAGTAGTTCCCCTTCAAACTCAGGCAATGTAGTGCTATTAGCTTTAATTTCATCAAAAAACTGACTAAAACTGCTTTTGACAAAATAATATTCATTTTGTGTTTTATTGAGCTGCTCAAGCATCGCTGGCACAGCATATTCAAATGGCGATTGGTCATTCCCATTTGGTAATAATATTTGGTCTGAATGAGCAAAACGCGCCTGTTTTTCTAAAATTGCAGGTAAAACCGTTAATGCTTTTTCTGGATTATCGGGCAACCATTTTGCACAACCGTAACCCCAAGGTAATACTGCGGTAATAACTTGATGACCAGATTTTGCTTTCCAAATAAATTCACTACTTGCAATATCATGCTCACACCAGCCACGCCATACAACCGCATTTTCAATGCCAAACTCTTGCAAAAACATAGGGAGCTGTGCACTTTGCCCAAATGAATCAGGCACATATCCCACAGGCATATAATTTCCCCATAGTGCACAATCTGCTTTACCCAACAGTAAATTTCGCGTGATGGACTCAGCGCCTACCACTAAAAAGTCCGTTTGTGTGTACCAAGGCCCAATTAAAATCCGTCCTTGTTTAATTAATTGTTGTAAACATTGACGCTGTTCCGGTGCTACCTGTAAATAATCTTCCAACACCACGGTTTGCCCATCTAATATAAATGGCCCAAGAGAAGGATCTTCTTGTAAGTGTTTAATTAAGTCATTCATAAAATAATAAAGAACAATTTTGGAATCATTCTCAGTGAAATACCATTCACGATCCCAGTGTGTATGTTGAATTAAATGTACAGTTTTCATGATGTAACCTTTAAATAATTTTGACCGAACGAACCCGTCACGTTATTCGCGATAATTAACACTACCTAATTAAGAATATAAATATTCAGCTAACGTCCGACTTTAAATTTAGGTGCAGGTGCTTCTGCTTTTTTAGCTTCTATCGTTTCGTTTCCACGAAATATTAATAAAGAACCAATGGTGATAATTGCAGAACCAACAGCTACAGATAATATATATATTGGCCATTTATCTACGGCTAACCACCCATAAAAACCCGAAATTGGAGCATGATTTATTGCCCCTAATCCCACAGCCATCGCAGCTCCCGTTGCCGCACCTATGATATTGATAATAATGATTTTGGGATTTGCTAATGCAAAAGGTATTGCGCCTTCTGAAACACCAATGAGTCCCATGAGTGTTGAGGCTTTCCCCGCCTCTCGTAAAGACTCAGGGAAACGCTTAGCCCAAATAAGCGTTGCTAGACCAATGCCAATCGGTGGAATAATAATTGCAACCTGTGCTGCCGTATTTGGCTCATAAATTTCTGACGCTAATAATGCCATTGCTGTCGTTACCGCCGCTTTATTAACGGGGCCACCAAGGTCAAAACCGACCATCGCACCGATCACTGCGGCTAAAATAACCTTATTTGAACCCGACATAGATAGAAGCCATTGCTCCATGCCATGATTGAGTGCTGCTAATGGAGCGCCTATCACAAATGCCATAATAATGCAGGTTAGTAGTGTACCGCCGACGGGCAAAATAAAGATAGGCCCTGCGGACGCAAGCGATTTGGGTAATTTGGTGTATTTGGCTAGCAGGCGAACGATATAACCTGCAATAAATCCAGCAGCCAACGCACCTAAAAACCCCGTCCCTAAATTGCTAGCCAATAAACCGCCAACCATTCCCGGCGCTAATCCGGGCTTATTCGCAATAGCAAAGCTAATATACCCTGCAACAATGGGTAACATGAGAGATAAGGCTAATCCACCGAACCCATCAAATTTGTGCAACATTTGCACCATAACATTTGTCGCTTCAAGATGACTAGCATCCCAAATATTATCAATACCATAGAGTGATGCACCAATACGCGATATCCCCATTATCACTGCACCAGCAATAACAAATGGCAGCATCCATGATACGCCCGTCATAATGGCATTTTTAATTTCCGTACCAACGCCTAATTTAGACCCACCACTAAACTGCCCCATTCTTCATTTCCTCCTCAATTGCATCAATAATTGCATCGCCATACTTGATCGGGTCTGCAACACTGCATTCAAGCTTAATCATTCCATCGAATCGTTCCTTATTAATTACTGCAACATCTGCGGCTAAAATAACTGCGTCTGCGCGTGCTAAGTCCTCGCTCGTAATTTCATTTTCAATCCCCATGCTTCCTTGGGTCTCAACTTTAATTTCGTGGCCTCGTTTTTTTCCAACAATATCTAACGATTCTGCAGCCATATAGGTATGAGCGACACCGGTAGGGCAAGCTGCGACACAGACAATAAACATAAAAACTCCTTAAGAATTTAATTCAGGTAATAAAAAAAGCACAATGGCGAAAACGCGCATTGTGCTTTTAAAAGGCAATAAAAATAAGTGAGCCATATTTCCAGGCGCACCACTAGAGTGACGACAAGTCATCAAGTGACGTAAACTCGAAATAAGGAATAAAAACAATAACTCATAACGCTTGATAATGCTTAATGCTATCATTGGCTTCGCACAAGATTTTCTTTCTAATTTACTCGGTTCGCTATCAAATACAGCGGTATAAAGCTTCTGTGCACTTAACCATAACTGTGACCAATTGACAGAAAAATCATTTTCAAATTGATCAACCTGCTCTGATTCATCTTTTTCTAAAGAGGACACCGGAACGAACCAGCAAATTTTGCTCAATAAAGCCTTAACTCTGCCATCACACGAAAGCAAAATTAAAAAGCAGGCTTTAAAAAATGAAGCAAAATGCAAAGTCATCATGTTCCCCTTTAGAAATTAGCATCATTCTAAACTTATAAAATAAAGAATTACTGTGATTCCACCCTCATTTATTAAATTGGATTGATATTTAATCTAAAAAAGTATTTTTTATTTTTTTGATTGCCAATAAAAAATTGATTAATAAGTACTTAGCAACAATATAAACTATATTTTTTATTTTAAAAAATTTTTTATTAAAATAACAATCAGAATAACAAACTAAATATTCAAAAATAATCAGCGTAATTAATCCAGAAATTTATATTGATTCAATAAACCTTAATTTCATATGATTTTATATAAAACACGATTCCATTAACTGCCCTTAATAAGGGAATTACCGTGAAACGTTAAACTATAACAGCAAGTAATTTAAGATAGGTCGGGATAATTGTTTTCTATGAACTGTCATTTCAATTATTTCGGCAATAAGCTTTGAATATGTATGGAAGCAATAATGGCGCCATTGATCTGGTCATTTATTAAGCACACCATGCTAATTTCAGTACTTTAACAAGCCACTAACCTTACATCATTGAAAATTTTTCCTAAACATGACACCCAATTTAAGCTGGCAAAAACGATAATTCTTAGTCATTCGTAAAATCAGCGAGCTGCTGACCACTTTCCTTAAAACAGCGAGGTGCTTTGCTTGATGTCAGTCATGAGAATGTGTAAACAGTTATTTTATCGCTTGCTGTATCGATTCAATTCGAGTTAAATTTAGTGTATCGAAAAAGTTTATCAACCTAGAAAACAAATCACACTCAGGGTGTAAAATTTGTTTTTCACATCGATAGGGAGAAAACGCAAGTTGCTACTAGCGTTCAAGTTGACTATCCCTATAATGTAGGTCAGCAACAATTCATTTCTAATTAGAATGTACTGATAGGAGTTTTAGCTATGGCTGTAACTAAACTGGTTTTAGTAAGACACGGTGAAAGTGAGTGGAACAAAGAAAACCGCTTCACAGGTTGGACGGATGTTGAGTTATCGGATAAAGGCCGCGAAGAAGCAAAAGTTGCGGGCCAATTACTGAAAGATGAAGGCTTTGTCTTTGATTTTGCATACACTTCTGTTCTAAAACGTGCTATCCACACCCTGTGGAACATTCTTGATCAAGTTGAACAGCAATGGCTGCCAGTTGAAAAAAGCTGGAAACTGAATGAGCGCCACTACGGTGCCCTGCAAGGTTTAGACAAATCAGAAACTGCGGCAAAATACGGTGACGAGCAAGTGAAACTGTGGCGTCGTGGTTTCGCAATCACCCCACCAGATCTGACTAAAGATGATGAGCGTTACCCAGGTCACGACCCACGCTATGCAAAATTATCAGAAAGCGAATTACCTGTAACTGAAAGCTTAGCAACCACTATCGACCGTGTTGTTCCTTATTGGGAAGAAGTGATTAAGCCACGTGTTGCAAGCGGTGAGAAAGTCATCATTGCAGCACACGGTAACTCACTGCGTGCGCTAGTGAAATACTTGGATAACATGGGCGAAGATGAAATTCTGAACCTGAACATCCCAACAGCGGTACCGATGGTTTATGAATTCGATGAAAACATGAAACCAATCAAACGTTACTACTTAGGTAACCAAGACGAAATCGCTGCAAAACAAGCTGCGGTAGCGAACCAAGGTAAAGCGAAGTAAGTATTCACTCTATTTTGCTAATAAAAGGTTAAGCGAAAGCTTAGCCTTTTTTATTGCCCATAATTCTCCTCTTCATAAAAAACACGAACTCGAGGTGTCAGAAAACCCAATAACCGACTATCATAGGGAAAATTTTTTGAAAGGTTGATAAAACAACGAAATGAATAAATTTAATATCTATGTTTGGGTAGGTTTAGTCCTCAGCGCCAGTATTTTGGGCTCGCTTCTGTACATGATCAATGCAGGGGAACTGGTTATAGATGGCTCAAATGGCGCGGCTAATCATGAGCTCATGAAAACCCTAATGATCATTGCTTGTGTTAGCTTTCCAATTCAAATTGTCAGCATGATGGTGCTGGCCTATAAGCCTAAACTTTCTATCGCTTTAGCAATTATCAGTAGCGTTGCATTGATGCCAATTACCATTGTATTTGCTATGGGAATGATTTTTTCGGCTACTCGCTGGCGTTATCGCCAATTAGAACCATTTGATACTAGCCTCAATATCGGTTTTACACAAAAAATTGAATTTAATAAACGCAATAACCGTATTGTCGTGATTTCCCTCGGTATTATCAGTATTGCCTTTATTTTACTGAGCCAAAGTTTAGGCATGTTTTTGTTTGTCCTAACCATTTTCCTTGGTTACTTTGGTAAAAAAGCCGGTGATAACCTCTATTTAGCCGTTAAAGATGCCCAGTTTTATATTCGCCCAAATATTTTTGCGCATTGCTACCGCATTCCACTAAAAGATGTCACTTATGTGAAAGGCGAAAAAGGGAAAGTGTTCTTTGACGTCCAAATGCCAGAGGGTGTTTTACAATTAACGGCAACTCCAGCAAATGCAACACCAGAAGAAAAAGAGAAACTTGAAGCTTTTCTAAACCATATTCCAAAATAATTTTTGCGAACACCCCTGCCACTTAACTGGCAGGGGTTTAACTAAGTTTAAATTATACTATTTGTTGATTTGGAAAGAAAAAATCGGTAACTGCGCTCCCTATTTTTTTATCGTTTGCTATTGTATTCAAACTTACTACCTGAGAGCTCGCTATTAAATTAGTTAATATATCTAGCTGACTACTATCCACAGCTTTAATTTGGCTTAGTTCAGAGGTGTGTTTTTTAGATATTTGATTTTTAATTACACCCTCCACCATTTCAATAAATTTCAAATATTCTTTGTTCTTATTTTCATAATAAAGAATATCCATTTCTATCAATTCAATATCATCATCTGAATAATCATGAGCTTTAGTATTTAAAATTTCTTTTTTAGCTTCAATAAAACCTTCACATATACCTTTCATCTCTTTTGTGTAGTCAGAATGTTTAATATAATCTTTTCCATCATAAACACCTTGAATTTCAAATAACTCAACCGTCTCCATCATATCATCAATAATATTTCCTATGCCTTTAAGCTCATGATTAAGTTGGCGAGTTTCTCCTTCCAATGCTTGCATATCTTTATTATTTTCAGTGCTTAACCTTCTTCTAAGCCTCTGTATATAAGGATTATACCTTGGATAATCAATAGGTATCGATTTGATATCCTTATGGAAATCCTTCAATAATTCGTAGTTACTACGTGTTCTATCTTTGAGATAAGACTCAAATCCTTTTTGAAATATCTCAAATTTTGAATTTATATCACCTATCTTTTTTTTATATTGATTAATGGCATAAGTGTATTCCAATGTTTTAGGTGATAAAACAAAGTTACTGAGCAAATTAGCAGGTGAATAAGACTTAAAATATACCGATGTTTTTTCGATATATTCCTTTTTGAGATTCAATAAAAAATCCATTTTTTCTTTAAGATAATGACTATCGTCAATTAGCTTAACTTGATAGTTTATATCACTGTTATTCATTTAAGTCCCTTTAAACCATGTTGGTTGGTGTAATAAAAATTCAATTAGATTAATTTAAAAAATACAGATAAAAATTATAAAATGTGAAAGATGAAAATATACCAAATAAAAACCAAAAACAAATTTAGTTTTAAGATAAATAATATTGAAATTATTAATTTTTCAAATAATATTTAACCTATAAATTAAAAGGCACAAATAAAAAAGCCAATTCGTTTATGAATTGGCTTTTTAGATATAAATATATTTATTTATTGCGACGAGCAATCACTGCATCGGATAATTGACGTAACACTTTTTCAGTATCTGCCCAGCCAATGCACGCATCAGTAACACTTTTACCGTACACTAATGGTTCACCTGACTCTAAGTTTTGGTTACCTTCAACCAAATTACTTTCAATCATAATACCCGTAATTGAGCGGTCGCCATTGCTAATTTGTTCGCTAACATCCGTCGCCACTTCCATTTGCTTTTCGAATTTTTTACAGCTATTAGCATGGCTAAAATCAATCATAATGCTTGGCACTAAACCTGCTTTTTCTAAGCCTTCACGCACTTCTTTCACATGTTTCGCACTGTAATTTGGCTCTTTACCACCACGTAAGATAATATGGCAATCAGGGTTACCGCCTGTGTTGACGATGGCTGAATGCCCCCATTTAGTCACAGATAAGAAACAGTGAGCGGAACGCGCAGAGTTAATCGCATCAATGGCAATTTTAATTGTGCCATCTGTCCCATTTTTAAAACCAACAGGGCAAGACAGACCTGACGCTAATTCGCGGTGAATTTGTGACTCAGTCGTACGTGCGCCAATTGCGCCCCAGCTCATTAAGTCAGCAACATATTGTGGGCTAATCACATCCAAAAACTCACCTGCAGTTGGTAAGCCTTGGTTATTAATCGTTAATAATAATTCACGCGCAATACGCAAGCCTTCGTTGATATCAAAGCTATGATCCATACGAGGGTCATTAATTAAGCCTTTCCAACCAACCGTTGTACGTGGTTTTTCAAAATAGACTCGCATAACGATTTCTAACGAATCTTTTAATTCTTCACGTAACGGAGCTAAACGTTCCGCATACTCAAGTGCAGCTTTGGTGTCATGAATCGAACATGGGCCAATCACCACCACAAGGCGGTCATCTTTACCCGCTAAAATATTATGAATAGCAAGGCGTGCTTCATGAACGGTAAACGCAGCTTTATCGGTTGCTGGAAATTTTTCAAGCAGAGCAATAGGAGGTAATAATTCTTTTATTTGTTTTATTCTGACGTCATCGTTCTGATAGTTCATACCTGTATATCCAATGTTTATTATTTTTTACTGTTGTTGATTTGCATACCTTTTTTATCTCAAGTTAGCGCGCAAAAATCGCCTGTAAGTTCCCTCAACGCGCTTTAAAGATGAATTGATAACTTAAAAGATAATCGGCATCGAATTTTTAATCTAACCGTTCAGCGAACATCTGTAAACAGCCAAACGCACGCAGAAATAAGGGGTTTATTTAGGGCTGATTATAAAATGAGGTGAAATAGCGATATTCAGCACAATAAATAGGCTAAATTCACATTTTGCAGTGTTAAAAATAAGTAAAACGGCTAAATAACGAGGATGTTACTTTAGCCGTTTTCTGTTTTTTTTGAGTCTATGGGCGAGACAAAGGCGCTGAGCCATTCTCTTTTGCTGATTTTATCCAAAGTCGAGAGCCATTCAAGGCGATACCCAGCAAAATCAGATATTCCAACGACATTGCATATACCCCTTGGATAAAGAAAATCACAATGCTTATCACATTGATGATCACCCAAAGCAGCCAGTTTTCTACGTATTTGCGCGTCATTAAAATCATCGCAACTACAGAAAGGATCGTCATGGCGGAATCCCAGAATGGGAATGCATCAGGCTCTATGGTTGGCATCGCTAAATTGGCACCAAACATATTCAAGATCTCAACAGCCCAAGTCGCAAGAACGCCAAATACCGCATCAATGTTAAAAGTAAGATAGAGCACCGCTAATACGGAAATGACTAGCGTGACAGAGGCTTTCGGTAAACTTAACCAGCGAATTTTTAATTCCGCTTGTTGAGAGCTGCTCACACGGCTCCATGCATACCAACCATAGATATTCGCAACAAAGAAAAATATCTGTAAAAGTAAGTTTGCATACAATTGAATCTGAAAGAAAATAACGGCAAACAGAGAAACGTTGATTAAACCAAACAGGTAATTAATCGTTTTTTCTAAACTTGCCAGTAAAATGCAAAGCAAGCCCGCGATTGTCCCCACGGCCTCAATATACGATAAATCATACACTGAACCCCAAAGCGGGAGCTGCACTAATGTATTGGCTGTACTAAAGAAATCCATCCCGAAACCCTTTTAATGTTAGTCAATGTTGTATTGCTCAGTACTTCATTTAATGACACGGTTATTTTTATTTTAGACTCTGTGCAAAATCTAGCATTTTATTCAGTGGTAATAACGCTTTTTTACGTAAATCATCACTGACATGAATTTGATGGTTATTAGCGTTCCCTTCTAATGCCTCTGCAATCGCTTTTAAGCCGTTCATTGCCATCCAAGGACAATGGGCACAAGTTCGGCAGGTTGCCCCCTCTCCTGCTGTAGGCGCAATGTATAAAGCCTTTTCTGGGCAGGCTTGCTGCATTTTATAGAAAATACCTTTATCCGTTGCCACAATCATCGATGGATTCGGCAAACTTTGTGCTGCTTTAATTAATTGGCTTGTGGATCCCACTGCATCAGCAAGCTCGACAATAGCTTGAGGAGATTCAGGGTGAACCAACACCGCAGCTTCAGGGTAAAGCGCTTTCATTTTTTCTAAAGACTGCGTTTTAAATTCATCGTGTACAATACACGCCCCTTCCCAGCACAAAATATCTGCGCCAGTTTGTTGCTGTACATAGCGTCCAAGATGGCGGTCAGGGGCCCAAATGATTTTCTCTCCGAGGCTATCTAAGTACTCGATTAATTCAACAGCAATACTGGATGTGACGACCCAATCCGCTCGTGCTTTTACCGCCGCGGATGTATTGGCATACACGACCACTGTTCTATCGGGATGCGCATCGCAAAAGCGAATAAATTCCTCTTCTGGGCAACCTAAATCAAGGGAGCATTGCGCATCTAGTGTAGGCATTAGGACGTTTTTTTCTGGGCTAAGTATTTTGGCCGTTTCGCCCATAAATTTAACCCCAGCAACGACCAATGTTGATGCTGGATGCTTGGCGCCAAAACGCGCCATTTCGAGTGAGTCTGCGACACACCCGCCAGTTTCTTCTGCCAATGCTTGAATTTCAGGATCGGTGTAGTAATGTGCAACGATAACCGCATTTTTTTCAATCAGCAGTGATTTAATTTGTTCGCGATAAAACACTTTCTCATCCGAGCTTAATAGCGCAGGTTTGGGTGGAAATGGGTAAACTGACTGTTCAAAATCGATAAACACGCTCATTTCTTGCCTCTGTTTAGCATAAAGCGATTTTAAGGCTTATTTTAAGCTTAAAACCACAAAATAAAGCAACTCTTGTTTTATATACTAAACAAGATACTCCACTTTGCTTAATAAGTCTCCACTCATTTTATTTATTGAGACGTATTTTCAGACATTCTTTTCGCTTTTCGATTCTTTTTACGCTTGAAGCTTCGCTTTTACTGCACTTTATCGGTATCTTAGCGCATCCTGTTATATTAAATGGGCCAGTTATGGAATCACCTGCATCGTTAATAAATAAAATAATTTCTATTTCACTACTCGACCCGAGAATTGAAGCCGTGGTACTAACCGGTTCACGTGGTCGTGAGCAAGATATCGACCATTATTCTGATATTGATATTGAATTAATCGGCTATGGCGTCACAGAACTCTTTCAACAAAAGCACTGGATTGATAACTTTGGCAAACCATTAGCCGCGCTCCATTTACTAAACTTAGAAGATGATGCGCCAGATTGGCCAACGTGTTTAGTTATCTACGAAGAAGGCCGTAAAGTAGATTTCACCTTTGCAGAACCTGAACGTCTAGAAAAAATGAAGCGTGAAGGCCTAGACGCCACATTCTCACGGGGTTTTGCTGTTTTATTAGATAAAACGGGGATCACCGATGGTCTACCTGAGGATGCCAATTCAACATCGCTGCTACCTACGCCTTTAAGCACTTCTGAATTTGCAGACATTGTTACCGATTTTTGGCATGAAGCCCATCAAGTGGCGATTGCATTAACCCGCGATGAGTTATGGGTGGCCTGGTCACGAAGCGCAGATATGAAGCAGTATTTTCTAACGCTGATTGAAGGTCTTGTTTCCCTTCAAGGTCATCATGTTTGGTATAAAGGCCGTAAATACCATGAATGGATGCCACAGAAGTATGTTCAAGCGCTAGAAACCATTTTTAATTGCGGCACAGCAGAGAAAGCGGCGTTGTCATTACAGTGTTTAATGCAATGCTTTGCCGAAGTCGGTACCGATCTCGCCAACCTACAAGGTTATGACGATATGCATGATATGGCTGAAAAAATGCAAGAATTAGTGATTGGTTTTTTACAGGATAACGGACTGCTGCCTGAAGGATTGTAATTTATAAATAATGAGCAGCAAGGGAATGCTGTTTTTTGATTTGCTCGATGTTTCTGAACCTGCAACCAGCTTATCGAGGCATTGATAACCGAGTGAGTTTTACTTGATTAGGTATTGGGATTAGCTGAGATGGTGGGTCGTGCAGGATTTAAATTCTACGAATTTAGCCTTCGGCCTGAACCTGCAACCAGCTTGTCGAGGTTTTGCTAACCGACTGAGTTTTACTTGATTGAGTATTGAGATGGTGGGTCGTGCAGGATTTAAATTCTGCGAATTTAGCCTTCGGCCTGAACCTGCAACCAGCTTATCGAGGTTTTGCTAACCGACTGAGTTTTACTTGATTAGGTATTGGGATTAGCTGAGATGGTGGGTCGTGCAGGATTTAAATTCTGTGAATTTAGCCTTCGGCCTAAACCTGCAACCAGCTTATCGAGGTTTTGCTAACCGACTGAGTTTTACTTGATTAGGTATTGGGATTAGCTGAGATGG
>NZ_JBSICD010000084.1:0-319 GCF_058246155.1 Providencia sp. UF-183 | reverse complement strand
AGGTCGCCTTCACGTGCACCCGCAACACCATTCCATTGCATTGTGTTATCACCCGTTAAAATTTGACCGCCACAGGTTGTTTTATCACCAACGCGTAAAAAGTAACCAATTGCCATGAACATCCCTTTATTTAGCTTAAGTTTGATTGTATTGTTAATGAGCAGTAAAGGATTGACAAGTTAATTTTAATAATTTTGGCTAATTACAATAAATAAGAGTGGCTGGCGATTTTTTTTATATAATATTAATATCTAAAATAAATAGAGTATTATGGTAACGGCTTATTTAAGGCAGTAATGGAATTAAGTAACTCAATTTT
>NZ_JBSICD010000083.1:0-320 GCF_058246155.1 Providencia sp. UF-183 | reverse complement strand
AGAGTTAACGTTATAAAGCCTCTCTCTTTATAGTGAGCATCAGCCACCTCTAAAAAAGTGGAGTTTAATTTGATGACTGATAAATCACTCATTAAATCCTGTTGCTTCATACGTTCAATGGGGTGCCCTTGACGTAAATGGTTTGCCAAGTCCTCATAATCTAAAAAGCGATCAATCTTAAGTGGAATATTAATTTCTCTGATTTTTTTCATCATCTATCCGTATGTTGCCGTTATCGTTTTTCGCGTTTTTGGCTTACGGCTTTTCTGTCTGCGTAACGCCAAAAAAGTAAGTGCCGCCAATGCCATGACATATCAACA
>NZ_JBSICD010000082.1:0-324 GCF_058246155.1 Providencia sp. UF-183 | reverse complement strand
TTACCCACGCTAAAAAGACAGCGCCAACAATAAGAATACCCGCTAATCTTTATCAAATTCACTTACGCAACTACAGTACCATAAACAGATAAGTTAGTTGCTGAGTGGATTATTGATTAACAATAATAAAAAATGCCTAGATAAATAAGTTAATTGCTAAGTGGATCATTGATGAGCAATAACAAGGTGTCGCATAAATACTAAGGGTGATTTCAGATAAGAAAAAGGAGCTATGATAAGGGCGAACATGATGAAAATTGGCGTAACATACCCGTGAGTTACTGAGTGCAGCATTGATTAGCAATAGCATTAATACAAAGAACA
>NZ_JBSICD010000081.1:0-326 GCF_058246155.1 Providencia sp. UF-183 | reverse complement strand
AACTTATTCCACTTACATCAATAGCTCTTTGAGGTAAATAAAACTGAAACCCTAAATATGTTCTTAAATTATTAGAAGTAAATCCTTTTATAGAAAAATTACCATCACTATCTATAAATCCCGCCAATCATGCATTACTATTTAAAGGGCTGTTGTCTAAAGGTAATTTTATTATATTATCACCTTTAGCGTTTAAATAATCAATTAAATTATAAAAATAATTAATTTTGGGTGTTCTTAGTTTTCCATTTATACAATTTACTAAATAAGTAATAGTTTTTTTGTCCTGAATTATTCATCTAACCGCATTTTTATCAAGACGTATA
>NZ_JBSICD010000080.1:0-341 GCF_058246155.1 Providencia sp. UF-183 | reverse complement strand
GCTCAATATCTTTTAAAAAGCGGTGTCGACTTGCAGTTAGTCATTAACAGTACAGGCTTAAGCCGTGAAGACCTCATATCCTTGCAATAACTGAGCAGCATGCTTTATTGCAAATTGATTAAGTTAGCCTCAATCCCTTTTGAATATAGTGTTCAGCAACTGAGTGAAGCAACAGAAAAACATCAAGGGGTTATCATGAATATTGCACTGAGATTACAAGAAAAAGGCCGTAAAGAGGGCATTGAAGAAGGCATTGAAAAAGGACGAAAAGAAGCTTATGAACAACAACTTACCACTGCTCAATATCTTTTAAAAAGCGGTGTCGACTTGCAGTTAGTCAT
>NZ_JBSICD010000079.1:0-351 GCF_058246155.1 Providencia sp. UF-183 | reverse complement strand
CTTGCGTTGGTACAAACTATTATCGAATCGAGAGATACCAACACATATACCAACAGTAGGTACTTGATGTGGGTTGACCTTAGTATACTTGGGAAGACTGAAAAGTAGGAAAAAGCCTTGTAAAACTGGGATTTCAGATACAAAAAAAGACGCCTTAGCGTCTGATTTTTGGTGCGAAGGCCGGACTCGCTTTTTATAGGCAATACATTGTTTTTGTTTGATATAAATTTAAAGGTAATTTTTATATACTTAAATGTATACTCAGTGGTTTGAGGTTTGAAAATTGAGTTACTTAATTCCATTACTGCCTTAAATAAGCCGTTACCATAATACTCTATTTATTTTAGATAT
>NZ_JBSICD010000078.1:0-352 GCF_058246155.1 Providencia sp. UF-183 | reverse complement strand
TCCGTATGTCGCTGGTTCAAGTCCAGCTGGAGGAGCCAAATTTAAAAAGCCCGCTTAATGCGGGCTTTTTGCTATCTCGCATTCACCATCTCCATTCTCATATATTCCTCACTTATATTCGTGTTATCTACCTTCCTCATTTACTTAAAATCAGCGGTTTAGGAACAGATAATCGCCAATTTGTTTATTTAACACCCACTTGACCATTTTTTTTATTTTTATGCTTTACAACAGGAAACAGGATGGGTAATATGCGCCTCGTTCTCAGGAACAATGCAATTCCTCCATAGTTCAGTCGGTAGAACGGCGGACTGTTAATCCGTATGTCGCTGGTTCAAGTCCAGCTGGAGGA
>NZ_JBSICD010000077.1:0-356 GCF_058246155.1 Providencia sp. UF-183 | reverse complement strand
CCCACCTCAAACCCTAACTCCTTCAGCCATTGACCGCTAATGGTGA
This sequence comes from Providencia sp. UF-183, assembly GCF_058246155.1. Classification (NCBI taxonomy): domain Bacteria; kingdom Pseudomonadati; phylum Pseudomonadota; class Gammaproteobacteria; order Enterobacterales; family Morganellaceae; genus Providencia; species Providencia sp. UF-183. Next base: position 310 of record NZ_JBSICD010000077.1, on the reverse strand, counting down.
GTTGTGGGCTGGGGTTGGGTTTACCTCTGTTAGCCAAGTAACCCACTATATATCGTCAGGTTTTCCCCCTCTTCTTTTTTAGCTGTCTAGCTTTTCGCCTTACAACCGCGCACTAATGCCAATCGTCGAAAAGCAAAAAGTGGCTTTGATGTCAACGTCAAAGAGCACACTCAGCTTGATGGTGCAGTGACTGCGTCAACCGCGGACAAAGACAAAAATCGCCTTGATACAGGTACGCTGGGCTGGAAAGATATCAATAACAAAGCCGACTTTACCGCCGAGCACACTGGCGGTTCGATTGGCACCGGTG
>NZ_JBSICD010000007.1:0-225089 GCF_058246155.1 Providencia sp. UF-183 | reverse complement strand
TGGTGGCAACATCATGTCAATTGTTGTCATTAGTAAGTTAATGTCCCGAATCAAATCAATCTGGCTGCTAATTAAGCAGCCTTTTACTTTTATGGTGAAGAAATGACAGAACCTAAGTGGCTAATTGAAGCCAGAAAAGAAATTGGAGTTGCTAGATTCCCCAGCCCGAACAGCAATCCTAAAATTGTTCAATATTGGAAAGATATGAAATGGTCGGGTATCAAGGAGGACAAAACCTCTTGGTGCGCGGGCTATGTTGGCGCGATGCTTGAACGGGCTGGAATTATCGGTAGTCGCTCGGTCAGCAAGGTTCCTGAAGCGGCAAAATCATATTTAGATTGGGGTACTGCATTAAAAGAGCCTCACTATGGTTGCGTGGTAATTTTTGATAGATCTGGCGGTGGGCACGTTGGTTTTTGTGTTGGGAAAACAGCGGACGGTAAGTTGCTTATTTTAGGCGGCAATCAATCGGATGCGGTTAATATCAAATCATTCCCGCTGACCAGAGTTGTTGGCTATAGATGGCCTAAAGGCGTGGAAGTTGATAACCGACCTCTGCCAATCGGTGACGCCGCATTGTCAGTGAAAGAGTCGTGATATGGGTTCGCTAACTAAAGTATTAATGGCCGCTTGTGCCATTTTGCTATTTTGGCTCTGGTGGGTTGCTGATGACTATGACAAATTGAGTGATAAGTTTGATAAAAAATCAAATGAGCTAGCCGCCAATCAATTCATATTATCCACCGTTTTAGAACTTTCGGTAACGTTTAATGAAATCTCACGAAATAATCTTAGGGAGCGTGATGCGGCGGCAGTGGCTTCTGAAACGGTTAAAACCATTATCAAAACCGTTATTGCGGATGACAAGTGCGCTGCTATTGATGCTCCTCGTGATGCTACTATCGAGTTGCACAACCACGCGAATAGAATACGTTCAAACGCCATCAGTGCCCATCCCAGCCCATCTGCTCAATGACTGCTTGCCTGAGTACATCCCTGAGACATTTCCTTGGGGTGACTCGTTATTAATTAATGAGTCTCTATTAACAGTTATTGAACAATGTAATTTAGATAAGAAAGCCATTCGAGAGATTGAAGCGGTTAGAAATAACCCAAGATAACATTAGAGCGGAGTGTTTGTGTTAATACCAATCAGTAAATGCTCTTGCCAAAAAAATTAAACTTATGAAAGTAAGGGTACTTAATAAGTAGATGGCGAACTTTAAAAAAAGCGCCGTGATATCTGGCTGTTCTTTATCTTTACTAATAATGAATAGGATGCAGATAAGGATAGAGATAGATATGAGTAAGAGCGCAACGGGGTAAGTATACATATATTGACAGCTCTCTTTGAGGTGGGATTCTTATCGAACAGTAAAATATATTCTCAACAAGAAAGCAATACTGAAAATTGAACAGCAACGACAGGTGATGGAATAAAAAAAGCCTACACAGCGGTAGGCTAAAGATGTTGCTTTATACAAATGAATATCAGCGTTAAGCCTAGCAGGTTATTTCAAATGCGCAATTATATTGGTGATTATCAAATGACATAAAAAAAGCCCCTCTATAGAAGGGCATATCTAATGGAAATGTAGCTTTATAGTTATTGTAGTAAGGCCAGTCATCCTTGACCAGCGGCAAGATATTATCACTACTTATTACTTAATCCAAATCGGAGTACAGCCATCAGTTAGCCGCTGGTGGCTTTTTTATTTGAGGAACAAGTTATGACTGATTTAATTAAAAGTGTTCCTGTTATCGTTAAGGTTGGAACTATCAAAACAGAAACCGAGGAGCAAAAGCGAATCAAAGAACTGGAATTGAAAGTCTCAAACATGCAAGCACAGATAGTTCGGTTATCACAAGACGTGCAATCGGCTAAATCGGGATGGCTGTAATGAAACGGCCTAATGTCTATGGGGGCCGATGGGCTAAGGTCAGGCTAAGCTTTCTCAATGAGAATCCTCTATGTGTCATGTGCAAAGAGCAAGGGCGGATTACCGCAGCGACAGTCGTTGACCATATCACCCCGCACAGGCTAAGGGATGCACTAGCATCTGGTGACACTGAATGGATAGCTAAAGCCCAAAAGCTCTTCTGGGATAAAAAGAACTTCCAAAGCTTATGCGATCCCCACCATAACTCAACCAAGCAACGCATGGAGAAGAGTGGTGTTGTTGTCGGCTGCAGTGAAGATGGTATACCGCTAGATCCTAATTCACATTGGAATAAATAACATGGCAGAAACTAAGCAAGTAAAAATTTCTAATTTGTTCAAACATGGTAAACAGATTGGCTACTGCCTCACCGTTGATGGTCAGATGTTGTCTAATCAAAAACAAGTAAGCATCAACACATACCCGCTAGATGCTTCAGTTGATGTTGAATTCGGGTGGCATGAATCAATGGTCACAGATGCACCTGATATTCATTTATAATAATTTCGTTATGAAATCATAACGGTGGGGGAGGGTAAAAAGTTCAAAAACTTTCCCTTTAATTACCGACCGTAGTCATTCGTGTGCACAACCGCGAAATGAAAAGTTTTTTTCTGGGAGGTTCCGATGGCAGGAAGACGCCCGAAACCGACCCACTTGAAAGTGGTAACTGGTAATCCGGGGAAACGAAAACTCAACGACAAAGAACCCAAACCTCGGCGTGAAATTCCAAGCCCACCCGAACACTTAACGGATTGGGGCAAAATCGCATGGGCAAAATTAACATTGCTGCTTGATGGCATGGGCGTTTTAACCATTGCTGATTCTTTGGCTTTGGAAAGGCTTTGCGATATCTACGCTGATATTCTTCAGCTACGCGACACGATAGCGATTGAAGGTCGCACTTATACAACGAAAACCCAATTAGGCGATTTCCTGATTAAAGCACATCCAGCAGTAGCAATGCTGGCTGATGCGGATCGTCGTTTTAAAAGTTATTTAGTCGAGTTTGGTTTGACTCCAGCAGCTCGCTCAAAGGTGAAAATCGATGGTGGAGAAGAAGAGGAAGACCCGCTCAACGCGTTCTTCGGTTGACCCTGCAACACAATATGCCCAAGACGTTCATGACGGTAAAACTCTTGCTGGCCCCGACATTCGAAATGCTTGCGCTAGACATCTTAAAGACCTAAAAGAAGCTAAACAACGTGGTTTAGTTTGGGATGTTGAGGCTGTTCAACGCGCCATAGATTTTTTTGCCAAGGTGCTAAAACTCAATGGTGGTGAGCATGAGGGTAAGCCATTTATTTTATTGCCGTGGCAATGTTTTGTTATTGGTTCAATTTTCGGCTGGAAAATGGAAGATGGCACTCGCCGTTTTCGTATGGTGTATGTTGAGTCGGGAAAGGGGTCTGGCAAGTCGCCTTTATCAGCAGGCGTAGGCCTCTATTGCTTAGTTGCAGATGGTGAGCCTCGCGCTGAAGTTTATGCAGCGGCCACCAAAAAAGATCAGGCAATGATTTTATTTCGTGATGCGGTTGCAATGGTTGACCAATCACCGGCACTTAGCCAGCGGGTCATAAAGTCAGGCGGCGCGGGAAAAGAGTGGAACCTTGCTTTTTTAAAGGCTGGTTCGTTTTTTAGACCAATTAGTGCTGACGATGGACAGTCTGGACCTCGTCCTCACTGTGCGCTCATTGACGAGATTCATGAGCATAAAAACAACAATGTCGTTGAAATGATGCGAGCCGGTACTAAAGGGCGACGACAAGCATTGATATTCATGATCACCAACAGTGGCCATGATAAAACCAGCGTGTGTTATGACTACCATGAATATGGTCGAAAAGTCGCTGAAGGCTCAGTTGAAGATGACAGTTTCTTTTCTTATATCTGTTCACTTGATGAGGGGGACGACCCCTTTAAAGATGAATCGTGCTGGGGAAAAGCCAATCCCTCTTTAGGTTATACCTTCACTGACCGTTATTTACGGGAGCAAGTGACTCAAGCTCAAGGCATGCCAGCTAAAGAAAGCATCGTCCGTCGTCTTAATTTCTGCCAGTGGGTTGATGCCGATAACCCATGGATAAATGGTGATACATGGATGAGTTGTGAGAAGGCGTTCACATTAGAGGATTTACAAGGCGAGGAATGTTATGGCGGCCTAGATTTATCAGGAACACGAGATTTAACCGCATTAGCGCTTTATTTTCCACGAATTAAACATCTTTATGTCGAGTTCTGGACACCGAAAGATACCTTGCTAGATAGGGCTAAAACTGACCGCGTTCCTTATGATGCGTGGGCTAGGAGTGGTTTTATCCACACACCACCCGGTAATGCCGTTAAATATGAGTTTGTTGCTGAGCGTATTGCTGAAATAACCACATACGTAAATTTGCTCACCATTGCATTCGACCAATACAGAATCAAATACTTAGAGCCTAAATTAGATGAGGCTGCAGTCACCGTTCCTTTAGTTCCTCACGGGCAAGGTTATTACAAGGCAAAAGATTCTGGTTTGTGGATGCCTCACTCAATTGAATTATTTGAAGGGTTAATTGATGACAAAGCCATCATTATTCATGCAAACCCCTGTTTACGCTGGAATGCGGCATCAGCCGTGACGGAAGCAGACCAAAAAGAAAACCGTATATTTGCAAAAAGGAAGAGCACAGGGCGTATCGATGGTGTTGTGGCTTCCGCAATGGCAATCGGTGCATCCGAAGGTGAGGTTGATGATAATGGCAACCTTGATGATTTTTTCTCTAATCCACTGAGTATGTGATGACAGATAAACAATATTCAATCGATTTGCGCACTAACAATGGTTGGTTTGCGCGTCTGGCTTCCTTCTTTGTTGGAGGGAGACTAGTCACTCCCGAGCAAGGTTCACAAACGGGGCCTGTTTCCGCGCAAGGAACGCTAGGTGATTCCTCAGTAACCGATGAGCGAATACTTCAAATATCGACGGTTTGGCGTTGTGTAAGTTTGATATCAACATTAACGGCTTGCTTGCCCCTTGATGTTTTTGAAACAGATAAGTCTGGTAATAGAACTAAGGTAGACCTAAGTAACCCATTGGCGCGTTTACTTCGTTATTCACCAAACCAATACATGACAGCTCAAGAATTCAGAGAAGCAATGACTATGCAACTTTGCTTCTATGGTAATGCGTATGCACTGATTGAGCGAAATAAAAGTGGTGATGTAATCAGCTTGCTTCCGCTCCTTTCTGCAAATATGGATGTCAGAATGGAAGGTAAAAACCTTATCTATAAATATCAACGGGATAAAGAATTTGCCAAGTTTAAGCATTCTGAAATATTTCATTTAAAGGGATTCGGTTTCAATGGATTAGTGGGGTTATCTCCGATAGCGCATGCTTGTAAAACCGCGGGCACAGCAGTGGCAATGGAAGACCAGCAGCGTGAGTTTTATGCTAATGGAGCAAAGTCTCCCAAAATATTGACGACAGGTGACAAAGTTTTAAGTAAAGAGCAGCGTGGACAGGTTGAAGAAAACTTTAAAGAAATAGCGGGTGGGCCAGTTAAAAAACGGTTGTGGATACTGGAGGGTGGTTTTAAAGCGGAAGATATTGGCGTGAGCCCTCAGGATGCTGAAACCATGGCATCTCGAAAATTTCAGGTCAGCGAGTTAGCACGATTTTTTGGTGTCCCGCCTCACTTGGTTGGCGATGTCGAAAAATCAACCAGCTGGGGGACGGGGATTGAACAGCAAAATTTAGGTTTTCTCCAATACACCCTGCAGCCCTTTATTTCTCGATGGGAAAACTGCGTGTCTCGATGGCTTTTAAAGCCCGGCGATGTTGGTAAATATCATGCCGAACATAATTTAGATGGATTGCTACGAGGTGACTCCGCTTCCCGCGCTGCATTTATGAAAGCCATGGGTGAATCAGGGTTACGCACTATCAATGAAATGCGACGGCTTGATAACTACCCACCTCTTGAAGGGGGGGATGTTGCTTACCGACAAGCGCAATATGTACCCATCAACCAACTCAGCAAAGAGCCTCACGAAAGTGGGGCTTAATTATTTATGGGGGCTCAATGTCCGATATCAGAAAAACGCTCGCCTTTGATGAAGCAGAGATTAAATTCACTGGCGATGGTACCCAAGGCATTTTCGAAGGGTACGCCTCAGTATTTAGTAACACCGATTCCGATGGCGATATTATTTTACCCGGTGCTTTCAAAAGTGTTTTAACAAACCAAAAGCGCAAAGTTGCCATGTTTTATAACCACCGTGCGTGGGAGTTACCCGTCGGTAAATGGGATCACATGGAGGAAGACTCAAAAGGCCTCCTTGTCCGTGGACAACTTACTCCTGGTCATAGTGGTGCCCAAGATCTAAAAGCAGCAATGAAACACGGTACCGTGGAAGGGATGTCAGTGGGCTTTGGTTGCGTTCGTGAGGATTTCGATGTGACGTCCTCGGGGCGTATTTTTAAAAATATCTCTATGCTGCGAGAAATTAGCATTTGTACTTTTCCCGCTAATGAACAGGCACAAGTCTCGTCACTAAAAAGCGTCGATGGCCTGTCCACTATTCGTGATGTTGAAGATTGGCTGAGAGAGTCAGTGGGTCTATCAAAATCAGAGGCGCTTGGTTTTATCTCTCGCTTCAAATCGGCTATTCGGAGCGAGTCCGATGGCACTCAAAAATCTCATGTAGATTCCATTGTTACACAAATTAATTCATTTAATCTGAAAGGATAAATTATGTCTGATTTAAACCAAATTCAAAAAGCCATCGAAGATTCTCAGAAACGAATTCAGGACCTATTCGATGCGCAGAAAGCAGAAATTGAAGCAACAGGCTCTGTGTCTAAGCAATTGCAAACTGATTTGGCAACCGTTCAAGAAGAACTGAAAAAAGCGGGTGAGCGCCTGTTCGACTTAGAGCAAAAAGGTGCAACAGGTGCGGATGATCCAAATGCGAAAAAGGACTTTTCTGAGCGTGCATCAGAAGAGCTCATTAAATCGTGGAATGGTAGTGCAGGTGCCTATGAAGTTAAAACATTCAATAAGTCACTGGGCAGCGATGCAGGTTCAGCAGGTGCATTGATTCAGCCAATGCAAGTACCGGGGATCATTATGCCGGGTATGCGCCGTTTGGTCGTTCGCGATTTGTTAGCACAAGGCCGCATTTCCAGTAACTCACTCGAATATGTGCGTGAAAAGTTGTTTACCAATAGCGCTGCACCTGTGAAAGAAAAGGCTCAAAAACCTGAGTCTGACCTGACTTTTGAAAAACAAACCACTAACGTGATCACTATCGCGCACTGGATTCAGGCATCACGCCAAGTTATGGACGATGCGGCACAGCTGCAGTCTTACTTGAATACCCGTTTGTTATACGGCTTAGCGTTAGTTGAAGAAAATCAGCTACTTAATGGTGATGGCTCAGCCGATAACTTGACAGGTGTTAACCAAGTCGCAACAGCGTACGATACTACGCTAAATGTAGCAGGTGATACACAAGCTGACCTGATCGCACACGCTATTTATCAGGTAACAGAGTCTGAATTTAGTGCATCGGGGATTATTTTAAACCCGCGCGACTGGCACACCATTGCATTAATGAAAGACAAAGAAGGCCGTTATATTTTCGGTGGACCTCAAGCATTTACGTCTAATGTAATGTGGGGACTGCCTGTTGTGCCAACAAAAGCACAAGCACAAGGTGAATTTACTGTTGGTGCGTTCGATTTAGCTTCGCAAGTATGGGATCGCATGGATGCCACAATTGAAGTTAGCCGTGAAGACCGTGATAACTTTGTTAAAAACATGCTGACCATTCTGTGCGAAGAGCGTTTAGCATTGGCCCACTATCGCCCACAGGCATTAATCAAAGGTTCTTTTGCTACAGCGGAAGGTAAGTCAACTAAATAATAAGGTCGGGGTAGGTAACTACCCCGTATTATTCCGATGGATATCTTAAATGTTATTCCGCTTTCATTGCTAAAGCAGCACATTGAATATGACGATGACGACCGGGATGAGCAGATTACGTTTTATGCTCAGAGTGCTTTGGATTATTGCTTAAAATGGTGTGATGAACCCGCATGGAAAGTACCTGAAGATATCCCTCATCCAGTTAAATTAGCAGCGTTATTGGTTCTTGGCGATATGTTTGAGCATCGGACTAGCCAAAGCGAAATTCAATTGTATGAAAACAAAGCGGCAGAGCGTTTATTGTTTCATCATCGAAATTGGCGAGGTGGTGAATGAATCCGGGTCGACTGCGTCACAAAGTGACTTTCCAGCGTAGTGAATTAGTTAAATTGCCCTCAGGTGCCCGTGAAAATCAGTGGGTTGATATTGCTACGACACGCGCAGAAGTTAAAGCTATCTCAGGTCGTGAGCTTCTTGCGTCAGGTGCCGAAATGTCAGAAATCACTGTTCGCGTTTGGATGCGTTATCGACCTGATATTAACTCAACCTGCCGCATGGTTTTTAACGGGCTCAACTACGATATTCAATCCGCTATTCCTGATGTGAAAAATACCCGACTTGAATTGCTGTGTAAACAGGGGGTCAAGGCTGATGGATGATTTTAATATTGATTTCAGCGGCTTTCTTGACGTGAGCAAAGAGCTTGAGGAACTCAGTAAAGCAGAAAACACAAAAGTATTACGGCAAGGGATTTACGCGGGTGCGGTAGTTCTGCGGGATGAAGTAAGAGCCAAGGCTAAAAGGCGCACTGGAAAACTAGTCAGAAACATTATAGCCAGCAGTCAGCGTAGTCGCAAAGATGGTGAAGTTTCAGCGGGTGTTTATGTTCGCGGTAGCAATAAAGAGGGAACTAACAGCGATAATTCCATGAAAGCTAAAGACCCAAGGAATGCTTACTACTGGCGATTTTTGGAAGAAGGCACCTCTAAAATGCCCCCAGTACCTTTTATTCGACCTGCTTTCGATAGCAAAGCAGATGAAGCCGCTAGTGCAGCTATAGAAAGAATGAATCGGGCTATTGATGAGGTACTTAACAAATGACGGATGCAGACTTATTCAAACTCTTAGATCCTGTGCTACCTGATAAAGTGTTTCCACTTGTTGTCCCACAAGATGCACCAGCCATCAGCGCACCCTGGTTAATATTCTCATCCTATGACATCGATGGGGATGTGTTCTCTGGCCAAGCCGAAACGATGACTAATGTTCAAATTGATGTTTATGCAAAAAGCCCCGATAAAGCCAGTGAGTTACTGGATAAAGCATTTATGGCCATAAAAGTATTATCACCGACAAATGTCTCCCGTAAATCTGATTATGAGTCCGATACGGCTCTGCATCGTAAAACGTTAGAATTCCAAGTCTGGAATTAAACCTCAATTCACACCATCAGCCACCTACGGGTGGTTTTTTTATGTCTATAGGAAACTGATATGACGAGTAAACATGAAAAAACGCAAGGTACCAAAATCAGCGTTTCTAAATTGGCGGCAACGGATATTACTGCAGTCGAAACAGATTCGTTGCAAATTGATTGCACAACGAAAGAAATTAGCTTCACGGGTGGTCAAAAAGCGGATATTGACGTCACAACATTCTGCTCAAATGAACAGGAAAATATAAACGGTCTCGCAGCTCCCGCGGAGGTTACTATTGGCGGTAACTTTGCAATTGATGAGGGGCAAGATGTATTGCGGCAGGCTTATGATAGTGATGCAGTCCATGCCTTTAAAGTTGTATTTCCTTCTGGTGCAGGTTTTGCGTTCCTTGCTGAGGTTCGCCAAAACAGCTGGTCAGCAGCAACAAACGGTGTTGTAAGCGCGTCATTCACCCTTCGTCTGAAAGGTAAGCCTACGCCATTAGTGAAAGGGAAAGTAGCCGCTCCAGCAACACAATCACAAACAACAGGGGGTGGTAAGTAATGGTTAAAGCTAAAAAGTCTAATTTACGTAACTTAGCCCTCAGTGCCTCACAATCATTTCGGACTAAAAAAGTGACCGTGCCCGAATGGGGTAACTTAGAAGCGACCATTCGCGAACCATCACTTCAGGCGCGTATTAAGTGTAGTGAATTGGTTGAAGTGAAAGATGGCGAAGAATTAACATCCACCCAAAAATCCTTACGCAACATTGAAGGCGATGTTGCTTTATTTATTAACATTCTTCTTGAAGAGGATGGAACACCCGTCTTCACTGAAGAAGATATCCCTGCTTTATTGGAAACGTACGGTCCAGTTCATGCGCGTTTATTATCAGAAGCATTTGCGCTAACTATTTCAGTATTAGAAGCTGAAAAAAAGTAAAAGAACCGGAAACATTCTTTTTAATGACACTGGCGCTCAGGCTGGGAAAAACGCTTAAAGCGTTAATTCATGATCTGGACGCCAGCGAGTTAAGAATGTGGATGGCATACGACAAAATCAGTCCTATTGGGGATGGTCGTGGCGATATTCAAACAGCAATGATCACCTCAGCAGTAATGAATGCGGCAGGTGCAAAAGTCTCTCTACGGGACATGATTCCAGTTTGGGATCAGGATGCAGCTAACGAACCTACTAGTGATAGTAATAATCAATCGCCGCTTGAAGCATGGTTGAGCAGCATGTCTGAATAGTTATATAGTAGGCCCATTATTTATAAATATGGTGGGTTTAATGAAAATAGCATCTGGGATTATAGTAATAATTGCTGTAATGGTTATTTTATGGAGTATTTATATTGGTTCACGAGAAGTGATCTCACTATTGATGATAATTCCATTGAATTTAGTCGTTGCGGTTTTCTTTTTAAAAATACAGGAAAAGCTTTCAAACAATAGTGAAATAGAAGAGAGTAAATTTAATAGGTTGTCATTCATAAACTCTATTGCTTATTCGCTTACAGCAATAGCATTATGTTGGGCTATTTTATCATATATAGATAGCGGGACGGCTCTTTTTGGCGATGCTTATAAACAAAGAGTTGAGTTAGAAAACATAAAGAAAAAGTCATGGCAAAACGCAGCATCTGAGATGAATTATGTATCATTTGCAGAAAACAGGTTAAAAGAAAACCTTAAAGATCCTTCCTCTGCTGATTTTAAGGGTAGTAGAACAGGACACAATGGCTCTGTATGTGGAATGGTAAACTCAAAAAATAGTTTTGGGGCTTATACAGGGTACAAAAATTTTATCCAAATAGGGTCATTTACAATGATTGATGATGATACCAGTCAGTTCAGTAAGCAATGGGAAACCTATTGTAATTAAACTTTAATAAACCAAGTAAGCCTCGCGAAAGCGGGGTTTTTTCATTTTAGGAGGTTACGTGGCCACTTTACGCGAATTAATATTAAAAATATCTGCTAATTCAAGCAGCTTTCAGGCTGAAGTTGGCAAGGCTTCTCGCATTAGCAATGATTTTTATAAAAATTCAGCGAATGGAAGTCGCCAATTAAGACATGAGCTAATTCAGCAAAAAAAAGCCTTAACAGAAATCAATGTTCAATTATCTAGTGTTGCCATGACTGCAAAAGCGAGCGCAGGTGCATTAATTGGTTTTTTTTCAGCGTCCGCCGCAATATCAACAGTTGATGAATGGGGGCAGATGTCAGCCCGTATAATTATGGCTCTTAAGTCAGTCGAGGGATCAGCGCAAAGGTACGATGAAATACAACAACGGTTTTTAACTATCAGTAACCGCAATGGTAAGGCCATAGAGACAACACAAGATCTGTATATTGGGACGGCTTCAGCAATGAAAGAGCTCAATTATAATACTACTCAAACGGTTGATTATATTGAATCAATGTCATCAGCATTTACTGCTAATGCAACTAGCGCCCAAAAAACAGAGTCAGCCCTTAATGCCTTAAATAAAGCCACAATTGAAGGTAAAGTCGCAGGTGAAAACTGGAAAGCGATCATGAATGCCACACCTTCGGTGCTGGTGGATATCGCTAATGAGTTAGAGCGTACCAATGGTGGGATGAAAGTCACTCAAGGCCAAGTTAAAAAACTGGCAGCGGAAGGTAAAATCTCCTTTAAGTTATTTGCAGATGCCATGATAAATGCCAAAAACGCAAATAATGAACTTGCTGATTCTATGGATAACACAGTTGCTGATGGCTTTATGCGAGTAGCAAATTCAGCAAAAAGCTATTTTGGCGAGTTAAATCGAGGGGCTGGGGCAACAAAATCCATATCTTATATTTTAGCAACATTAAGTGATAATTTTGACAAGGTCGCACTTGCTGGTAGTTTAATTATTGGTGTTGGATTATCTAGATACCTAGGGAACTTAACCTTAAACACTAAAAATCTAGCCAAAGAAACAATCAATGGTTATTTGTCGCAAGTTAATCATACAAATGAACAAATCCGTAGCCTTCAAGTTACCCAAATGCGTATCAAGGATGAGCGCCAACTATTAATTGACTCAAGGCAATCACTGATAGCTAAAAAAATGGTAGCTGCGACGGATAAAGAGCGGATTATTCTTGATGCTCAATTAGCGAAAAACACTAAAGCATTAATAGCCCTCAGCAATCAAGAAGTTGCCGCTAACACTAAGCTGGCTGCATCACGCCGAGCGCTGAATAGCATGACATCAGTTGCATCTACAATAGGTCGTGGACTTTCTGGTGTGTTGTCATTGGTCGGAGGGCTACCCGGTGCGGTAATGCTAACTGCTGGTGCATGGTATTACGTCAATGAAAGGCAAAAAGAGGCCCATAAAACATCTCTTGAATATGCTAAATCTCTCGATGGTATTGCAGAGCGAACAAAAAACATGTCGCTTTCTGAGTCATCTGATGAGTCAAAAAAAGTTAAGGAAACGCTTGAGGCTCAGACAAAGGAAATTGAGAGGCAACTTGAGTTAGTTCAAAGAACACATTCCAGCATTAATGCGATGAGAGAAATAGCTGAAAAAAACTTCCCTGATTTGCCGGAAATAGCGAAAGAGGGGGCGTTAATTAATTACCAATCTGCATTGGAATCTCTTTCTGTTGAAGAGGATCGCCTTAAAGCATTAGAGCAAGAGCGTGAAAAAACATTAAGTGTTCTTAATGGGCTAACTGAGCAAGCAAACCGACAAATAGAAGTTGGTAATACTGCGAAAAATCAGAAGCGAGCAGCGATGGCAAAAGAGATCGCTCAAGAATCTGAGTTTAATCGTATTTTGTCTATTGGTAACTCAATTCTTTCAGCGCGCCAATTATTAACCCAAGCGCCAATGTTAACGGGTAATCGACCAGTATTAAATGACACCCAAAGGCAGATGCTATGGAGTGCTGAGCAGGAGCGTATTCTTGCTGGTATGAAGCAGCGCGATCAGGTTGAGCAGCGAGCCCTTTGGGAGGCAGAAAGTACATTTACTAATGATGATCACAAGAAACAATATGTTAACGACAAATTAAAAGCCTATGATGACCGCGAAAAAATGAATAAGTCGCTGAAATCAGGCATTGCGCTAACAAAAGAGGCTGACCGAATTACTGAACGCTATAAAGATAAAATGGCTGACCTCAGTGTAGCAACAGAGGTTCAAAAAGTTAGGGCATTACAGGGAGAAAAAGCTGCAGCGCTCTATGCAGCCGGTCATGAAACGGGCGCTAAATGGACGGATGAACAGCGAAAAGCAATACAAGCATCATCCGTTCAGCTGGCGGAATGGACACAAAAAGCGGATGAAGCCGTCCGCAAACAGCGTGAAATGACCGATGCTTTAAAAGACCTTAAAGAGGCATCTAAGAAATATAATGACGATGCAGCTCTGGCACGAAGCACTGTCGGCATGGGGGATCGCCGTCGAGGTCTTGAAGAAGAGAAACAGCAGGTTGAGCGCGTATTCCGTAAAACAGATGGTGGTACAGAAGCCTTAAAAGCGCGGCAAGATGCACTCGATGCATTGAACAAGAAGTATAAAGAGGCCGTGTTAGCAGAAGCAGATTGGCGAGCAGGGGTAACAGCAGGTCTTGAAAATTGGGTGGATGATGCATCCAATTATGCAGGTCAGGCGGCAAGTGCAACTCAATCCGCTATGGGCGGCATGGTTGATAATATTTCTAATATGCTAATTGGTAACAAAGCTGACTGGAAAAGTTGGTCAGTAGATGTACTGAAAAGCGTACAGAAAGTACTCACTAACATGGCCCTTGTTCAAACAATGAAAGCGGCTGGTGGTTATTTTGGTGGTGGTTTCGGCAGCTTCATGAGTTCGATTATACCGAATGCCAAAGGTGGTGTTTATGATTCACCTAGCTTAAGTTCTTACAGCGGGAAAATTGTTAACTCGCCTACCTTATTTGCCTTTGCCAAAGGTGCTGGCTTGATGGGGGAGGCAGGGCCTGAAGCTGTCATGCCATTGGCTCGAGGTTCTGATGGTTCATTAGGCGTGCGGGTACTTGGCTTAGAAAATGTTCAAAATGGAACTACGTCTATTACTTCCAATAACGCTATCAATATTGATGTTGGTGATATCAACTTGATTAGCGATGGCACTAAAGAGCAGCAACAGCCAGTGGGTGACGTAAGCGGAGCTAGGCAGCAACTCAAAAACGAAATTGTGACTACTGTCAATGAACAAGCATCAAGAGAAGGCACGCCTCTTTGGCTACTCATTAATCGTAGAAGGGGATTCTCATGATAGAAATATTCACATGGTGCCCTCGTGTTAACGCCCAAAGTGATACTACATTCAGAACAAAAAAAGCACAGTTCGGCGATGGGTATACACAAACGGCAGGCGATGGGATTAACCCACGTTCTGATAACTTACAATTAGAGTTTGTAGGTAAAGAGGCAATGATCAAACAGATCGTTGCCTTTTTTGATCGCCATGAGGGATATAAGGCGTTTATCTTTACTCCACCATTGCGCGAAAAAGGGCTGTTCCGTTGTGAGGCATATAAGACATCGGCATTGGGTGCTGGTGTCTATTCTGTATCAGCAACATTTGTTGAGACTTTTAGTTCATGAATATTACATCTGACGTTCAAAAGCTAGAAGCGGGTAATAAAATTCGACTCATTGAAGTTGATGCCAGCGAGTTTGACGGGCCCATACTGCGCTTTCATGGATATAACCTACGGCATACCCCGACTGAAATTGAATCGGCTGGGAATGAATTAAAACCTAAGGCGATTTGGTGGCAGGGCAATGAATATGGGGCGTGGCCCTATAAAATTGAAGGCATGGCCAAAAGTGGCGATGGGGCTCAGGCTCGGCCTAAATTGCAGGTCTCAAATGTGGATAGTGTAATTTCATCATTGTGCTTACAGTTTGATGATATGGCAAAAGCGAAAGTCACTATTTATGAGACGTTCAGCCACTATCTTGATGCAAAAAATTTTGCTGACGGCAACCCAACCGCTAATCCTAGCGAGTTTTTTTCTCAAGTTTATTACATTGACCAAAAGACAAATGAGGTAGCGGGTGAAGGTGTAGAGTTTGAGCTTTCTAGTCCATTTGATTTGCAGGGAATTATGATACCCGTTCGCCAGATACATAACCTGTGTTATTGGTGTATGAAAGGGGATTACCGTAGTGGTAATGGTTGTTCCTATACTGGCAATAAGTACTTCAATGAACGGGGTGAGCCTGTCGATGACCCATCGTTAGATAAATGCGGTGGGCTTATTAATGATTGCAAAAAACGCTTTGGTGAGAATGAGCCCTTGGATTTTGGAGGGTTCCCTGCAGCAGGATTAATACGATGATCACAAAGAAACTAACTGAGGCGATATTTCAGCATGTACAAGCGGAATATCCCAAAGAGGCCTGTGGTGTTATTTGCCAAAAAAGCCGAGTCAAAAAATACTTCCCCTGCAGTAACCTTTCCGATAACCCCAATGAACATTTTGAACTTTCTCCAGAAGACTATGCGGTTGCCGAAGATTGGGGGGATCCTATTGCGATTGTGCATAGTCACTGTGGTGATGGTGTGACGACTCAACCCTCTGAAATTGATAAGTTACAGTGTGATGCCACGGGGTTGCCGTGGATTATCGCATCATGGCCAGAAGGTGATATTCGACTCATTCAGCCTCGAGCAGAGCGAGAATTAGAAGGGCGTCCATTTGTGCTTGGTCATGCAGATTGCTGGTCTTTAATTATGGACTACTACCGACAAAAACACGGTATTGATCTGCACAACTACAGCGTCGATAGGCACTGGTGGGAAGAGGGCGAAAATTTGTACATGGACAATTACCTGAAGGCGGGTTTTGTTGATGTGACAGGCGAGCCTAAAGAAGGTGACATGGTGATTATGCAAGTGCAAGCCGATGTTCCCAACCATGCGGGGGTAATAGCCGACGGCATGTTGCTTCATCACCTATATGGCCAACTGAGTCGACTTGTTCCTTACAGCGATTATTGGCGGGATCGGACGGTTAAAGTGGTTCGGAGGAAAGAGCTAGCATGACTGAACTTAAAACGATACGCCTTTATGGCCAACTCGGAACCCAGTTTGGGCGAGTGCATAAACTAGCGATTGATTCCCCTCGTGAAGCCATAAAAGCATTATCAGTACTTTATGATGGATTTGAGCAATTTCTTGCGAACGCACATCTTAAAGGACTGGAATTTGCCGTATTTAAAGGTAAGCGCAATATTGCTGAGGATGAGCTGCATCTTGATACCTGCGAAGATATTCGCATCGCACCGGTGATTAAAGGTAGCAAGCGAGGTGGATTTTTTCAGACCATGTTAGGTGTGGCAATGATAGGTGCAGCTATGCTTATTGGTCCTTCAGGCTGGGCTGCATTCGGCACATGGGGCACGTGGGGTGGAGGTTTAGCGCTGGGTGGTGCCGCAGTCGCTTTGGGTGGCGTTATTCAAATGCTGTCACCTCAACCTCCTGGTCTTTCGATGCGGCAAGATGCAGATAATAAACCTTCTTATGCATTCGGTGGGGCAGTGAATACCACAGCACAAGGTAACCCTGTGCCGTTATTTTATGGACTAGACCGACGCGAAATCGGTGGCGCCATTATTTCAGCAGGAATATACACCGAAGATCAGCAATAAACTTACATCAACTATCTATTTTCTATAGCGGCTTAATTGCCGCTTTTTTATGGGTGAAATATGAGAATTCAAGGCGCTAAAGGTGGTAGTTCCAAACCTCGGACACCCGTAGAGCAAAAAGACAGTTTATTATCAGAATCTACTGCAAAAATATTGTTGGCGTTATCAGAGGGTGAAATCGCAGGTGGGCTTGATGATACACGTATTTTTCTTGATGATACGCCGATAGCGAATGCGGACGGCTCTAAAAATTTCGAAGGCGTAACATGGGAGTTTCGTGCCGGCACTGAACACCAAGAATATATTCAAGGTATCCCTTCTGTTGATAATGAGTTTAATGTCGGAATGGAACTTAAAGATGACCAACCGTACGTTAGAACTATCAATAACTTACAGTTATCAGCGCTACGTATTCGCTTGGCTGTTCCACAATTTATGCGGCAGCATGATAACGGAGACACAACCGGGTACCGTGTTGATTATGTGACAGAGCTTTCTACCGATGGTGCAGGTTATAAAGAAGCGGTTAAATCTGCATTTGATGGCAAAACAACCAGTGAATATCAACGCACTCATCGCATTGATTTACCCAAAGCAAATACCGGGTGGCAAGTTCGCGTTCGTCGCTTAACGAAAAATCAAAACAATGCACGAGTAGCAGATAGAGTTAACATTGCTGCGGTTGCTGAAGTGATTGATGCAAAATTACGTTACCCTCATACAGCGCTGTTATTTATCACTTTTAATGCTCGCCAATTTAATAACCGTATCCCTAAAATCAGTGTCCGTCCAAAAGGCGGGATGCTGGTCAAGGTGCCAACGAATTACGACCCAATTAACCGAACCTATTCAGGGGTATGGGATGGCACCTTTAAATTAGCTGCAACGAATAACCCAGCATGGGTGTTTTATGACTTAGTTTTAAACAACCGTTACGGTTGCGGTGACCGCATTAAAGCTTCACAAGTTGAAAAGTGGGACTTATATAAAATCGCACAGTATTGTGATGAGCTAGTCCCTGATGGGCGTGGTGGTGACGACAAAGAGCCTCGTTTCTTGTGTGATGTGTATATTCAATCGCAAGAATCAGCTTATCAAGTATTACGCGATATCGCGGCCATTTTCCGCGGCATGACGTTCTGGGCGGACAATAAAGTGAATGCTATCGCTGATATGCCAGCGACTATTTTCCGTACATTCACCAATGCGAATATCGTCGGTGGTAAGCCGTCATATTCAGGCGGTAGTATTCAGAATCGCTATACTCAGGCCTTGGTTTCTTTTACTAATATTGATAACCACAGCAATGATGATGTAGAGCCTATTGCAGACTTAAAGCTTCAGCGGCGCTATGGTGTTCGCAAATTAGAGCTATCGGCTATTGGGTGTACCCGTCGAAGTGAAGCTAATCGTCGTGGGCGCTGGGCATTATTAACCAATGCCAATGACCGTATGATTTCCTTTGCGACAGGCTTAGAGGGGGCAATACCTTCTCCTGGTCATATTATTGCTGTTGCTGATTTATCACTTGCGGGTCGAAATACGGGGGGCCGTATTTCATCAGTCGAAGGCCGTAAAATTACCCTCGACAGAACGACCTCAATTAAAGCGGGTGATCGCTTAATTGTGAATTTACCAAGCGGGGGCTCTGAGGGGCGAACGGTCACGACGGTGAATAAAAAAGCGGTGACGGTTTCTGTTGAATATTCACAAGTACCACAAAAAGAAGCCGTGTGGGTCGTGGACTCTGACGACTTAGCTGTCCAGTTATATCGGGTCATTAACATCAGCGACAATGGTGATAATACCTACACTATTAACGGTACCATTCATAACCCTGACAATTATGACCACATTGATTCAGGGGCGCGTATTGATGAACGGCCAATTACGGTTATCCCACCCAATGTGCAGCCAGCACCTAAAAACGTGCGTATTTCTTCCTATTCTCAAGTAGACCAAGGCATTGCATTTACAACGCTAAGGGTCGACTGGGAAGCCGCTGAGAGTGCGATTGCGTATGAAGCTGAATGGCGCCGTGATAATGGTAACTGGATAAATGCTCCACGTACGTCGACACTGGGTTTTGAGGTCAATGGTATTTATGTGGGCCGTTATCAAGTTCGCGTACGGGCGATTAATGCGTCTGAAATTTCCAGCGTGTGGGCCAGTGCGGAAGAAACTCAGCTCAACGGTAAAGAAGGCAATCCACCGAAGCCGCTTAACCTACGTGCGACCTCAGAGGTTTGGGGTATTACGTTGGATTGGGGCTTTGATGTAAATACCAGCGATTCTCTTAAAACAGAGCTACAGTATTCCACCGAAAACACCGCTGATTCTATGCAGCTGCTGGCAGATGTACCTTATCCCCTGAAATCTTATCGCATGTCTGGTCTTAAAGCGGGCGTACGGTTCTATTTTCGTGCAAGGCTGGTGGATAAAAGTGGTAACCAGTCAGAATGGACAGGGCTGGCGTTAGGTGAGTCTTCGGCAGATGTTGAAGGGATACTGACTGTTGCGGGTGAAAACTTCCTCAGCAATGAAGCTGGCCAGCGAATGGAATCTCGAATTGAGGATATTGAAGAAGAGCAAGTCAATATCAAACATGACATCGTTGATGTTGATAGCAAGACAATTGAACTTGATAACAAAGTTTTTCAACTCAATACGAACGTTGAAATTGTGGGTGAAGCTGTCCTGCAGAATGTGCAGTATACAACACGCGTAAACTTTAAGTTGAATGAGGAAGTTAAAGATCGTAAAGCGGAAATCTTTGAAATCAAGCAAGTGCAAGTTGCTGATAGAGAAGCCGCGGCACTTTGGCAGACTCAAACGAGCGCAACAATAGCCTCTAATACATCATCAATTTTAGAAGTTAAACAAGCGCAAGCCACGTATGAGAAAGCTTCAGCGGAAAAAATAGACCAAGTAACAGCAGAAGTTGATGCAGCCAAAGGGCGTATCACAACTGTTGAGAAAACTACTGCGACACTGGAGAAAGCACAGGCCGAGTTCAAGCAAACAACAATTGCAGAATTTGGCGATATTTACGGTGCGATCACCCGCATGGAAATTGCAAATACCAACAAGGAAATCGCACAAGCCGAAACCGCAATGCAGACTATTGCTAGCTTTAGCAAAATGACTGACCGTTTACGGACCTCTGAAGCCAGCGTTTTACGGAATGAAAAAGCGATTGCGACAGCTGACAAAGCGATAGCGGAAACGGGTGTTCAGCTTAAAGCGCATATTGATGATACTGCAGCAAATATCACTGAAATAAAAAAGGTTCAGGTTGAACAAGACAAGGCACTCGCCCAAACCCGAGAGCAGCTTACCGCTGATATTAAAGCGGGTGATGAACAACTGAAGGGGGATATTGATAAACAGGGGCGCGAGCTGTCGGATGTGAGTAGTGTTGTTGATTCTCAAAAAACGGCTATTGCTGATTTAGAAAAAACGGCAACAGAAACGCAAGAAAATCAACAGAGTATCTATGATGAAATGCAAGCTAACTTTGCACAAGTGCGCAAAACGCAAGCGGATCAGGAATCGTCACAGGCTGAGGCAATTTCTCAAACTACTGCTGAAGTCAGCAAGGCACGTAATGACAATCGTAAAATCAAAGCGCAGGTTCAGCGTAATGAAAAAACGATTGCAGATAACGAAAAGGCTCAGGCGGTATTAGAAGAAAAAGTCTCTGCGCAATATGACGAAACGGAAGCGGCATTTGTTCGCGTTACAGAGTCAATCGCTGAAAAAGACAAGGCTCAAACCCAGCACACAGAGCAAACCCGTGCGGAGTTACAGAAAAACATTGATGAGAAAGGCCAACAAATCGATGAACAAGGAAAGGTCATTGATAAGCAAGGTAAAGACCTTTCTGACGTCAGTTCAGCGGTGACTAAAAACACCAATGCGATAGCTGATACCAATAAAACCGTTGCAGAAAACGAGGAGAAAACAAGCAGTCGCTTTGAGGGTAACGAAGCTGATATTGCTCATATGCAGAAAACAGAAGCAGACAAAGAGTCTTCCCAAGCGGAAACGCTCTTACAGCTTGCTGTGCAAAATATGAAGCAAGGCAATGATGCAAGGGTAATTAAGGCTAGCATCATTGAGACCAATAAGTTGATTGCGACCAATGAAAAAGCCCATGCTGAAAAGTTCTTACAGCTAAATGCGCAGTATGAACAAAGCAATGCTCGCTTTACTCGTATTGAAAAAGCGATTTCAGATAATGAAAAAGCTCAGGCCAGCACTAACGAGACAATTCAATCTGAAATCAAGGATACCAAGGCGGCAATTGAACGACGCGCCGAGACCTCCGTTGACCATAAGGGAAATGCATCATCGGTATTTAGCATCAAATCAGCGGTTATGCTCAATGGTCAGTACTATGAAGCACAAATGATGATCGGTGCTACAGTCAAAAACGGCAAGGTGGTCACTCAAATTGGTTTCAGTGCGGATACGTTTGGTATTTTCAATCCAGCAAGTGGCAAGTTAGAGCCTGTTTTCTTTGTCGAAAACGGACAGGTGTTTATCAATGAAGCGTTTATCAACAAGGCCATAATTGAAAAAATTATTGTTGGGAGTGATTTACGCTCTAAAAACTATGATCCAGTTAAGCGGGTCGGCTCAAGGATAGATATGGTGAATGGGATAGTCGAAATTTACGGGTCTGATAATGCAGGTTCGATGATCCAAAAAAATAATGAAATCTCGATGTATGACAAAGATGGAAATTTGCAATTGTTCATTGGTAACTGGAAAGGGGGGAATTTTGGCGTATGACGTTTGTATGTTTAATAAGATTGGTTTGAAAAATCCCTATGGGCTTTCCGGTACACGGAGTTTTAATTATTTAAGGACTATCGATGTACCAAGATCCCCACTAGGAACATGGACTTATTCCCATGAAGTGACAATCACTGAAAAATCCCCCAATACCAATTTGATAGCGGTTCCGTTTCAAGCGACAAACGTATGGCGTGATGATAGGGATTGGTTTAACCATATCGTCATCGAAAACATAACGGTGTCAGGTAACAAAATAAATATAGGGTTGAGGACATCTTATTTTTATAAGAATGATTATCAGGGTTATACAGATCCAGCGGCTAGATTACATGTATTTGAAACGCATAATGAGGGGGCTCATTCAGGCTGGGGAGTTTATATTAGGGGGGCAACTGATTTTACTGCAATAACTAGCAATACCCAGCTCGGGTTTATTGTCTGGTCATTTAGCGGGGTGGTAACTAACGCGCTAACATTGCCCAGTAACCTACCTAACCGTAATTCTCAATTAGTTCTTGCATATTGGGATCATTCCAGCGCAGTCGTTGAGTATGACCATGTTACAAATCGAGTGACAACAAATGGCAATGTAGTCCAAATGGACATTATCATCATTCAGAGTGGGTTTACTCCACCTTTGAAAAGTGGTGATAAAGGTTTGTTTTTATTTAATAAACTCGGACAGCCAGTTATCACGAACCATTACCCACCAATCAAAGCTCCTGGTACTATTCATATAGGAAGAAATGAATCTAAAGTGTACGAAAGGCCACTAGTGCCGCTTGCGCGTTATGGTGTATTTTTCACAGGGTCAACGGGTAATGCTCGATGTTGGCATGGTGGGCTAAAAATGCAAGGTGGTCGAGTGAGCATTGCTAGAGGATCTTACTTTTTGAGTGGTACGCACAAAACAGGGTCTGGCAATGAGTTTTATTCTGAGTGCGACACCATAGTTTTAAATCGAGATGATTACTTTTAATTTCTAAAAAGTTATTAAATTACAACTAGGCCGCTTAATTGCGGTTTTTTTACGTCCAAATTTCGGAGAATCAATCCTATGTATAATATCGGTACCGTCAGCACCGCAGCCAATAGTCCAAAAATAACAGGGACAAGCACACGCTGGAAAGATAACAGCACACTAGTATCAGTCGGACAAATTGTGTTGATTGAAAATGGGGCAACTCTAATCATCAACTGCATTGATTCAATTGAAAGTAACACGGCTTTAACGCTGGGCTTTCCCGTGTCAGAAAAACTGACGAATGTTAAATATAGAATTCTAACAACAATGATTGACTCTATTTCTGACGGAGTTAATAAAGCGACAGCACAAGTCATTGCTAGCGAGATATTCACTGATATTTTCTCTGAGTTGATGACAGGTACAGGCACCCTTGAGTTTGAGCTGCCAAATGGCCAGAAAGTTAAATTACGCACTGAAAATGAAAAGGATAAGTTGCTAGATGGGAAGCTTGATAAAGCGGGTGGGGTATTGTCAGGGACATTGAATATACAGAGATTAGAATCAAATCGATTGAGCGGTGCAAATAAACAAGTTATGAGTTCAGGCGCAAGCGCAGTTTATGTTGGCAATCTCGATGATGTGAATGAGCTGAGGCTTCAGGTAGGCAAAGGGGGCAGGGTAGTTATTGATACCGGCGATACTTCAGCTATCGCTTTAAGAGCGGGTGATTTTGGCATTGGTAGTAAAGCTATTAACATTGATAGCGGTCTTGCTAATGATGTGCAGTTCACACCAAATTTATTAGATAGTAAAGCAAATGGCTTCTACGCATGGGGCGGCACGAAGTCTGCTCCAATTCCAAATCGGTACAACTTCATGACACTACAAAAATGGTCCACGACGGAAGGGGCGGGGATTGTGGGTGTAAGCTCGGCAGGTGATTTATTCACATACGGGATGATGAATTCGAACTGGACTCAGATAATAACAGCATACACAACAAAAAATACAACCAAAGACTCAAACGGAAACTTAAAAGCAGCATCCCCGATTGTGAAACTATTCTCTGATGACTTTGAGTTAAACGACGAATCTGAAGGTGTTGAAATGGAACACCTTGGTGTTGGCCATTACCGCATTAAAGGTGTTGTGGGCTTTAATGCGGATGGTGCATGGGGTATCAATAACGGCTTTGTTATTCCGCAAGACCATAATGGTAAAAACATGGTTCTCATTGATTACGAGGTGAGACCAGATGGCGATATTGAAATTTTTGTTTTCCACCAACAGAACGCAGATATGCCAGAACGTTTCCAGAACAAGCGCATTAAGCACTTTGATGAAGAAGGTGTGCCTGTTTACTTCGAAAACTACGAACCTTGTGACGTACCTGAATCGCGCTGGATAGACATGCGTGTCGAAATGCCACCTAACTCCATCTACAATAAAAAGCAAGCTGAAGCAGAGAGACTCGCTAAGATAGAAGCAGAACGATTAGCGCAAGAAGAAGCTAAACGTATTGCTGAAGAAGCGGAAAGGGCAGAGCAGGAAGCTGCGGAACAGGTAGAAAAACAATAAGCCGCAATTATGCGGCAATTAAGAACGATGCAAAGATAGCAAGCTACTCACTTCTACGTCGAGTAGTTTTGCTATTGACAGTAAATCGTCTACATACAGAGAGTTAATACCGTTTTCACATTGAATATATTCATCTTCGGAAATAGTCAGTGATCCAGCCATTTCATCTGTTGAAATATTTCTAGCTAACCGCACCGCTTTAATGAACTCGCCTACCGTTTTATTTGACATCACGCTTCCTTCCTGCTGATTTAATAGCTGCATTATTGATGTGCACTTTAAGAAAATCGAATATAGGCTCTCTTTTTTGTATTTTTACTTCTGATTTATCAACTACTTGTGTTAGCGAAAGTATAAATGTATTTACAGAAATATCCACGCTTTCAGTCTCTGTTTTATAGAAAACATAAATGCGTGATTGCTCAGTGTGGGATGGCTCTCTGTTTTCGTTGATGCAATTGAGTGCTAGTAAAATAAGCTGAGTTTTGTTCATAAATCCCCCGATTAAGTGTGGGGCGAATTTTAAACAGTTAGGCTAGAGCTGGATATCAATATTGGTCGGGTTTATATTGAAAATGAAACATCAAGGAGTTAATACCCTAAGAAGCGCGGTTATCTTCCTCAGGTTACACAGTCACAAACAATCATACGCCATCACACTATGTCAATCTAAATGTGTACATAGTGGTGTACATTATGACAATAAATTAAGTTTAATTTTTATTTATGATGTTGATATAAATTAATAAAATCTATTTTGAAATGATTCTTTTAGAAAATAACCATACGGCGGGCTTGTTTATCTTCCGTTTAGCGGCACTTGGCATGGTAATGTTTGGCGCCTTGGCTGAAATGCCATTTATATGGAAGCTAGCTGACTTGTCTATGGGATTAATGGCTGTGACGAACCTTATTGCAATACTTTTATTATCGGGGATCGCATTCAAATTAGCCAAAGATTACAACCAACAATTAGCGGCAGGAAAAGTTCCCACATTTGATATTAACCAACACCCTGAATTGAAAAAACAATTTGAAGAAGGGATTTGGGAAAAAGAGCAAGTTGAGAAATGGGTTGAAAAAGAAAGCTCCCGGTAATCAAAAAAATATTTAATCATAAAATTCTTAGGTTAATACCTAGGAATTTTTTTATGTTGAAAGAAAAGTACTTGCATTCCAATGTATTGAGCTATAAGGTTTTTTAAAAGAATAATAGTATTGCTTATTAGGTGTATTTTTGAAATTAACTGGCAGAGAAAATAATGAAACTAGGTCAATACGCTGCGACACTGTATGGGGTGATTTCTATCCTATTGTGGAGCACTATGGTTGGGCTGATCCGTAGTGTTAGTGAGAATTTCGGTCCTGTAGGCGGTGCTGCATTAGTGTATACCATTGGTTCAATTGTTTTAGTTTTAGCAATGGGCCTTCCAAAGATAAAACAATACCCTAAACGCTATTTGTTATGGGGAACACTGCTGTTCGTCAGTTATGAAATCTGTTTTGTACTTGCACTCGGTTTGGCCAATAATCGTCAGCAAGCGATTGAGCTTGGAATGGTGAATTATTTATGGCCAAGTTTTACTATCGCTTTAGCCGTATTTTTTAATCGTCAGCGTTTTACCGTATTACTTGCTATAGGGTTAATTCTTGCATTTATGGGGCTTGTCTGGGTTATTTCAGGCGACCAGCCACTTTCTACTGACTCTATTTTAGCCAATATTCAAAGTAACCCACTTTGTTATTTTCTCGCCTTTATCGGCGCAATTTTTTGGTCATTTTATAGCAATGTAACGAAACGAATCTCTGGTGGGCACAATGGAATGGTGCTCTTTTTTATTATGACGGCAATAGGGTTGTGGATTCTCTATTTATTTAGTGCGCCTAGTGAATTTAACATTACGCCAAATAGCCTGACGTTATTACTTATTGCGGCTATTGCGACGGGAGGGGCGAATGCCTTGTGGACGTTTGCGGTCATCAAAGGCAATGTTGCTTTTTTGGGCACGCTATCCTATTTCACCCCTGTTATTTCAACGGCATTCGCTTCCGTTTTATTAAGCACAGCATTAACGTTGGGCTTCTGGCAAGGCGTCTTGATGGTTACTGTCGGTTCAATTATTTGTTTTCTTGCAACCAGACAAAAACAGGTTAGATAGTGTGTGAAAACAGCTCACGTACATGGGCTGTTTTCTGGTTGACTGACGAATTACACATTAACAAACTTATTAATGGCGATAGCGACACCATCTTCTTCATTTGTACGGGTGACAAATTTCGCCATCTTACGTATAGGCTCTACCGCATTTCCCATCGCGACAGAAACACTGGCATATTGCAGCATTTGGATATCATTATTTTGGTCGCCAATGCTCATGACTTTATCAGGAGTCAGACCTAATTTTTCACAGATAATCTGAAGTGCCGCACCTTTATTGGCTGCCTTATTGGATACTTCAAGAAAATAAGGGCTGGTTCTGGTTAAGGCATAGTTGTCGAAAACATTTTCAGGAATATAACTGATACCCGTTTCCAATGTTTCAGGGTGGTCAATCATCATAAATTTTGTGAATGCGAGAGAATTGTCCATTTCATTGACAGGGCAGTATACCAGCGGCGTATTGGTGAGATAAGCATCCATTACGGTGTAGTGGCTAATATGACGATTAGCGGTAAACATCGTGTTATCTGCAAGGGCATGCATGTGAATTCCCACATTCCGAGCTAATTCTTCAAAATACTGAAAATCATCAAAATCTAACGGCACTTCTACTAAATGACTGCCATCGCTTGCTTGGTGGATAACACTGCCATTGTTACTAATACAATAATTATTAGCAGTATCGAGACCTAACTCTTTTAGGTAAGGAGCAATCCCTGAAAAAGGGCGCCCTGATGCGAGTACGACATAAACCCCTTTTTGACTGGCTTGTATGACGGCATCTTTAACAGCTGGGGATATTTGATGTTGGGGATTGAGTAATGTGCCATCTAAATCAATAGCAACCAGTTTGATAGACATCCACTGCCTCCTGAAATTAATACATTACCACAGTACCTTACTCTAATTATTCGGAATGTAAATTATCTAAGTGAGTATAAATAAAGAGGTGAAGGATAAAAAATGGCCTTGAACAGCGCGTAATTTCAGCGACTGTTCAAAAATATTAAGGATGATGATGGGTTGAAATGACAATGTGTTAGAACATTAATTAAAAAATTCAAGGTATTAATGTGATTAACACATCTTCACTCATACTCTCGGGTTAAATGTAGCGGCTCTTTGACATCAAGCTGAATTTGGTCATTTTGCCTAAAATCGAATGGCGTAATGCCATACTCCTTACGGAACATATAGGTAAAGTGAGATTGAGAACCAAAACCAAAATCGAGGGCAATGTCGAAGATAGTTTGGTTACTATTGCGTAATAAATTAACGGCGCCAGCTAAACGGCGCTGGCGAATGTATTTTCCCAAGGAAATCCCAGTGACTTCTTTGAATATTTTTTGCATATGCCAAAGTGAGTAGCCTGAGTAGGCTGCGAGCTCTTCCAGATGTATGACTCGACCCAGATGTTCTTCTATCCATTTACTCAACGCATAGACAAGTGCTAAGTGGTTATCTTGTGGCATCTCAAATTATTTCTTGTTTTACGGTAGCTGAAGTATACACAACTTCATTTCCCCATGACAAAGGCTGGTTGTGCGATATTCACTGTTTTTTGAATAAAAAAAGCACAAACAGAATAAGTTAACGAAGGATAGCGCTTAAAATAAGCTCAATTATTGTAAAGGTGAGCCAATTGCTTATTTTCCTCAAATTTCACGTAAATGATTGGCGTACTATTCACTATTCGAAAATTTACCTGTAATGCAATTAAAATGCACGGTCATAAAATGACAGGGCATAAGTATTGTAATCATTTGAAAAATAAAAATCATCTTTGTTATTTTGAAGGAATGCCAGGTGTTAGGTCGTATCATTGTTATCACAATTAGCGTTTTACTTGTTTGCCTGTTTCTGTACTTGCTTGCTATGGATAGTGTTTGCGATCAGGGAGGTGATAATTTTATTTTTGGAATTTGCCGTGTAACCGACTTGTTACCATTTTGAATTTGCTTTTTAATGCACAATACTTGATATTGAAGCGCGATAATAATTATTCAGTATCAATGCGTAATGTACGAATAAATAAAAGCAACAAATAAAAAATGCCCTTGGGCATTTAAAATGCAAAAACAGCATCATAAGAATGTGGTTTTAATAAGAAAATTCAAATAAACTTGTCCGATTATTATAATTTTGGACGATAAAAAGCAAGTAATAGGACGAAAGGGTAAAGTTATGGCGCAAGAGCAGCAAATGCTAAAGCGGGGATTGAAAAATAGGCATATCCAGTTGATTGCATTGGGGGGCGCTGTTGGTACAGGTTTGTTCCTCGGGATTGCAACAACGATACAAATGGCAGGGCCATCTGTTCTGTTAGGTTATGCATTGTGTGGCGTTATCGCCTTTCTGATTATGCGTCAATTGGGCGAGATGATTGTACAAGAGCCTGTTGCGGGTTCTTTTAGTCATTTTGCTTTTAAATACTGGGGTGGTTTTGCAGGCTTTTTATCGGGCTGGAACTACTGGTTTATGTTTATCCTTGTCGGCATGACAGAATTAACTGCCGCTGGGAAATACATGCAGCATTGGTGGCCAGAGCTACCAATTTGGGTATCCGCAGTCATATTTTTTATCGCTGTGAATGCAGTAAACTTGATTAATGTTCGTTCTTACGGTGAAACTGAATTCTGGTTTGCATTAATTAAAGTGATTGCCGTTGTCGGTATGATCATCTTTGGTTGTTACCTCCTGCTAAGTGGTCATGGTGGGCCACAGGCTAAAGTCAGTAACTTGTGGGAATATGGTGGCTTTTTTGCGAAGGACTTCCATGGCCTTCTGATGGCGCTGGCCATTATCATGTTCTCGTTTGGTGGTTTAGAGCTGGTGGGGATCACGGCGGCTGAAGCGGAAGATCCTGAAAAAAGCATTCCAAAAGCCATCAACCAAGTCGTTTACCGTATTCTCATTTTCTATATCGGTTCACTTGCTGTCTTGTTGGCGCTTTACCCGTGGGTTGATCTCGACGGCAAAACAAGCCCATTTGTCTTGATTTTCCATGAATTAGGCGATTTGCTGGTTGCGAACACCTTAAACTTTGTGATTTTGGTTGCGGCACTTTCTGTCTATAACAGTGGCGCTTACGCAACAAGCCGCATGTTATTTGGCTTGGCACAACAAAATAACGCACCAAAGTTTTTATCCAAAGTGAATAAAGGTGGCGTGCCAATCATGGCATTGCTGGTTTCAGGTATTGCAACATCAGGCGGGATACTGATTAGCTTTGTGATGGAAGGAAAGGCATTTGAATTATTAATGTCTTTAGTCGTCACCACATTAGTATTGAACTGGATTATGATTTGCGTTTCAAACTTGAAATTCAGAGCGGCAATGAATAAACAAGGTGTAGCAACCAAGTTTAAGAGTATCTGGTATCCATTTGGTAACTACCTGTGCTTAGCTTTCTTATTGTTAATTCTGGGGATTATTTTAACGATGGACGGGTTACGCGTTTCTGTTCTGATGATCCCGGTATGGATTGGTGTGCTGTGGATTGGCTATCAATTCTCTGGTGCGAAGAAGCAAGATGTCGCGAAACGCCAACAAAGCTAGAATTAAACGTTAAAAAAAGGCCAGTAGATAAAATCTCTGGCCTTTTTTGTATCACAGGGTTTTTACCACTGCCAACGTAACCAGGCAAACAGCACGTTTCCGTTATTGTAGGTTCCAGGGATATATGTTGCTTGAAGTGAAAGCCTATCATATTCGACCGAAACTAAAGGAAGTGGCGCAGGGATTGGAATGTAGTACATGTCTTTACGTGCAGTGACACTCAATGTGAAACCCGCTCCCATTCGAAAACCATCAAGGTCCCCGGGGATCCACATTTTTTGGTAGGCATAACCGCCAATTGGCTCCCAATCGTTATGTGAATCTTTGAATGCCATCGCATAAATTGCGTGCCAGTCATTATCTTCATCATAACGGTATTTGCCAAAGCCAATCCCCCAAGGGCGCTCATTGTACTCATCCGTTTTCTTTTTGTCGTACATTGCACGGTTGTGCCATGTGACAGCTGGAACATACAACTCGTACTGATCGGAATCCCAAGTGGAACTCACATTTCCTTTGAAGGTGTCCCAAAGATTGGTTGATTGGTCTTGTGCAAGTGCAGGTGTTGACATGCTAAGGGAAGCGCCCAGTAATATTGAGGCACCGATGACCCATTGTCTCTTTTTATAAACTCTCATTGAAGATCCAGTTCTTTATCGCTGATATAAATGATAATTAGCTCGCTAATGATTATCAGATTAGCATTTTTATAATAATTATGAGCTGAATTATTTTAATTAAGATACGCCAAAGATGACAGTATTTATTCGATAGTTAAGAGGAATAATTAAATAAGACTGTCATAACAGATTTTATACAGGTAAAAAATGTTCAAATTACAATTATTGATAGAGGCTATTTTAGCCTAGTTTCACGTCATTTTGGCGTATAACTTTCCTAAAAAATTTAATGGGGTGATTTAACGCTATTTTTTGTGCCGCACAGAGCAGTTTTTATGCGTGAATTACATCAGTAATTCATAAGGGAAAATGATTTTTAACACATTTTTTGTGTTGCTAATGAATTGTAATTTCAAGATTTTACGTAATTATTAGTAATAATATTGACTAGGTAGACATTTATGAGAAAAACCCTGCAAACAATACAGAAAAGTATGACGGGCATCAAATAACGAAGACGCACAATGGGATGAAATGAGCTTATAGACGGCGTATTGACCGCCAAAGGTGTGCTACAGCACCCAGAAAATAAGGAATCTCCTATGATGAAGCGCCAAGAACCTTTAACCGATTATCAAGCCAAATGTTTGGCCATCGCCACGGATAAATTATTATCTCCCAGACAAAAAGCAAATTTTTTAGCCATCGAGGCAGAAAGCCACATCCCTTATCTATCAATGAGTGAACCTTTAGCTGAAGCGCTAGATGAGCGCGTTATTTGCGACATGTATGAAGGGAATGCGCCATATAAGCCACGCTATGTATTACCTGATTACGCGAAGTTTCTTAAACAGGGGTCAACTTACTTAGAATTGGCGCCTGCGGAAGATTTTGACGATGCACTGAATCATTTGATGATTATTTACAATCATGTCCCTTCCGTCACAGGTTTCCCCGTTTTCCTTGGGTATCTCGATAAAATCTTAATGCCTTATGTGGGCGAATTTACGGAGGAACAGCTTTATCCGAAGTTAAAACGTTTCTGGGTGATGTTAGACCGTACTTTACCTGATGCGTTTATGCACGCCAACATTGGGCCTGATGATAATATCATTTGCCGCCTGATCTTGCGTATTGATGCAGAATTGAAGCAGGTTGCTCCAAACCTAACATTTGTTTATCACCCACAAAGAACGCCTGAGTCGCTTTTCTTACAAGCTATCGAAAATATATGCGAATGCAGTAAGCCGCATATCGCCAATGACCTTGTGCACAGTGCTGCATTTGATGAGCAGGGGTATGGTATTGTGAGTTGCTATAATTCCTTGCCTGTGGCGGGTGGTGGTAGCACATTGGTGCGGATCAATTTACGTGAAGTGGCTTTACGCAGCCAAAACTCAGATGACTTCCTGCAAAATCAACTGAAAAAGTATTGTGATTTACAAATGGAGCTTATTGAAACGCGCAGCGCGTTTTTATTTGAAGAGTCTAACTTCTTTCAAACCAGCTTCCTTGTACATGAAGGGTTGATTGAGCCACAGCGTTTTGCGCCAATGTTTGGTATTTTTGGTTTAGCAGAAGCTGTCAATCTGTTAATGGAAAAAGATGGGGTGAAAGGCCACTATGAACCGAACTCCCCAGCCTTGCCGTTATCTTATCAAATCAGTGAACAACTGGCGGATTATGTTGAAGCAACCCCTGTTAAATATGGTTATAAACAGCGGGCGATGTTACATGCCCAGTCAGGGATCAGTTCAGATATTGGCACTACACCAGGGGCTCGTCTGCCTTATGGGGAAGAGCCAGACCCCGTTTCACATATTCAAGCTGTCGCACCGCATCATAAACACTACTTATCTGGGATCAGCGACATCTTAACCATCGATGAAACCATTAAGCAAAACCCGCAAGCGCTTTTGCAACTGTGTAAAGGGGCATTTAGCTGTGGGATGCGTGAATTTACCGCAAATGTGGCCAGCAACGATTTAGTGCGTGTCACGGGGTACATGGTGCGTTTATCCGATATTGAAAAATTCAAGGCGGAAGGGTCGAGAAGTAATACCACGTGGTTAGGGGAAGAAGCGACAAAAAATTGCAAAATTACCGCACGGCAACAACGAGTGATTAGCCATGAGCAATCGATGCGCTACGCTGAATAAAATTATTCCGTTCTCTTGCGTTGATGGGCCGGGGAACCGGCACGTGATTTTCTTGCAAGGCTGCAATTTGCGTTGCTTGAATTGCCATAACCCATACACCATGGCGTTGTGCGATGACTGTGGGGACTGTGTGGTTACCTGTCCTCACGGGGGGCTATCTATGGTGGATGGCAAAGTCATTTGGGACACTGTGGCTTGCCAGCTTTGTGATACGTGCCTGCAAACCTGTACAAAAAACTCAAGCCCTATGACAACGTCGCTGAGTGTGAGCGAGGCCATCAGTAGCTTGAATAAAAACGTGATGTTTTTAAATGGCGTGACGATAAGCGGTGGGGAAGCGACAACTCAGCTTCCCTTTATTGTTGATTTGTTTAAAGCCATTAAAGCATCATCCACACTGAATCATTTAACGTGTTTTATTGATAGTAACGGTCACCTTGCAAAAGCGGGGTGGGCGCGGGTGATAGATTACACTGATGGCGTAATGATTGATTTAAAGGCCTGGAGCGATGAATGCGCATTACGGTTAACGGGGAAAGATAACCAGCGTGTTTTTGAAACAATTCAATTATTAGCAAATGCAGGGAAATTATACGAATTGCGCTTATTGTATATTCCACAGCAAACTGACTATCACGATCATATTGATGCGCTGGCAGAATTCCTCACTTCATTGCCATCGGCAACACGAATAAAAATTAACGCATTTCAGCAGCATGGCGTTAAAAATGACGCGGCAAATTGGCCAGCCGCCACTCAAACTGACGTAGAGGCATTTGCGGCTCAGTTGCGTGAGCGTGGTGTTGATAATATTCATTTACCCAATGTGTATTTATAAGACAAGTTAACCCTTTCAATAGAAAATGACGGTTTTAATTCACTAAGTCATTAAAATTCATTCAGTAACCGCTGGTATTTGTTAAATGTTATGAGACAATCGAAGCGGTTTTATTGTTTGGTTTAAAGTCTATTTTAAACGGATGATATTGACGTATTTTCTAATCAAAAAGGGGTGCCACTCATGCGGATCAACGCGTTAACCATTGCCGGAACAGACCCATCAGGTGGGGCGGGTGTCCAAGCGGACTTAAAAACTTTTTCGGCGCTTGGGGCTTATGGAACCAGCGTGATGACAGCATTGGTGGCGCAAAATACCCGTGGCGTGCAATCTGTTCAGGATTTACCTGCACAGTTCGTGGCAGCGCAGCTGGACTCGGTTCTCAGTGATGTGCGCATTGATAGCGCGAAAATAGGCATGTTATTTAACCAAGCCAATGTCGAGGTTGTGGCGAACGCATTGAAACAGTACCCGATCCCGTTTGTTGTATTAGATACAGTGATGGTTGCAAAAAGTGGCGATCCTTTATTGTTACCTGATGCGGTTGATGCATTGCGTCAGCAATTATTACCGCTAGTTTCATTAATCACCCCAAATTTACCGGAAGCGGCGGCATTGTTAGATGAGAACATGGCGCAAACAGAAGGTGAAATGTTAGCTCAAGGCTATAAACTCCTAGAAAAGGGCTGCCAAGCGGTTCTGATGAAAGGGGGGCACTTAACGGATGCACAAAGCCCTGACTGGCTCATAACACCACAAGGGGAATGGCGCTTTACCTCTGTGCGCATTAACACGAAAAATACACACGGTACGGGGTGCACGTTGTCTGCGGCATTAGCGGCATTACGCCCTCGCCATCTTGACTGGCAATCGACTGTGAGTGAGGCAAAAGCCTATTTACAAGCGGCATTAGAACAAGCGGACAGTTTGGAAGTGGGACAAGGTATTGGGCCTGTTCATCACTTTCATGCATGGTGGTAACGAATTTATAGGCGTAGCATTATTGAAAATCATCAATAATGTTACGTTAGCTGTCTTAATTCATTGAAAGTAAAGTAGATAGAGGGAATTTAGATAAAAGAAATGGCTAGCTCAAGGGAGATTGAGCCAGCCAAGGAGGTGGTTCCTAGTCTTATTTTATGACTTTCTAGTTCTTCGTTTTCGATAGTGACTATACGATATTGAATAACCAATTGATGTGATCTGTTGCATAAAATTGGATATTAAGTGCACTTTTCAAAGAAAATGTCAATAACGAGAATGATTCTCAAATGCGAAATGGCATTTAAAGTGAAACTGGCTTATCGATTACCCATAAAAAAGCCAAAAATTCAAATGATTAGATTACGAATTTTTGGCTAGATAATTGTGTGTTTTTATCGAAAATTATCGCTGAATGTTAGCTTGCAATGTGGTTTTCTGACTGAGATTGGTGCGGATCGCGCGTTGTTGCCCCTGCAAGGTTACGGATCAATAAACCAAAGTTGACATCAACATCGTCAGGAATAGGCAGGTACACTATATACCCATTACCCGGTGCGACATCGATAGCTTCACCTTTGCGGTTCGTTAAGGCATCGAGGGTAAACACGATATTGCCCGCAGGTGTCATCATTTCTAAGCTATCGCCCACGCTAAATTTATTTTTTACATCCACTTCCGCAAGGCCATTGACGCGTTTACCTGTAAATTCGCCAACAAACTGTTGGGTATCTGACACAGAATAACCGTATTCGTAGGTTTGATAGGCATCGTGAGTATGGCGGCGTAAGAAACCTTCGGTATAACCACGGTGAGCTAACCCTTCTAGGGTAGACAGTAACGTTGGGTCGAACGGTTTACCTGCAACGGCGTCATCAATTGCACGGCGATAAACCTGTGCAGTACGCGCACAATAATAAAAAGATTTAGTACGGCCTTCGATCTTCAGTGAATGAACACCCATTTTGGTCAGGTTTTCAACATGTTCAATGGCACGAAGGTCTTTAGAGTTCATAATATAGGTGCCGTGTTCATCTTCAAACGCGGTCATATATTCGCCCGGGCGTTTGGCTTCCTCAATCATAAACACTTTATCCGTTGGCGCGCCAGCACCCAATGTTGGGGCAACGTTTTGTACAGGGATAGGTTCATGAACATGAACAATGTTGCCTACATCATCTTCTTTACCTTCTTCCACTTTGTATTCCCAACGGCAGGCGTTGGTGCAGGTACCTTGGTTCGGGTCACGCTTATTAATGTAGCCAGATAACAGGCAACGGCCTGAATACGCCATGCACAATGCACCGTGGACGAACACTTCCAATTCCATATCGGGCACTTGCTGGCGGATTTCCGCAATTTCTTCCAAAGACAATTCGCGGGATAAAATTACACGGGTCAGCCCCATTTGTTTCCAGAATTTTACCGATGCCCAGTTAACCGCATTTGCTTGAACGGATAAATGAATATCCATATCAGGGAAGGCTTCGCGCACCATCATAATCAGACCGGGGTCAGACATAATCAGTGCATCAGGGCCCATTTCGATAACGGGTGTTAAGTCACGAATAAAGGTTTTTAATTTGGCATTATGCGGTGCGATATTTACCACCACATAAAATTTCTTACCCAGCTCATGGGCTTCTTGAATGCCCTTGGCGAGATTTTCGTGGTTAAACTCGTTATTACGAACGCGTAGGCTGTAACGGGGTTGCCCTGCATAGACGGCATCGGCGCCATAGGCAAAGGCATAGCGCATATTTTTTAATGAACCGGCAGGGGATAAAAGCTCTGGTGTAAACATGGTTTGTCTCTATCTGATATCAAGTCAGCACCATTTCAGGGGAAATGGCGTATTAAGGGCGGTGATTTTAACGCTAATTGCGTCAAAAACCAAATATCCCTTAATAAAAGTACGTCTATTGAGTATTTAAACGTCATCCCAGCGATAACCTAACCCATAAATTGAGCGAATAAAGGTTTTTTCGTTATCTAATGACTCTAATTTGCGGCGTAAGTTTTTTACGTGGCTATCAATTGTACGGTCTGTGACGACCCGGTGGTCATCATAAAGAATGTCGAGAAGCTGATCGCGGGAGAACACTGTGCCTGAGTTATCGGAAAGAAACTTGAGCAACCGAAACTCAGCAGGGGTGAGCTCAAGCAATTTTGGCCCATAACGCACTTGGAACGCATTTTCGTCAATAATCAGTTGTGTTGAATTATTGGATTGAGAGGGCGCCATGGCAACTTGGCAACGGCGCAAAATGGTTTTAACTCGAGCAACCACTTCCCGTGGGCTAAAGGGTTTGCAAATATAGTCATCAGCACCAATTTCTAGCCCTAATAATCGGTCTATTTCCTCTGTTTTCGCCGTCACCATCACGATAGGCACATCACTGAATTTGCGTAATTCACGGCAAACCGATAACCCATCTAAGCCGGGTAGCATTAAATCCAATAATATCAGGTCAGTATGGTTATTTTGCACATAAGGAATAACCTCATCGCCACGACTTAATAAGGTGGGGAGGTAATTCGCCGCTTGCAGGTAATCAAATAACAGTTGGCCTAATTTAGGTTCATCTTCCACAATCAAAATATGGCCATTGTGACTTTCTGCCATGATCAAACCCCTTTTTCCTGAGATTGTATCGGTAATGTGATAGTGATTTTGACACCGCCAAGGGATGAAGGCGCAGCGGTGATAGTGCCATTATGCGCTTCAACGATATTATAGCAAATGGCTAACCCCAAGCCTGAGCCGCCACTAGCACGGTTACGGGAACCTTCCGCACGGTAAAAACGTTCGAAAATATGTTGGCATTGCAGTGCTGTCAGGCCCGGCGCGCTATCTTGCCAAACAATGGACAACTGATGGTGTTGCTCTGTGACATCAATGGTAATTTGCCCCTCAGGATCCGTATAACGCAGGCTGTTTTCCATCAAATTATAGAATAATTGATTAATGCGATCTGGGTCAGCAAACACGATGGCGTGTTCAATGAAGTGACGAAAAACTGTCAATTGTTGGTCTTCAATACGCCAACGGGATTGCCCGATGACCATATCCAGTAAAGGAATAATATCAATAGGTTGCTTACGATAAATCAAAGAGCCACGGTCAGAAAGCGACAACTGATGCAAATCATTTACCAGCTTAATCAGCGTATGGGTTTCA
Source organism: Providencia sp. UF-183 (assembly GCF_058246155.1). Classification (NCBI taxonomy): domain Bacteria; kingdom Pseudomonadati; phylum Pseudomonadota; class Gammaproteobacteria; order Enterobacterales; family Morganellaceae; genus Providencia; species Providencia sp. UF-183. The sequence continues at coordinate 187,315 of NZ_JBSICD010000007.1, read as the reverse complement.
TTGAGGAGAGAATTAATGGTTTCCGGTGTCGCTTGGCGTACACCATCTTGCACTGCTTCTAACTCCCCCCGTAAAACGGACAATGGGGTGCGTAGCTCATGGGAAATATCCGCCATATAATCTCGGCGCATTTGCTCATTTTTTTCGAGAGTAGAGGCGAGGTGATTGAAATCTTTCGCTAATTGACCTAATTCGTCTCGGCCTTCTTCGGGTACGCGAGTGGTAAAGTCACCGCGTGCTAACTGGTTAGTGCCTTCAAGTAAGCGTTTAATTGGCTTTAAAAAGCTGCGAGCGAGAAAAATAGTAGCGATCAGCGCCACAAACAGGGACAGCCCCGCAATCACCCAGCTGGTATACAGCTGTTTGCTGTCAAAGCGGCGGTCAAGAGCACTGCTGATACCGTCTTCATAGCTGGCAACCAGCCAACCCACGGTTTTCCCGTCATCGGTGATAATCGGTTCACGGATCACTTTGCTTGGCGGTGTGATTTCTTTACCAAAAATCAGTCTATCTTGCGAGTCATAGACCCAAAATATCGTCCGCCAGCGTTGGCGCATAGGGCCGCGGTGTTGCTGGTGCTCAACTGAGCGTAAAATGCGGAAAAAAGTGCGTTCATCGCCTAATAAAAAGCGCCAATTTCCCGTTTCTTGATATTGTTCCGCAAGGGCTGCTGATACCTGCTCAACCCGTTGTTGGTCATTTTCTTTAATATAATCAACGAAGCCATGTTGGAAACTCATGCGCACGCCTTGGTGCATGATCACCACGAGCAGCAAACAGGTAGCGAAGATAGCCAGAAACAGGCGGGTACTCACACTGTTAAATCTAAGCTTCATGGCGTTTCTCCGTTTTAAGGCGTGACGCTGTTTTTCTGCTTGCCCAACGCTGTCTTAAGCTATCAAAGCTTAAATACACCACGGGAGTGGTGAACAGCGTGAGCAGCTGGCTCATGATCAAACCGCCCACGATGGTGATCCCCAGCGGTTGGCGTAATTCTGCACCATCACCACTACCTAAAACTAAGGGTAAAGCACCAAAAATTGCAGCCAATGTGGTCATCAAAATGGGGCGGAAACGCAATAAACTGGCACGGAAAATGGCTTCACGAGCGGTTAAACCCGCAGTTCGTTGAGCTTGGATAGCAAAGTCCACCATGATGATGGCATTTTTCTTCACGATACCAATAAGCAACATGATGCCAATTAAGGCGATTAAACTAAATGGAGTATCAAATAATTCTAAGGCTAATAATGCACCGACCCCCGCAGACGGTAAAGTGGATAAAATCGTCAGTGGATGAATGTAGCTTTCATACAAAATACCGAGCACTAAATAGACGGTGACGATAGCCGCTAAAATCAAAAATAGCTGTGATTTCAAGGTTTCTTGGAAAACCTGCGCCGTACCCGCAAAGGTGCCGCGTACCGTTGAAGGCACGCCAAGGGCCGTCATGGTTTTTTCAATTTCCACCATCGCATCATTCAATGTGTAACCATCTGCCACGTTAAAACCGATGGTGGATGCAGCGGATAACCCTTGGTGATTCACGCTAAGTGGTGCATTAGCGGGTTGCCAACGCGCAAAGTAGGAGAGGGGGATCGCTTGCCCGGTTTTGTTAATCACAAACATTTTATCAAGGGCGCTGACATCTTGGGTATATTCGGGCGCGACTTCCATCACCACTTTATATTGGTTCATGGCTTCATAGATGGTGGAAACTTGGCGCTGGCCAAAGGCGTTATTCAGTAAACTGTTGGCTTCACGTACGTCGATCCCTAATTGTGCCATCAGGTCTCTGTCATACGTGATGGCCATTTCGGCGCCTTTATCTTCTTTATCGGAGTTCACGTCGGTTAACTGTGGAAGTTCGCCTAACGCTTTACGGATAGCTGGCTCCCAATCTCGCAGTGCATTGAGTTCATCGGCAAGCAAGGTAAATTGGTAGCTGGCATTTGCTTGGCGACCGCCGACACGGATATCTTGCACTGGCATCATAAATAAGTTTGCCCCTGGCTCATTGGCAAGCTTGGTGCGTAAACGGTTGATAACCGTCGCTGAATTTTCAGTACGCTCCCCAAGAGGTTTCAGGGAGATATACATAAAACCACTGTTAACGCGGCTGCCACCCGTAAACCCAGTCACATTATCGATAGCCGGGTCTTCTTTAACCTGCTCCATAAAGCGGGTCATTTTTTCTTTCATCGATTGGAACGAAATACTTTGGTCAGCACGGACAAAGCCCAATACTCGGCCTGTATCTTGTTCAGGGAAAAAGGCTTTAGGAACCGTGATATACAAATAAACATTGAGCCCAATAGTAGCAAACAAAATGGCTAATACGCTGCGGCGGTGGTTTAACACCCAATTCAGTGCAACACCATAGCGTTCTTGAACCCACAGTAAAACACGGCCAAAGCCACGGTGCTTGGCTTTGACATTTTTTCCGCGTTTTTTGAGCAAATAGGCGCACATCATCGGGGTCAGGGTGAGGGAAACAACCAATGAAATTCCAATGGCGGTCGCAAGGGTGATGGCAAACTCACGGAAAAGCCGACCAACCAGCCCATCCATCAAGAGGAGCGGGATAAATACTGCCACTAAGGAGATACTCATGGAAACCACGGTAAAACCGACTTCGTGTACCCCTTTGACGGCAGCCATAAAGGGTTTCATGCCATTTTCAATGTGACGGGAGATATTCTCCAGCACCACTATGGCGTCATCGACCACAAAGCCCGTGGCAACGGTCAACGCCATTAAAGATAAGTTATTAAGACTAAAGCCGCACAAATACATGGCAGTAAAAGTCCCAATTAACGAAACGGGTACGGCAATAGCAGGAATTAAGGTGGCACGCCCAGAGCGCAGGAACAGCAGAACCACTAAAATAACCAGTGCGACGGCGATTAATAGGGCACGTTCAACTTCCGCAAGGGAAGCTCGAATGGTCGGTGTTCTATCCTGCGCAACTTTGAGGTCAATGGCGGCGGGGATCATATCTCTAAATTCTGGGATTTCAGCCCGAATGCGATTGACCGTTTCAATAATATTGGCACCCGCTTCACGGCGAATAACAATCAAGATGGCGGGCTTGCCATCTGCCATACCCGCGGCACGGACGTTTTCAATGGAATCTTTTACATTGGCAACATCACTGAGCTTAACTGCATTACCTGCCTTATAGTGGACAATAATAGGGCGGTAATCGGCGGCTTTTTTCAGCTCATCGTTGGTTTGTACCTGATAGCGTTTTTCGTTGTCGTTAATGTAGCCTTGGGGTTGACGTACGTTAGCGCTGCTAATCGCTGAGCGTACGGCATCAAGGGAGACACCTTGGTTGAATAATGCGGTTGGGTTTAACTCGACACGCACTGCGGGAAGTGAACCGCCGCCCACAGACACTTCACTGACGCCTTCAATTTGTGCAATGCGTTGGGCAAGGCGTGTCGAGGCGATATCATAAATTTCCCCTGTCCCCATGGTTTGCGATGTCATGGTTAAAATCATGATAGGGGCATCGGATGGGTTCGACTTGTAGTACCGCGGGCGGCTCGGCATGCCGCTAGGTAACAGGGTTTGGGCGGCATTAATGGCAGCTTGGACTTCACGGGCCGCGTTATTGATATCTTTATCGAGGTTAAATTCAAGGGTAATGGTGGTGCGACCCAGCGCGCTGCTTGAGGTCATCTCGCTGATCCCTGCGATGCTACCTAATGAGCGTTCTAGCGGGGTTGCAACGGACGATGCCATAGTTTCAGGTGATGCACCAGGAAGTGACGCTGTCACGTTAATCACGGGGTAGTCCACTTGGGGAAGTGGCGCGACAGGTAAAAAGAGAAAGCTTAATGCGCCGCACAAGGTGATCGCCACACTAATCAGCGTGGTAGCAACGGGGCGGCTAATAAACAGGGCAAAAAAGCGTTTCATTACGACACCTGCGCCTTATTCATTTGACGACGTGCTTTTAGGTAATGTGACAAACGGTCAAATAACAAATAAATCACTGGGGTGGTGAACAGCGTTAATATCTGGCTCATAATCAAACCACCCACCATGCAAATCCCCAGAGGTTGGCGCAATTCAGCACCCACACCCGTACTGAGCATTAATGGCAATGCACCTAGCAGAGCAGCCATTGTTGTCATCAATATTGGGCGGAAACGTAATAAACAAGCTTGATAGATGGCATCGTAAGGTGACATGCCTTGCTCTCGCTCTGCGGCGAGTGCAAAGTCAATCATCATGATGGCGTTCTTTTTCACGATACCAATCAATAAGATAATCCCTATTACTGCGATCACATCGAGGTCTTTTCCTGCCATCATCAAGGCGAGAAGTGCTCCCACACCCGCCGTCGGTAAGGTGGAAAGGATGGTAATTGGGTGAATAAAACTTTCATATAAGATACCCAGCACGATATACATCGCCACAATCGCCGCTGCGATTAGCCAAATGGTGCTGCTTAAGGCGGCTTCAAAGGCTAAAGTGGCACCTTGGAATTGCGTGGTAATGGATTTTGGCATCGAAATTTGTGATTCCGCGTGCTTGACGGCATTAACTGCGGATTCTAGAGACGCACCCTCGGCCACATTAAATGAGAAGGTGACGGCTGGGAATTGGTCAAGGTGATTAATCGCCAATGGGCCATAACCCTCTTGAATATTCACTAAGGTGCTCAGTGGTACAATAGCGCCATCAGTGCCTTTTAAGCGGATATCATTCAGGGCATCCATCCCATCACGAGTTTGCGTATCATGTTCTAAAATAACGCGATATTGATTCGATTGGGTGTAAATGGTCGAGATCATGCGCTGGCCGAAGGCATTGTACAGCGCGTTATCGATGGATGACATGGTAATGCCAAAACGGCTTGCCGTGTCACGGTTAACATTCACGTAAGCGACTAACCCTTTATTTTGCCAATCGCTACTCACGTCGGTCAATTCAGGTTGCTGCTCTAACTCACTCATCAACTTAGGTACCCACGTCGACAATTCATCGAGGGTGCCCGCTTGCAGGGTGAATTGATATTGAGTACGAGCAACTTGCGTATCAATGGTTAAATCTTGCATTGGTTGCAGGTATAAATTCACCCCAGCAATGTTATCAACGGATTGTTGCAGGCGAGCAATAATCGCCACCACGCGATCTTCACGGTCATCAAGGGGCTTCAAGGTAATTTGAATGCGTGCGTTATTCAGTGTTGCGTTTGTACCATCAACACCAACGTAGGTTGTGACGTTGTCAACGGCAGGGTCGGCGAGGAGTTTGTCCGCGACTTCTTGCTGTTTTTGCGCCATCGCAGAAAACGAAATGGACTGCCGACTTTCAATGGAGCCTTGGATAATGCCGCTGTCTTGTAATGGGAAGAAGCCTTTTGGGATCCACATATACAGCAAGACGGTAAGCACCATGGTGCCGAGTGCAACGGACAGTGTGAGCCATTGGTGGTTTAAAATTCGCTTCAGCCAAACGGCATAACCTGCCACCATACGGTCAAAGAATCGCTCACACGCTAACTCAAAACGGTTATGTTTATGCTGTGATTCTGGCTTTAATAGCCGTGCGCACATCATTGGGGTTAAGGTGAGGGACACCACCGCTGAAATTAAAATAGCGACAGCAAGGGTAATGGCAAATTCACGGAATAAGCGGCCAACAATATCCCCCATAAACAGTAGCGGGATTAACACTGCGACAAGGGAGAAGGTCAGAGATATAATGGTAAAACCGATTTCACCTGCACCTTTTAATGCGGCAACCAGCGGTTTATCCCCTTGTTCTAAATAGCGAGAGATATTTTCGATCACCACTATCGCATCGTCCACCACAAAGCCGGTGGCGATGGTCAGCGCCATTAATGTCAGGTTATTCACGGAAAATCCGCAAAAATACATCACCGCAAAGGTGCCCACTAATGAAAGGGGAACCGCAATGCCGGGGATCAACGTGGCAATACCATTACGTAAAAAGAGATAAATAACCATAACAACCAGCGCGATAGCTAACATCAACTCAAATTGTACGTCGTTGACTGATGCGCGAATGGTGCTGGTTCTATCCGTTAAAATATCCACATTAACGGATTTAGGGAGGCTTTCAATCAGTTCGGGCAATAATGTGCGAATAGTATCCGTGGTTTCTATGACGTTTGCACCGGGTTGGCGCTGAACGTTAATCACGATAGCTTGTTCGTTGTTTGCCCATGCCCCCAAGTAGGCATTTTCAGCGCCTTCTTTAATGGTCGCAATATCCCCAAGGCGCACCGGTGCGCCATTTTGGAATGCCACAATTAACTTGCGGTAATCCTCAAGGGATTTCATTTGGTCGTTGGCTGAAAGGGTCACTGCGCGTGTTGGACCATCAAAGCTCCCTTTGGCGGAATTGACGTTGGCATTATTAATAGCGACACGAATGGTTTCGCTGTCTAGCCCTTTGGCGGCCATCGCTTGTGGGTTCAGGTTCACACGGACGGCAGGGCGCTGACCACCCGCGAGCGTCACTAAACCAACGCCATTAACTTGGGAAATCTTCTGTGCAATACGCGTTTCGATAATATCTTGTACTTGAGTTAACGGCATCGCATCGGATGTTACTGCCAGCGTTAAAACAGGCGGATCCGCGGGGTTCACTTTGTTATAAATCGGGGGATAGGGTAAATCCGATGGAAGTAGGCTGCTAGCGGAATTAATGGCAGCTTGCACTTCTTGCTCGGCAACTTCTAATGGCAATGAAAGTTGGAACATCAAGGTGATGACGGACGCGCCACCTGAGCTTTGGGATGACATCTGTTTCAAACCTGACATCTGCCCAAACTGGGTTTCAAGGGGAGCGGTAACCGCGGAGGTCATCACATCAGGGCTTGCGCCGGGGTACAGGGTGACAACCTGAATTGTTGGGTAATCGACCTCAGGTAAGGCGGAAACAGGTAAGAAGCGATAGCCAATGATCCCTGCTAATAAAATCGCTACCATAAAAAGAGTGGTCGCAACAGGGCGTAAAATAAATAGGCGAGAAGGGCCGCCGCCTTTCAACGTTTCAGGCCGCATTACGCTTTCTCCGCGCTAGACGGTTTACCTTTGCGAGGTTCTTTGTCTTTTTTAGTTAGGCTTTCAGGGGTAACGACCTCAACAGTAGTACCATCAGTGAGTTTATCAACGCCGTCTGTAATGACTTTTGTATTAGCAGCTAAACCACTTTCAATCACCACTTGTTGGCTATCTTGCATACCTACCGTTACGGTATGCTTGCTGACTTTGTTATCCTCACTGAGGATCCACACATAATGGCCTTCATTACCCATTTGTAATGCGGCGGTAGGGATAACCACAGCATCTTGTAAGGTTTCAACCTGCATCTTCACATTAACAAATTGATTTGGGAACAATTTTTGTTCTTCATTGGTGAAGCGCGCTTTAATTTTTAATGTGCCTGTAGCTGCATCAATTTGGTTATCAGTACTGAGCAATTCGCCACGGGCAATCAGTGCAATATTATTGCGGTCCCAAGCTTCAATCAGCACATTTTTACTGGTTGCTTGGGCTTGTTGGATTGCTGGGATGTCCCCTTCAGGTAACGCAAAAAGCACATCCGCAGGTTGAGTTTGGGTGATCACCACAATCGGTGTCGAAGTCCCAGAGGAGACAAAATTCCCCACATCCACCTGTTTTAACCCTACGCGGCCTGAGATAGGGGCGGTGATTTTGCTGTAAGTTAATTGCAATTTGGCGCTGTCGACCGCGGCTTGGTCAACTTTAATACTGCCTTGGGCTTGCAATACTAACGCACGCTGGTTATCCAGTTCTTGTTGTGAAATAACTTTTGTGCCCGCTAATTTCTGGTAGCGCGCTAAATCCAATTGGGCATTGGCAAGCGTTGCTTTATCTTTTGCCAGTTGGCCTTCTGCTTGGGCTAATTGTACTTCAAACGGGCGAGGGTCAATTTGTGCCAGTAAATCCCCGGCATTGACATATTGCCCTTCGGTGAAATAGAGCTTCATCAATTGCCCTTCAACGCGGCTAGTGACGGTCACGACATTGGCCGCTTGAACGGTTCCTAAGCCAGATAAAAACCGTGGTACTACTTTTTGTTCTGCAACAGCAAATTGTACAGGCGCTAACACGCGAGGTGGACGCCCCATCGCGCTGCGTGAATTGGGTTTGGCAACAGCACTTGAGTTAGGCGTGTCTGTTGCTTTTTCTTGATTGTAAAAATACCAAGTGGCTCCGGCTGCCACAATGATGGCAACAAAAATAGCAGAGCGAGTAAAAGATTTGCGGCGATTTTGCTTATTCATTTTTGGACATTCGCTTAACTCAAAAGAGTGGATAAAATTAGTCTGGCTTTGAGGCAAAAAACTAACTGAAAAGAGTCAGTTACACATACTAATAGTTTAGCCTGATAGGTACAAAGAAAAATGGAGGAATTATGAATAAGTGTCAATTTATGTGGAGGAAAACACAGGGATTTGTCATGTAAAACGAACAAATTTTTTTTAGGACAATCTCTAAAATTTCAAATGAGAAGTATTATCATTTGAATTCAAAGGATTATGTCTTCCATATATAATTTGGATATGAATTATATCGGTTTATATAAATAAAAAATTAGTTAAAAAAGAACAAAAATAATATTGTGTTTACGTGCAAAGCACAAAAAAAATTTACTTAACTCAATATAATAAAAGGATTTTATTTATGGCGTTACTCGATATGATGAACTTCGCTGAAATGGCGCATGAAATTGCAAATACTGCAAAAAGTAAAACTGAAAAGGGCGCAGTTACCGCCGGTTTAGACGCTGAAATTGCAGAATTTGGCCGTGATTTGCACAGTTTCTTTGGTCAAACTGTAAAAGACATTCAGCAGTTGGAGACATTGGTTTCCTCCTCTGCACATTTTAAACAAGATGATAGCGTCGCAAATCAAGCGCCTGTAGAAGTTAATTATTTAGAAATGGCTTTTACATTACCAATCGTAACTTTGTAATCAGCCTATAAATAAAAATGGCCTCTGTTTGAAATTAAACAAGAGGCCATTTCACTGGTGTATAACAGATTAACTACTGAGTAGCACTGGTATTTAATACAGGTGCACGATCATCCGTTTGGTTTTCTTTTGCAGTCCAACCTTTCCAAGACAGTGGTAAGAATGCAACGGCAACCGCTAACAATGACACGCCCGCGACATAATATGCTGGTGCCATGTGAGATTGCTGTAACCATGCCCCTGTTAAGATTGGGGTTAAGCCACCAAAGATGGCGTAGGCAACGTTATAAGCGAACGACAGGCCTGAATAACGAATTTCAGGTGGGAACGCACGGGTGCTGATAATGGGGGTTGTTGCAATTGCACCGACAAAGAAGCCCATCAAGCCATAGTTAAAGATTAAAGTACTGGCCGCAATATCCGTTGATAACGACGAATAGAAATAAATCGCGGTGACAGCCAATCCACCCCATGACAAGGTCATTGACGTACGTGTCCCCGTTTTATCCCCTAACCAACCCCAGAAAATACAGCCTAAGGTTAAGGTTAATGTCGCAGCACAGTTTGCTTGCAACGCAATATTACGGTCAATATTGTAGATACCTTTTAAAACTACGTCTGGCGTCATCAAAATCGTTACAACAATCGCAGTGGATAATGACCATGTCAGTGCAGCGGTGATCATACAGGCTTGTTTATGGGATTTAATAACAGTTTTTACTGGTAATTCTTGGGATAACGCTTTTTTCGCCGCTAACTCTTTAAAAATAGGTGTTTCTTGTAAAAAACGACGTAAATACACAGAGATAAAGCCAAAAATACCACCTAAAATAAACGGAATACGCCATGCAAAATCATGCACTTCAGCAGTGGTATAGGTGCGTTCGATGATAATCGCCACGATTGAGCCTAGTAAGATACCACCAGTGATCCCAGACGTTAACGTACCAACACCTAAGCCGTAGCGTTGTTTTGGCGTATGTTCAGCAATAAATACCCATGCGCCCGGCATTTCACCCCCGATAGCAGCACCTTGCATAATACGCATTAATAATAATAACAGTGGCGCTGCGGCACCAATGGTTTCGAATGTCGGCAAGAAACCGATAACAAACGTTGGAAACGCCATCAAGAAAATACTTAAGGTAAACATTTTTTTACGGCCAATTTTGTCTCCAAAGTGAGCCATAATAATGCCGCCAAGTGGGCGAGCAAGGTAACCTGCAGCAAACAAGCCGAGTGTCGCCATTAGCGCGAGAAATTCATTATCCCCAGGGAAAAAGAGCTGAGAAATAATTTTCGCGTAAAAGACGAAAATAACGAAATCATAAAATTCTAGTGTGCCGCCCAAAGAGGACAAGCCTAACGTTTTATAATCTTCTTTGCCCAACGGTCGCGCCGAGGGCTGGCTAGCTGTTTGCGATGTCATAGTACTATCCTTCTAAAATACCTGAAAATACCACGATGATATAAATTCAGGGTAACAAGCATTTACTCAAAATAATGAGCCAATCATATTTATTGGGTGCAGATAAGAGGTCGAAAACGTTGGATGGGTATAACGTAGTTCAATACACAGTATCTTTTTGCATACCCATATTTATAGCAGGAAATTCTATATTCTGTAAACCACAACACTGAAAACAAGCATAACATTCCCATTAGTTTTCTTTGTTAGGCCTTAACATCTAATATGGATATAAATAACCTTATATGATGTTATGAATACGTAATTTGCAGAATATCGTATATTTAAAATGGCAATATATTTAGCTAATTATGATTAATTTAATAATTCCTTACTATTTAATATAATGAATTACGCACTAAATATAATTAATTGAATATTATTTTTAATGAATATAATAGATGAACACGCTAATAAAATAATAAATACATCGTAAAGTAATTTGTTTGATGATTCGGATTTGGAATGTTTATGCGGTTTTTATGGGAAATGACAGAGTTTTATAAATCGTGCATGCTCTGAAACTACCACTGAGCATGCACGAACAAATATTATACTAAGAATAGGGTCGCGAGACCGAGGAAAATAAAGAAACCGCCAGTATCGGTGATTGCAGTGATCATGACACTAGAGCCAATGGCAGGGTCTTTGCCCATTTTGATCATAATCAGTGGGATAAGCACCCCCATAATTGCCGCCATCAATAGGTTTAGCACCATCGCAAGCGTCATGACGGCACCCATTGCGAGGTCGCCATAGAGGAAATAGGTAACAACCCCCATGATGCCGCCCCAGACAATGCCGTTGATAAAGGCGACGCCCAGCTCCCTTAGCATCAAGAAAGAGAAACTACCACTTTGAATTTGGTGGAGCGCGATTGCCCGCACAATCATGGTGATGGTTTGGTTACCTGTATTCCCCCCAATCCCTGCCACAATAGGCATCAAGGTAGCGAGAGCAACCAACTGGGAAATGGTGTCTTCAAACACACCAATTACGCGGGATGCGACGAAAGCCGTACATAGGTTAATAGCCAGCCATGTCCAACGGGTTTTTACTGCTTGGCCAACAGGGGCAAAGACGTCTTCTTCGGGGCTTAACCCCCCCATACGACGAATACTGTTATCATTTTCTTCGCTGATATTATCAACGATATCTTCAACAGTTAGACGACCCATCAGTAAGCCATTGCTGTCGACAACGGCGGCAGAAATTAAGTCATACCGTTCGAACGCACTTGCTGCATCTTCCCCTTTTTCATCAGGCAAGAAGGTGACTGTATCCGTTTTCATCACATCCGCGACAATTTTATCGGGAGATTGTGTCAAAATGGTGGTTAAGGGTAATTCCCCTTGCAGATAATTGTTGCTATCGACTACGAAAATTTTATCGGTGGCTTCTGGAATTTTACCCCGTTGACGCAGATAGCGTTGAACCGTTTTTAACGCCACGTTTGGGCGTACGGTAACGAATTCGAAATCCATCATTTGGCCAACGCTGTCTTTTGCGTATTGTAAAACTTCACGAATACGGCTGCGTAGGCTTGGTTCTAAATAGGTCAGTAGGCGGCGCATGGTATCGCGCGGCAGGTGTTCGGCGATGTAAGCTTGTTCATCCACATGTAGGCTAGCGACTGCACGCAGCAGTTCTCTATCCGACATGTCTTTAATCAGGCTATCCCATACAGAAACGGAGGCTTCAACAAGCACTTCACCGCGTTCGTTGTTATCGACCAAACGCCATAAGGCGAGACGCTCATCGTAAGGGAGCATTTCTAAAATATCGGCGATATCCGCGGTGTGTAAATCAAGGAGTAATTCTTTAACAGTACTGATCTTTTCACTAATTGCTTTGTCATCAATACTGACGTGTTGATCATTTTCAACAAGCGCGTGGACGAATTCTTCGTCATCTAAAAAAAGCGTCAGGATCTGCTGGCGAATGTGTGCCAGCTTTTGTGAGTGCGGGTTAACCATTGGCCCCACATCGTTTGAGAAAGCAGATTGTGACATTTTAATCCTTAAAACAATAGCCGCGCCGAAGCGCGTTTTATTAATTCGTCTGCGAGCGGACGAAATTTATTATCATTATTGTCGCCCATTTGAATAATATATCAAATAGTCGCGCTAAACAGGCAGTGATTTCCGCGCTTAGCGTGAAAAAAATAAGAAGAAATCACCACAATAATGGCTGAAAGTTATTCATTCTCTGCACATATACTTAATGACCACCCAGGAACCTCTTCCCAGTAACCACTTTCTTTTTCTAAATCCAGTAACATCAAGGCATTCTGCTCAAGATATTCAGCAGGCAAATAAAGTGTCCAATACCCATCATCAGTTTCAATGCGCAGTGATGAAGGGGTGGTGGTGGACTGTCGTTGATTATTTAATAAGATAGCGAGCCGTAAAATCTGAATTAACGGCATAAATTGTTTGCGTTTAAATAAGTTAAACTTAGGGATATCATCGTACTTGATGGCACGTCGATGGTTTCTAACCAGTGTGGCTAACAAAAGCTGTTGTTCTTGGTTAAAACCGGGCAAATTGGTATTTTGTAGGATATATGCCGAGTGCCGGTGCATACCGCTGTGGTTAATGCTTAAACCCACTTCATGGAGCATCACCGCCCAAATTAGAATAGATTCTAACTGTGGGTTGAGCTGCTTAGGGTTTAGCTGTCCCCATTGGTAATAAAGCTCTTCCATCGTTTTCAGGACACGTTTTGCTTGCTCTCTATCAATATTATAGTGCTCAGCAAGGCTTAGAGCAGTGCGCTGGCGGATATCTTGGTGACGAAAACGGCCTTCCATTTCATATAAAACCCCTTCACGCAGGGCGCCATCGGACAAACGTAATTCTTTAATATCTAAGGAATCAAACACGGCGAGCAAAATGGCTAAGCCGGGAACAAAAACCTGCTTGCGTTCATTGGAAAGGCCTGGAATATCTAGCGAAGAAAAAGATTTATATTTCAACGCCATGCCTTTAATTTCAATCAGTCGTTCACGGGTAATAATGCCATCTTTGTAGCCAAGCTCCACTAAAACCCCGTGTGCAGCTTTAATCGTACCTGATGCGCCCATTGCCACATCCCACGTGTATTTTTTAAATAGGATGGCGGTGCTTTCTAATTTTAAACAAGCCGCGAGGTAGGCGCGGTTAAAAAACTCAGGCGTGATGGTTTCATTGGGAAAATAGCTTTTTGCAAAGCTAACACAGCCCATACGACGGCTTTCTATTAATAATGGCTCGAATTTTTCACCGATAACAATTTCGGTGGAGCCACCACCAATATCTAAAACCAGCTTACGGCCTTTTTCTGGCTGGGTGTGTTCAACACCCATAAAAATTAAACGTGCTTCTTCTTGCCCAGAAATGATTTCAATGGGATAGGGCATTATCTCTTTTGCGCGTTGCAAAAAGTCTTTTACATTGGTTGCGACACGTAAAGAGTGGGTGCCGACAATGCAGACGTTATCAGGCGAAAAGCCTTGTAAACGTTCAGCAAATAGCGCTAAACAGGAAAGCCCGCGCTCCATCGCTTCTTCGCTTAATTCATTGGTATCACTGAGCCCATCAGCAAGATGAACACGTTTTTTCAGGCGAGTTAGCACTTGGAGCGCACCATTGACGACGCGCGCAATCACCATATGAAAGCTATTTGAACCTAGGTCAATGGCCGCAATCTCTTGGGGTCTCGGTGCTGATGTTGTTGTTATTGGCATAGTATCAAGCTCGGGTATCTGGCGTTTCAAGTGACTTCAAATGTTCATAAATGGCAAGCTGAGAACGAATTTTTCGCTTGTTGCCGCGGGGAACATAATGATTACTTAAATCTTTGTCAACATAACGCGCTTTTACCGTATCACTGAATTGCAATTCCAGAATATCCAAAACCCGTTGCTTTAATAGGGGATCGACTAACTGAACGGCGACTTCAATTCGGTAGTCAATGTTTCGTGTCATCCAATCCGCTGAAGAAATAAAAACTTTGTCATCACCGGCATTGGCAAACACGTAAACACGGTCATGTTCCAAAAAACGGTCAACAATGCTGGTGACTTGAATATTTTCGCTGTAACCCGCTTGGCCAGCCACGAGTGAACACATTCCGCGAACTAATAGGCGAATTTTCACCCCAGCATTGGACGCATCATAAAGCTTGTCAGTCAGTTCTTTGTCAACCAAGTTATTAATTTTTAATGTAATTCCACTTGGTAGACCTTCTAAGGCATTGGCAATTTCTTGGTCAATTAATGCGGTTAGTTTTGTTCGTGTATTTTGCGGGGAAACCATCAAATTCTCGAAGGTAACAGGACGGTACGGATTTTCAATAAAACTAAACACACGGCGAACTTCATTGGTAATTTGCTCGTTAGCTGTTAACAAGGAATAGTCGGTGTATAACCGCGCGGTTTTTTCGTTGAAGTTCCCTGTACCAATGTGGGCGTAGCGAACAATTTGGCCTTCTTCCATTCGGGAGATAATAAATAATTTGGCGTGGATTTTCAGTCCCGGCGCGGAGAAAATAACGTGGACTCCCGCTTCTGTAAGTCGCTTCGCCCAATGGATGTTAGCTGCTTCATCAAAACGCGCTTGTAATTCAACGACCACAGTGACTTTTTTGCCGTTGTGCGCTGCGTGGATCACTGAATCGATGATGCGCGAATCTTTTGCGACACGGTAAATATTGATTTTGATGGATAACACATTCGGGTCGAATGAGGCTTGGCGCAGTAACTCCAAGGTATGTTCGAAGGTGTAATACGGATAATACAACAGTACATCCCGCTCACGAATAGCATCAAAGCCGTTGCGGAAATTATCGAACCAGCGGTGGCGTAAACGGGGGAGTGGCTTGTTTAATAAGTTTTTATTTCCTTCATTGGGGAAATTAATAAAATCTTTGAAATTGTGATAACGACCGCCAGCAATGACGGAGTCATCATTGGATAACCCTAATTTTTCCCGCAATAAGGCGACCATTTCATCCGGCATATCCCGTTGGTAAACAAAACGCACCGGCTCTGCGGTTAAGCGCTGTTTTAATGTAGACGACATGATTTCCAGTAAGCTGGACTCCATTTCGGTCGCGATATCGTATTCGGCGTCACGGGTCATTTTCATGGAATACGCATTAAGTTCATCGTAATCGAAAAAGCCTTTGAAAATTTCGTCTAGCGTGTAACGCAAGATGTTATCAATAAGGATCATGGATTTGCGGCGTTTTGGCATCTCAGGCGGGAGATTCACAAATCGCGGGACTTTATCCGATGGGATTTCTAACAGCGCATACTGAATATCACTGCCATGAATTATTTCAACCGCAAGATAGGTATAGTCATCTTTTAGAAACTCAACTAAGTCCGTATCTGGGTTGATTAAAATCGGTGTAATGTGCTGGCGTAAATTTTGACGAAAATACTGACGCAGCCAGATTTGTTGGCGCGGGGAAATTTGACGCTCGTTAATCAGGAAGATTTGGTTACGGGCCATTTCAAGCAGTAAGTCATTGTATAAAACGTCAAATTCTTGTTCTTGTTTGGCGACTTTTGATTGAATACGCTTGAGTAAATGGCGAGAGCCACTGGCCGATCCTCGTTCTTCGTTAATTAAAATACGGCGCTTTACATCAGCGAAGCGCACTTTATAAAATTCGTCTAAGTTATTGGAATAAATGCCCAAAAAACGCATTCGCTCAATCAGCGGGTTACGCTTATCGGCAGCTTCTTGCAAAACGCGCTCGTTAAAAGACAGCCAGCTGAGCTCTTTTTCATGATAGAGACGTTCTTGGGACATTCTGACTCCGTATTAGACGCTTATTACTTAATGGCTATTGTATCAGCCAGTTAACTAAATGTGATGCTTAATTGCGTTATCTTGTGCGATGACGCTTTCTGGGTTCTCTGATTGCTGTTTCATCGCAAAATATTGCTGTTGGAAAACGCACATACGGATAGCCGTATGGTAGCGACCATTCACGAAAAACTCGTCGATCAATTCACCTTCGGTATGGAAGCCAAGTTTATTATAAATGTGGATCGCTTTGACATTTTCTTTATCAACAATGAGATAAAGTTTATATAAATTTAATACAGAGAAAGCATAGTCCATTGCCAGCCTTGCTGCACGGCTCGCATACCCATGGCCTTGATGGCTCGGGGCAATGATAATTTGGAACTCAGAACGGCGGTGAACATAATCAATTTCAACCAATTCAACTAACCCAACTTTTTCGCTATCATTTTCCACGATAAAACGGCGTTCGGATTGGTCATGAATATGTTTGTCGTAAAGATCACTTAGCTCAACAAAAGCCTCATAAGGCTCTTCAAACCAGTAGCGCATCACACTGGCGTTGTTATCAAGTTGATGAATAAACGCTAAATCTTCACGTTCAAGTGGGCGCAACCTAAACGGATGAACTTGCCCGGTAGTCATAAAACACCTCTATTGGTTATGAAAAAACATTTTTTGCTTAAATAAGGATACCACTTATTTGCGATAAAATAATGACATAACACAGAGAGATCATCCCCTTGTTGAAGAATAGTTCACTTTATGCAGAACTAAGTGGTTAATCGCAGAAAAAACAATCAATTGACAGGTTGTATATTCGCCAATTTTAGTGCAACAAAAAGGGTGGAAATTCCACCCTTTGAATCGTTATTTAGACAGTCAATAAACTACTCATTAGCATAACCCTGTTGAGGGAGCACTTTACCATCTAATACGGCTTTACCGTCGACCATAGTTAGGCGGTTATCACTAAACCATTGTACAACCAGAGGGTAGATAGCATGCTCTTGCGTTTTTACACGCTCAATCAGGTCTTCTTCGGTATCTTCAGGGAAAATAGGCACTTTAGCTTGTAAAATTACAGGGCCGCCGTCTAATTCTTCAGTGACAAAGTGAACGGAAGTACCGTGTTCTTTATCGCCATTTTCCAAGGCCTTACGATGAGTATGAAGCCCTGGGTATTTGGGTAATAAAGAAGGGTGAATATTGAGTAATTTCCCTGTGAAATGAGTCACAAATTCTGGGGATAAAATACGCATAAACCCAGCTAAGACCACTAAATCGGGCTGGTACTGCTCAATAAGCGATAATAAAGCAGCATCATAGGCGTGGCGATTTGCATACATTTTTGCATCAAGGCAAGCGGCAGGGATCCCTGCCTGCTGTGCCCGCACTAGCCCATAAGCTGTGCTTTGGTTGCTCACTACGGCAACAATACGACCCTTTATCGTGCCTGATTGGCAACCTTCAATGATCGATTGTAAGTTACTGCCACTGCCAGAAATGAGGACAACAATTTTTTTCATTAGCGGATCACAACCTGCTCTTCACCGGCAGGTAACTGACCGATTGAGCCAATTTGCCATGCGTTTTCACCCAGTGCTTCTAATAACGCTAATGCTGCGTTAACTTCACTTTGTGGCAGAGCAATGATGATACCAACACCGCAGTTAAAGGTGCGGTACATTTCATGGGTACTGACATCACCCGCGTGTTGTAACCAGCTGAAAACAGAAGGCCATTGCCAGCTGCTACCATCGATAATGGCTTGGGTGTTATCAGGAAGAACGCGAGGGATATTTTCCCAGAAACCGCCACCCGTAATGTGCGCGATTGCATGAATGTCATTCTTCGCGATCAGCTCTAGCACGTTTTTCACATAAATACGTGTAGGTTCTAATAAATGGTCTGCTAATGATTTACCATCTAACTGTTCAGTTTCTGGGTTCGTTTTGCTGACTTCTAAAATTTTACGTACTAATGAATAGCCATTTGAGTGGGGACCACTTGAGGCGAGGGCAATTAGTGCATCACCAGCGCTGACTTTACTGCCATCAATGATTTCAGAGCGCTCTACCACACCGACGCAAAAGCCTGCAACATCATAGTCTTCACCATGGTACATGCCTGGCATTTCAGCGGTTTCACCACCCACTAATGCACAGCCAGACTGTTTACAGCCTTCAGCAATTCCCGTGATGACGCTGGCAGCGGTATCCACGTCTAATTTGCCTGTTGCGTAGTAATCAAGGAAGAATAATGGCTCAGCCCCTTGAACGATTAGGTCATTGACGCACATAGCAACAAGGTCAATCCCGATTGAATCGTGGCGTTTTAAATCCATTGCCAGACGTAATTTTGTACCAACACCATCGGTACCTGAAACAAGTACAGGCTCGCGGTATTTTTGTGGCAGGGCACATAATGCACCGAACCCACCAAGACCCCCCATCACTTCGGGACGACGCGTTTCTTTTACAACACCTTTAATACGTTCAACCAGTGCGTTACCTGCATCAATATCGACACCGGCATCTTTATAGCTGAGAGAGGTTTTATCAGTCACTACGGCCCCCAAGGCAATTACATTTTTGAGAAAAATAACATCATGGGGCGTATTCTAACAGGCAAAGCAAACGTTTGCGATAGCTTTGTGAATGAAAATTCTTATGGCTGGAAATGGCAGAAAGTGAGCGTGTTCACAAGGTGAAATGTGTGTGGTATTTAAATATTGGCAAAAAAATAAATTCAGAGGATCATCAACATGCAACTTAACCGATATGGGGTATACTATTTTAAAAAAGTTTGCCTAATCGTTGATGTTTTGACCAAAATCAAACGTAATCTAGTGGCATTCATGGTTAAAAGAGTTATAATCCCGCGATTTTTTTGTCCGCCAGCGTCTAAAATAGTAGGAGAAACCCATGAAGATCGTTGAGGTAAAACACCCTCTCGTTAAACATAAACTTGGCCTGATGCGAGATCATGATATAAGCACCAAACGCTTTCGTGAACTGGCCTCAGAGGTTGGTAGCCTACTGACTTATGAAGCAACCGCTGACCTAGAAACTGAAAAAGTGACTATTGATGGTTGGTGTGGTCCTGTCGAAATAGAACAAATTAAAGGTAAAAAAATCACCGTAGTACCAATTCTCCGTGCAGGTATTGGTATGATGAATGGTGTATTAGAAAGCATTCCTAGCGCACGTATCAGTGTGGTTGGTGTTTATCGTGATGAAGAAACACTGCAACCTGTCCCTTATTTCCAAAAACTGACTTCAGATATCGATGAGCGTATGGCGTTAGTTGTTGACCCTATGTTAGCAACAGGCGGTTCAATGATCGCAACTATCGATTTACTGAAAAAAGAAGGGTGTAAGTCAATTAAAGTTTTAGTTTTAGTTGCGGCACCTGAAGGGATCAAAGCATTAGAAAAAGTCCACCCAGATGTTGAACTGTATACCGCTTCCATTGATCAATACCTCAATGAAGAAGGTTACATTGTTCCAGGCCTCGGTGATGCGGGCGATAAGATATTTGGTACTAAATAAAAATGAGCCGACTGAGAAGTCGGCTTTTTTTTGATTTATTAAATGAGATGAAACGTTTGCAAGCCTTAAGGGGCTTGCATAAACCATAGCTAAAAGGGGATAAGCTAAAATGACACGTCGCACCATTGGTGTTGAAGAAAGGCCACCATTACTACAAACCATTCCACTGAGTTTTCAGCATCTTTTTGCGATGTTTGGCGCAACCGTTGTCGTACCCATTTTGTTTGGTGTAAACCCAGCAACAATCTTGCTGTTTAACGGCATAGGGACATTAATCTACCTCTTTATCTGTAAAGGCCAGATCCCTGCATATTTAGGGTCAAGTTTTGCTTTTATTTCACCGGTGCTGATTTTACTGCCATTAGGTTATGAACTGGCACTTGGCGGCTTTATTATTTGTGGTGTGCTGTTTTGCCTTGTGGCGTTAATTGTCAAAGTGGCGGGAAGGGGCTGGATCAACGTCATGTTCCCACCTGCAGCGATGGGGGCGATTGTTGCCGTTATCGGGTTAGAGCTCGCACAAACGGCAGCGGGTATGGCAGGTTTACTGCCAAAAGATGGAGCTGCGGTTGATACCAACACTTTAATCATTTCATTAACCACGTTATCGGTTACCATTTTATGTGCGGTCATGTTCCGTGGGTTCTTATCGATTATCCCTATTTTAATCGGGTTCTTAACAGGGTATGCATTGTCATATTTTATGGGAATTGTGGATTTCACCCCAGTGATTGAAGCGCCTTGGTTTGCTATCCCAACATTCTATACCCCACGTTTTGAGTGGTTTGCTATCCTCACCATTTTACCCGCAGCGTTAGTGGTCATTGCAGAACACGTAGGGCACTTAGTGGTTACGGCGAATATCGTTGAGCGGGATTTAATGAAGTCTCCAGGTTTACACCGTTCGATGTTTGCTAACGGTTTCTCAACAGTGTTATCCGGTTTCTTCGGCTCAACGCCAAACACCACCTATGGTGAAAACATTGGCGTGATGGCGATTACTAAGGTTTACAGTACTTGGGTTATCGGTGGGGCGGCGATTATTGCGATTTTGTTATCGTGTATCGGTAAATTAGCTGCGGCTATCCAATTAGTACCTGTGCCAGTGATGGGCGGTGTTTCTTTATTACTGTACGGGGTCATCGGTGCATCAGGTATTCGTGTCTTGATTGATTCGAAGGTTGATTACAATAAACCACAAAACTTAATTTTAACCTCTGTGATCTTGATTATTGGGGTGAGTGGTGCGGTTATTCATATTGGACAAGCTGAATTGAAAGGGATGGCATTAGCGACTATTGTCGGGATCTTTATGGCATTACTGTTCCGCTTTATTACTTTTGTTCGCCCTGAAAAACAGTTTATTAACAGTGAAGTTAAAGAGCTAAATAGCGATAAGTAATCGCATTCTTTTATTTCAGGCAATTGCCGCTGTGGTTAAAGCAGCGGCAATTGAACGGGATCCTGTTCATCTAACCGCGTTTTTTGTGGTAAACTGTTTAGCGAAAATTGATTTGTACAGCCAGAGGCAATTCTGAACACACCATCACAGCTTTCACTACCACTTTATCTACCGGATGATGAAACCTTTGCCAGCTTTTATGCAGGGGAAAATGATGCGTTGCTGTCTGCTATCAAATCTGCCATTAACCAAGCCCACGGTAGCTACATTTATTATTGGTCACGTGAAGGCGGAGGGAAAAGCCATTTGCTCCATGCTGCATGTGCAGAGCTTTCAGAGCAAGGCATTGCTGTTGGCTATGTTCCGTTAGATAAACGCGCCTATTTTGTACCTGATGTCCTTGAAGGCATGGAAAACCTCTCACTGGTATGTATTGATAATATCCAATGCATAGCGGGGGATGAAGAATGGGAAATGGCGATTTTCAATTTATACAATCGTATTCTCGAAATTGGCCGTACCTGTTTGTTGATCACCAGTGATCGCCCACCTCGTCAAATTGACCTCAAACTGCCTGATTTAGCGTCCCGCCTTGACTGGGGGCAGATTTACAAACTGCATCCATTAAGTGATGAAGATAAAATCTACGCCTTACAATTACGTGCTCGCATGCGTGGCTTTGAACTGCCCGAAGATGTATGCCGTTTTGTGCTTAAGCGTCTCGACAGAAAAATGGGTACGTTGTTTGATATTCTCAACAAGCTCGATCACGCCTCAATTGTTGCCCAGCGCAAACTCACGATTCCGTTTGTTAAAGATATTTTGAAGCTATAGTAATATTACGGTCTTAATGATTAATATAGTCTTAAACTTGAATGGCAATGGTATTTAAAATAATAAATATAAAAGATATGGTTAGTTGACTATAAAAAAATAGTATTTTAGATTTTTCTTTACTATAAAATAAAGTAAGGAAATCAAATCATGCATGAAAGGGAATATATAGGTTCTTTTACAGTAACAGCAAGCTCTTCATTATTTCGGGCAGAAAAAAACTCAATGATTAGATAAGAAAATGAATACGTGGCCTAGTGGGCTGAAAGAACGATTTTTAACCCATATGCCATCCATATCTGCTCCGCCAAAACAATCTAAGTAAAGTACCCTAATATTATTGGTAGTGCTACGGGTGCTGTATCATCAGAATTAACGAAGAAAAATAGAGATGACAACTTAAACGGAGATAATAAATAAGTGAAAATTTTGTTGTACTTTATCTATTTTTATTTAAGTTTATTTGTTATTTTTTTTGGCGTTATAGCCATAAGCCAATTAATTAACCAATTAAATATACTCTATAAGGTTGGTAAATTATCTTATGGTAAAAGTGATTTTATTGAAGCAATAATAATTTCAAATATAGTGGGCTTTTCCACTGCTTTTTTTTTAACCATACTGAGCTATATGGAATATAAAGGTCAGAAATAACAAAAAACCAGTCTTAATTTTTCAGTGAGACTGGTTTTTGCTTATTAAGAGGAATTTTTACAAAATCTCCAACACTTGCTCAGGTGGGCGGCCTAAACGGGCTTTATCACCCTTAACCACAATAGGGCGTTCAATCAATTTAGGGTTTTCATGCATCGCTTTAATGAGTTGATCCTGCGTTAAACTGTCATCGCTTAAATTCAACTCTTTATACAGCTCTTCCTTCGTACGCATTAATTGACGTGCATCTTTAAAACCTAACATTTTTAGTAATTTTTTAATCTCTGCAGCAGTCGGTGCTGTTTTTAAGTATTCAACCACCGTTGGTGCGATCCCTTTTTCTTCTAAAAGCGCTAAGGTTTCACGGCTTTTCGAGCAACGCGGGTTATGGTAAATCTTAATTGAATCCGTCATTTTGAGTCCTTACGGTTTTGCGTTTTCATCACGTAATTGTAGTTTTCTCAATGCATCAATACGCGCATCGTAGCGTTGTTGTTCATAACTGCCTAAACGGCTTTGGCGGCTGGCATCACTTAAATAATTGATTGCCGTGTCATAACCACCACGCAATGCGAGGCCTTCGGCATAAGCGGCGAGTTCTTCGGGGCGATTGCCTTGTTTTGCTGACGCTTCAGCCAATAAATCCCAACCAATCGGGTCATCTGGGTAATCAAAGGTGTATTTATTCAGCAGTGTAGTGGCTTCTTTATACTGATGGTTGTTGATTAACGCATTCGCCAAGTTAACGATAAATACCGTGTTTTTCGGTGATTTTTTCAGTGCAGTTTGCAAGCGTGTGACCGCTTTCGTTGCTTGGTTTTGTTCAATGTCGATATCGGTCATGCTATCGATAAACCATGGGTTATCTGGCTGTTTATTTAGCAGCTCAGTGAGGATTTTCCCTGCATCTGCATATTTTTTATCCTGTGAAAGGATCAGCGCCTTACCATATTGCGCAGCGAGTTGTTCGTTTGACGTACCTTTTTCGTAGTTTTCAATGATCTGGTCAAGGGCATGTTTTTGGTCTGTGCCATACATGGCTAAAATACGGACTCGGGCTAGCATAAAATCTAAAGATGAAGGCACGCTGACTTTGGGTAACTGACTTGAACGGTTACGCGCATCTGCTAAACGGCTATCGGGAAGGGGGTGCGTTAACAAAATTTCAGGCGGTTTAGACATATAGCGGGTTTGGTCAGCCATGGTTTGCATAAAATCTGCCATTGCATGAGGGTCAAAACCCGAGCGGCGCAACGTTTGCAGGCCAATACGGTCCGCTTCTTGCTCATTCGCTTGGGTGAAACTGATCATCCCTTGTTGCACACCCGCCATGGTACTTGTCAATGCAGCAAAGCCCGCTTGAGGGTTGGCCATCACTAAAAGGAGCGAGCCGATTGTCCCTGCAATGGCTAACGGCGTGGTGCTTTTTTGGTCTTCCATCATTCGCGCAAGGTGCCTTTGCGTGACGTGGGAAATTTCGTGCGCCATTACCGACGCGAGTTGGCTTTCATTTTGGCTGTAACGGAATAAGGCAGAATGCAGCACCACATTGCCGCCAAAGTAGGCATAGGCGTTGATATTTGGGTTATTGACTAAATAAAACTTAAACGGCGTTTTAACTGAGTCGGCATTCTTCACTAAGCGCATGCCAATCTTGTTAACATACTGAGTTAAAAGAGGATCGTAAATAAGTGGTGTGCTGGCACGAATTTGCCGAGTGATGGCATCACCCATAATAATTTCTTGGTTAATACTGAGCGTGCCACCGGCAGTGGTACCGATGTCGGGTAAGGTATCTTCAATTGCGCTATAAGCAGGCAAAACTGCACCATTTATGAGTGCAGCGATCATGAAAGCCAATAATGGGTATTTCAATTTTTTTTTCATGAAACGTGAGTATCCCATACAACGTTTAAAATTTAGGGTAAATACCGACTTTATTTCGAGTTCATAAGTACAAGGTATTAAATAACTCGAAAAGTTTAAAACACATGATAGCAAAAGCTATCGTAAAATCTGTTATTCGGTATAATTTTCGATAATTTAGGAACTGTCCTTCGCATTAATTCCTCAGGAGCAACACATGCTGGAATTGTTTTTACAATGGTACCGTCGGCGTTTTGCCGATCCACAAGCCGTGGCACTGTTTACATTACTTGTCTCAGGTTTTGTGATCATCTTTTTTTTCAGCAGTATACTGGCTCCGTTGCTGGTGGCAATTGCCTTGGCCTATTTACTTGAATGGCCAACAAATATGTTACAACGCACCGGGTTATCTCGCGCTCTTGCGGTGAGTATCATTTTGACCCTATTTGCGGGAATAAGTGCCATGGTAATTTTAATTATTGCGCCAACAGCATGGCAGCAAGGCATTAATTTGATGGCCGATCTGCCTAATATGGTCAATCGCTTTAATGAATTTGCCCAAAAACTGCCTGAGCAATACCCTGCATTAGTCGACGTGGGGATCATTGATATGATGGCAGACAACCTGCGAAGTCGCATGTCTGGGATTGCAGACTCTGTGGTTAAAGCGTCAGTGGCTTCATTAATTGGGATTTTTTCCCTCGCCGTGTATTTAGTTTTAGTGCCATTAATGACCTTTTTCCTACTAAAAGATAAAGAACGTATTAGCCGTAGTTTTTTAAAATTGTTACCAAAAAACCGTTTACTCGTCGGGAAAGTTTGGGTCGAAATGAACGAGCAAATTACCAATTATCTTCGCGGAAAAGTGACGGAGATGGTGATTGTCGGTGTCGCAACCTATTTATGTTTTGCCTATTTCGACTTGCGCTATGCGGTATTGTTATCGGTGTTAGTCGGTGTCGCGGTACTTATTCCCTATATTGGTGCAGTCGCTGCCACCATTCCGGTGGTTATTGTCGCGTTGTTCCAGTATGGCATTGGCAGTGAATTTTGGTACCTGATGTTAGTTTATTTGGTCATTCAAGGGTTGGATAGCAACGTTGTAGTGCCATTACTGTTTTCAGAGGCCGTTAACTTACACCCATTGGTGATTATTTTATCTGTGGTGGTATTTGGCGGATTATGGGGCTTTTGGGGCGTTTTCTTTGCGATCCCGTTGGCGACGTTAATTAAAGCGGTTATCCATGTTTGGCCAGAAGAGCCAGTAGAAGCGGCTAAATAAGAAATCAATCATAGTGCTGTATGGGATATACAGCACTATTGAATTATAAAATATTATGCGTTTGCGTTGATGTACGCGAGAACGATTTCGTGGTGGTTAGTGGTCTTGAAATCATCAAAAACGTGTTCGATTTTCCCTGTTGGGTCGACTAAGAAACTAATACGGTGGATCCCATCATAGGTTTTCCCCATAAATTGCTTTTCGCCCCAAACCCCAAATTGCTCGCACACTTGGTGGTCTTCATCGGATAACAGCGTGAAATTCAACATTTCTTTTTCAGCGAAACGCGACAGTTTCTCTGGTTTATCTGTGCTAATCCCTAAAACTTCGACGCCTTTTGCTTTGAGTGTATCCATCTCATCACGTAAGCCGCACGCTTGAACAGTACAGCCGGGAGTCATCGCTTTCGGGTAAAAGTAAACTAATACGCGCTGACCCTGGTAATCAGAAAGATTGATGATCTCACCATCTTGGTCAGGAAGGCTAAATTGTGGCGCCTTATCACCGGCTTTCAATGGGTTCATTACATATATCTCCGTTAACTCTGCATATTGGGGTTGTTAACAATACTGATGTTGCCTTTAGCATTTAGCATTGTACATAGTTGTTGAAATTTATTCTTTATAATTATGCCATTATCGTCCAACGGGTCATGTGCAGTAATCTGAATTTCCAGTTGAGCAGGCATATCATTATTGGCTGGTTGTGTCTTAGAAACAAGTTCTGCGATATTACATTGCGAAGTTGTAAATAAATTTGTGAATTGCTCGACAATTCGAGGTGCATCATCGACAACCACATTCACAGTAACTGTAGATGGGTAATAGGTTATTTGAACACTCTGCGTCCGCTTCATGACGATCAGCAAATCGAGTTCGGCGCCCTTAGGGGGTAACGTTGCTTCAAGCAGGGTAATTGCATTCCAGCTACCCGATAACATCATAATAAAGGTGAATTCCTTGCCAAACATCGCTAAGCGACTATCTTCAATATTGCAGTCGCACTCACTAACAAGGCGAGTTATGGTGTTCACAATGCCCGGACGATCTGTTCCCAGCGCAGTAATGACAAGAAATTGCTGTTCAGTCTTAGGCAAAGTCTATTCCTTATTTTTTTGATTATGCCAGTTAAACATTTGATTATAATATAGCCTTAAAATGAGACTATAAAAACTGACGCACACTGTGGGTAAGGAAACCATAAAAAGTGACATCTGCCAAGAGGCGTCATTCACTCTTGCGAGAAAAGTCAGTGAATTATTACTTCTATTTAAGTTAACTACGCTGGCATTAACAAAATTCATTAAAATCTTGCTGTTGGGTGGTTTTCTTCTTGGAAATGAAAACGTAACATGGAGGTTCAATTATTTAAGGGGTATCGCTATGGCTAATGGAAACGCAAACTACAAAGATTTTTTAACGGGAAGCATTGTTGCCGTTATCACACCAATGGATTCAGCTGGGCGCTTAGATAAAGCAAGCTTAAAAAAATTGGTCGATTACCATGTTGAAAGCGGCACAACAGCCATCGTTTCTGTTGGTACTACTGGTGAGTCTGCGACGTTAACGCATAAAGAGCACGTGGAAGTCGTGAAAGCAACGTTAGAACTTGCTGATGGACGTATCCCGATTATCGCAGGGGCAGGTGCGAATGCAACCGCAGAAGCAATTTCACTGACAAATGATTTTGAAAACAGTGGTGTAGTTGCTTGCCTGACCGTAACACCCTATTATAATAGGCCTTCTCAGGAAGGGTTATATCAACATTTTAAAGCAATTTCAGAAAACACGAGCTTGCCACAAATTCTTTATAATGTACCATCACGTACTGGTTGCGATATGCTGCCAGAAACTGTGGGTCGTTTAGCAAAATTGGCGAATATTGTCGCAATTAAAGAAGCGACAGGGAACTTAGCACGTGTTCATCAAATCAAAGAGCTGGTTGATGATAATTTTGTGCTGCTAACCGGTGACGATGCGACCGCACTTGATTTCATGCAACTGGGCGGAAAGGGCGTTATTTCAGTGACTTCGAACGTTGCTGCCGCGCAGATGGTAAAAATGTGTGACTTAGCGCTTGCAGGCAAATATACTGAGGCGCGTGAATTAAATAAAAAACTGATGGGCTTACACCAGCAGTTATTTGTTGAACCGAATCCAATTCCAGCGAAATGGGGTTGTCATCGCTTAGGTCTGATTGCAGATGGAACATTACGGTTACCTATGACACCGTTAACTGCCGCAGGCCAGCAAAAAGTTGAGGACGCTTTAAAACTCGCTGGGTTACTGTAAAATTTAGGGAATTTTAATGGCAACATTATTGCAAAAATCGAAGGTTATGAAGGTTGCTGGCCTGTCACTTGTTGTGTTACTGGCAGCCTGCTCCAGCGATCAGCGCTATAAACGTCAGGTCAGTGGTGATGAGGAATATCTTAACGCCGCGCCATTGAAAGTGTTAAATGTGCCGCAAGGGATTACATTGCCTGCACAAAATGGTGAATATGACATTCCAAAAACCACGTCAACAGGCCCTGTTGGAAAAGCGTTGGATATTCGTCCACCAGTACTGACGATTTCGCAATTAGCAGGTTCGCGCACGGAAGATAGTGCTGATGCAAGCCGTTTGTTGCTAGAAAATACACCTGAAAACAGTGCTTTATGGTCACAAGTTACGATGATCTTAGAGCAGCGAGGAATTCCTGTTTCCTCAAAAGATGACGGTACGCATTCCATTGAAACCAATTGGGTAAAATGGGATCGTGCAGATGAAAACGTCCCAATGGAAAGCCGCCATAAAGTGTCAGTTAAACCTGAAAATGGCATGATTGCCTTGACGGTGACGAGCTTAGGCATGCGCCAAGGGGATGAAAGCATTACGGATGTCGTTGAAGTTCAACGTTATAACAAATTGTTATTAAATGAATTAACCGACAACTTATATGCATTACGTGATACATCGAACAAAAACAGCCTGCAAAACGCTTATGGCATCATTGATGTGCAAACTGGCAGTGATGACACTGGTTTACCACTGATTGTTGTCCGTGCACCGTTTGATGCTGTTTGGGAACGTTTACCACATACCTTAGAAAGCGTAGGGATGAAAGTGGGTGACCGCACGCGTTCAACGGGTTCAGTGATGGTGACTTACAAAGGCTTAAGTAGCTCTGAGTGGCAAGCGCTGGGTATTGATGACCCAACAGTGCCAGAAGCGGACTATAAAGTGCAAGTGGGTGACTTAAACAACCGTAGTACGTTGCAGTTTATTTCGACAAAAGGTGTTGCGTTAACGCAGAAACAAAATGACGAAATGGTTGCAGCATTAAAAGCGGCGTTTAGTAAAGCCCCTGCAAAGAAATAACTACTCCGTTTTGATCGTTAAAAATAGAAACCGTGGCTCTGCTAGCCGCGGTTTTTTTATGGATAAACAAATAATAATGTTCGATTATCTATATTGATAAGTGATACAGCTAGCGTATATCTTGATGAATTTATCACCAGCAATTTTTCGGATATACTTCATTTAATATCAATAACAGCGCGGAGGTGAAACGTGCATAATCATTCGACGAAACCCATAAAAGACGGTAGCAGCGATATTATGCCAAGAAAAATTTCAGGGACGGAATTTAACCAAAAATTACGCATCACCCGCCGAAATGTAGAAGATACCCAATATTTTTTAACAGAAGGTGTGTGTGAATTTGTACTTGCCAATTTTGCCTTACCCGAAGGTTATCGGTTAGTAAAATCACGAAAGAAGGAGCAATACCGCTTAATTTCAGAAGGTGAGAAGCCTGAAACGGTATATTTGGTTGAATTGCGGTTTCGGCAGGACATCGTAATAGGGAAAACCACGGGTACTCAGGTTAAAGTCTGGCGCAGTAGCGCATATAACCATGTTGAAATAATTAAAGATTTACCTCGTCAGTTTTTCATTAACTTACTGAATTCTTATTCCATTATGGTTACTGATGAAGAACAAACCGACGCTGGGCAGCGTTTTTGGGAAACGATGATCAGTTGGGCTTTTAGTCAAAATTATTTTGTCTACGCCTCTAATGGCGAAGAAGAAGAGAGGCCCCTTGGCCGTATTGCGAATATGGAGGATTTTTACCTTAACTGGATGGACGTGTACTGGGGGAAAGACAAGGATATTCATCCACATAAATTAGTTGTTATTAGTCAATCACCATTGAACCAATCAAAATAATAACTCTGATTATTAATCAGTTTATTCATTATACCGCTTCCTTTTGTTATCAAAGATATAGCTAGCTAATTAGCTATTAGCAAATTAAAGGCAGATACTTCATTTTAACACCTCCCATTATTAATGATGACTTTCAATAGAAAAAACAAATGGACAAAAAATCAGTGTTTATCGCTAAGTAATCGTTTGCGTCAGGCGTGAAATTTTATTATCATAATAGGTATTGAAAGATAAAATATTGAATATCAGTAAGTTAGATAAGTCGCATGGTTTGATGGCTAACTGACTGAAACAGAGCAAAAAATTAACAGTGAAAGGGGGTTTTTTACCTGTTTCCCATCTTCCGTTAATTTTGTGTTCTGCAAAACAGCGCCACAAAATCTATTCATGTATTGTTTTTCTCTATAGTTTAATCACATCTCTGGAGTGTGTAAGATGCAAAAGAAAGCTGAGTTGTATCGTGGCAAGGCAAAAACTGTCTATACCACTGAGGATCCTGATCTGCTAGTTCTGGAATTCCGTAATGATACATCAGCACTCGATGGTGAGCGTATCGAGCAATTTGACCGTAAAGGTATGGTTAATAATAAGTTTAACCACTTCATTATGAGCAAATTAGAAGAAGCGGGTATTCCAACACAAATGGAAGCGCTGCTGTCTGACACTGAGGCATTAGTCAAAAAATTAGACATGGTACCTGTTGAGTGCGTTATCCGTAACCGCGCCGCAGGTTCATTAGTGAAGCGTTTAGGTGTTGAAGAAGGTATGGTATTAAACCCACCATTATTTGACTTGTTCTTAAAAGATGATGCCAAACACGACCCAATGGTTAACGAATCTTACTGTGAAACCTTTGGTTGGGTGAGTAAAGAAAACCTCGCTAAAATGCGTGAACTAAGCTACAAAGCCAACGATGTATTAAGCAAAATTTTTGCAGATGCAGGTTTGATTTTAGTCGATTTTAAACTGGAGTTTGGTTTATTCAACGGGAAAGTCGTGCTGGGGGATGAGTTCTCCCCAGACGGTAGCCGTTTATGGGATAAAGAAACCTTAAATAAAATGGATAAAGACCGTTTCCGCCAAAGCCTTGGTGGTTTAATCGAAGCTTATGAAGAAGTTGCGCGCCGCATCGGGGTTCAATTAGATTAATCATTTCCTATAAATAGAACGACTTTAGCCTGCTTAGCAGGCTATTTTTTTATCTAATCAGAGGGAAATGAAATTTCTAACCCACGCTTCAGGTGTGACTGATCCAGATGATAATGTCAATGTTTGGCCCAATGAAATCAAGGTAGGGGCAGGGAGCGCAGACTCAACTTGCAATGCAGGGTGATTGAGCACCTCAATCGGTAAACCATCAGCAATCAGTTTTCCATGGGATAAATGTAGCACCCGTTTAAAATGACGTGCCACAAAATCAAAATCATGGCTAATCGTCACAATGGTCGTGCCTTTATCTCGTTGTAAATTAAGCCAGTTTTCAAAGCGCTGCATCCATAATGCATCAAAATCGCGGCTTGGCTCATCCAGCAAAATGAGTGAAGGAGAGACTGCCTCTAAACAGGCGACTGCAACCATTCTGCGTTGCCCCGCATGAAGGTCAAGGGGGTGTTTTTCAGCGACATCGGCTAAGTGGCAAGCCTCCAGCGCATTTTGCACGCGTTCTGTAACGACCTCTTTTGCCAGCTTTTGCCGCTTTAGTCCGAAAGCGACCTCGGCTTTAACCGTGCTGTGGAAAATTTGCTTTTCAGCCTCTTGGAATAGGATACCGACTTGATTAGCGCGTTCTGGAGCCGTTAATTGGGCAAGTTGCTGACCATGTAACCGTAAATCCCCTTGATTAGGGGATAATAACCCAGCAAGAAGCCGTAAGAGTGTGGATTTCCCTGCGCCATTATCACCGACAAGCGCAACCCATTCACCCGTTTCGACCTTGAACGATAAATTAGCGATATTGTTGATAGTTGAGCTTGGCCAGCGGTAACTTAAATCATTGAGCTCTAGCATATAATTCCTTAAACGCATTCACTAATTGAGTTTCATTTTGAGGGATTGCGCTTTGCCATTTGCCGAGTTTGACTAACTCACCCACCACGCGCCATGCATCGGGCATATTAACTGTGGCAATTGAGCTCGGAAAAATCGTGTCTAAAGAACCACTGACGAGCATTCTTCCTGCCTCTGAAAATACATTTCCTGTACTTAACAACAGAAAATTCTCACAAAAACTGATAGCAGGTAACAAATTACGCTCAAATAATATGACGCAGCAATTTGTTTGCATTGAATAGTGTTTCAATTGAGTTAATAGTCGCTGAGTCGCACTAGGCGTCAGTCGGCTAAAAGCTTCATCTAACAACAATAATTGTGGGCGCATAGCAAGGGCGCTCGCCAACACAACACGTTGCGCTTCCCCACCAGATAAGGTTGCGGGGTGCCGATGCCTGAGTGATTCACAAAACGTAAAGGCGATGGCATGCTCTACGCGCTGGGTAATTTCATTTTCGGTAAGGCCTAAATTTTCGGGGCCAAAAGCTATTTCTTGTTCAACCGTAAATGTGCAGCCTGAAAGCTGTAAATGTGGTGATTGCTGAATATATTGGCGCGTAGCAGATGCTTGGACTAGTGAGTTATTGACTAGCGGTTGCTGCAAGACTTCGGCTATTCCTGTTAATTCGCCGTGTAATAAATCCCCATGCCAACCAGCAACAAGCTGAGCTAACGTGCTTTTTCCACTGCCATTTCCACCCAAAACACAAAACCATTGCCCCGCATTAAGCTGGAGATCAATGGGCCCAAGTAAAGGTTGTTGCACACCTTGGGGAGTAAAGTGCATTTGCTGTAAATTTACCACCACAGAACTAGCCCACCCTCAATCAAAATCAATAATAATAGGCTGTAACGCAGTACAACTTGCCAGCGATTATCTACAGGCGGATTTAATGTTGTGCGTTTGGCACTATAGCGAAAAGCATGCATATCCAGTGCTGCACCACGAATACTTAACTCGCTTAATGCATTGCTGGCTAAGGGGAACAAAATGGCGGGTAATGAAGTGCACCGTTGCCAAAAATTACCGTCAAGGGGAACGCCTCTTGCTAATTGTGCTTCACGGATAATATTCAGCTGTTGCTTAAGTTGTTCAGCAAGCAATAGAGGCCCAGCAAGAAGGTAAGAAAAGCTAGCAGGTAGCCTGCTAGCGAACAAAGCACGGATAAACCGCTCGGTTGGAACATATTGTAGCCAGATTTGGGAAGTACTGATGATGGTGAGTAGCTTAAACCATAATGCTAAAGCGAATTCAGGGCGGCTATTTTTCAAGGTTTCACCCGTCAGTAATTGCGCTAACCAGCCCCCGTGTATCAGCCATAAACCTAACCCCATCGGGAGCATAAACCACGCGACAAATTTCCAGCGAAAGCGAGCGGGTTGCCACAATAATAAAGCAATAAACGTGCTGCACCCCAGCAGAACCAATGGCCAGCCCAGCGGCAAATAGATGGCACTGACACTGAGCCAAAACCACGCGGTTAGTGAGGTAAAAGGGTGCATTTAACGTACCTTCGCCATATTAGGATAGTTACGCTGTACGCGCTCAGGTAATTGTCGAACCAATAACCATGCGACAAGTGCTGAGATAATTTTATCGGCAATATTTGCACCTAATACTGTAATTGCAACGGATTCAAGTAAGTTATCGCCTACAGCATGGAAATAAGCGACAAAGAAGTCTGCACCGCTACCAGTTGTTCCGCCAAACAAATAAGTACGAATTGGCACGGCAACAATCATTAATGCAAAGGTGATGACAACACCCGATAAAATCACTCTTGGTAACGTACGAAACCCACCTGCACGCGCTAATAAACCCGCACTTAACCCAATCATCATTGCGACGGGGGCAAAAGCCGCGGCAATAGGCCCGCTTAATAATCCCCACAATAAGTTAGTGAGTAGGCCAGTTGTTAATGCGGCCCAAGGCCCTGCGAGTAATGCACAAATAATAGTGCCAATAGAGTCGAGGAAAATCGGCAGCTTTAACATGGAACTTAATTGGCCAACAACCATGTTAATCGCGATTGAAAAAACAATTAACGTCAGTGTACGGCTGGAAATAAACGATGACTTACTCATAAGAAAACCATTCCTTGCAAAAATAAAATATGAAAATCAACGTGAAATAACAACAAGCTCTTCGTAACCTGAAAGAGCACAGTGTTCTCGTGTAAAGGCGATATTTTCAAGCTCGCCAATAACTAACTCCAATGTGGTTCTAACGCTACAGCCTGGCATCATATGGCCACCACGCATGTGGCCTTTTTCATCAGAAACGGATAAATGAAGATGCTCACCATTGGCTTCTAATGTGCCAATTAACGAAACAATTTCGAATTTCCCACGGGTATGGTCGGTGTCTTCTTGTCCAGCAAAGCGTAACGCAACGTCCGTTAAACTCCCGACACAACCCGCAATAAACGCGGCTTGGAACCCATGAAGGGCAATCTGTTTTCTTAACGTTAATAAAACGTCTTCACCTGGAAGCAAACGCACAGCGATAAAACGCGCGTTTGAGTAAGGGGATAATGTTTGGGTCATGTTTTCAATCCTAGAGCTGAAATTGTGCAGAATGTCGCACAACCATGTAAAACATTAAAATGATAAATAATGCTAGGTTATAAGTTTTTGTGTATTGATTACTCAGGGGTATTATACGCAATAATTGAAGGGTTTCTGGGGGGAGATGTCATTTGAGGCAAACTTCAGGAAAACACACTGTAAGTTGGTGTTTATGGTGTGGAAAATCAAAAAAAAGGATAAGTTAAAAATTAAAGAGTGATGAATATTCCGAGAATTTAGCTTAAGTTTTTCCTCTCGATGTGAAAAACCAGCACAATCATGGTTTGTTTTTACATTTTGTCGGTTTGCCATGGATTATGCTGGGAGGGGAATTTGCTATGGCGTGTAATACAGGACGCCAATTTTAATAATATCTCGCCCTTGGGACTTTCGATGTTTATTGGTATCCCTCAATGAGTAAATGCAACCACAGTATTCTTGTTGATAAAATTGTTCACGTTTACTTATTTCGATCATTCGGGCGGAGCCGCCTTTTTTGCGCCAGTTATAGTCCCAATATTCCATACCTTCATAAGGCGCAACGGCACGTTTCCCGCAATCATTGATTTGCTGCATATCTTTCCAACGCGAAATCCCAAGTGAACTGGAGATCACAGAAAATCCATTTTCGGCAGCATACAAAGCCGTGCGTGCAAAACGCATGTCAAAACACATAGTACAACGAATGCCACGCTCAGGTTCATCTTCCATTCCTTTCGCGCGTTCAAACCAATTATCAGTATCATAATCAGCATCAATAAATGGAATATTATGTTTTTGAGCAAAGCGAATGTTTTCTTCTTTGCGGATTAAATATTCTCTTTTAGGATGAATGTTAGGGTTATAAAAGAAAATTGTATAATCAATTCCAGAGGCCTGAATGGCTTCCATGACTTCGCCTGAACAAGGAGCACAGCAGGAGTGCAATAACAATTTGTTGGCATTTGCAGGTAAAGTGAGTTTTTCTCGAGTTATATTCATAAAAAATTCTTATGTTGAGTCTATTTGCTGGCAGTATAAAACAATCAGATAGAAATTAAAGTAATAACTGTTGCTGATGAGTATTTAAAATGTAATGCCTAAGTGAATAAAAATCATGAGCCTGATACTGGATAGGGTTAATAACAAAAAGAGTTGATGTAATTGTTTGCTTCTTAACTAATGAGCCAATAACATGTTTTAAAATAAGTTATTTTGCTACTCACAAAAAATTGCCAGTTTTACAGGGAAAAATCTATGAGTCACGTTGACCCCACATTAATCATTCTTTTGGTCTTAGCAGGGTTAGGGATTATTAGCCATAATATGACCGTCACACTTGCCATGTTATTTTTATTGGTTGTCCGAATAACACCACTAAATAATTATTTCCCTTGGATTGAAAAATATGGGTTAACCATCGGGATCTTGATTTTAACCATCGGAGTCATGGCGCCCATTGCGAGTGGTAAAATCAGTGCGGGTGAAGTACTGGGGTCATTTTTAAATTGGAAATCCATTCTGGCAATCGTCATTGGTATCGCGGTTTCTTGGTTAGGGAGCCGTGGGGTAACTTTGATGTCAAACCAACCCTCGACCGTCGCTGGGCTGTTGGTTGGTACCGTGATAGGGGTTGCCTTATTTAGAGGTGTGCCTGTTGGGCCGTTGATTGCCGCAGGGATATTATCATTATTAATTGGGAAATCTTAATCACCTCATGAATGATTTGCTGTCTGCCTGCGTAGAGCAGCTGCGTATATTGGGTTTTCGTCGTTTGTTGGTTTTATCTGGCGATGATGAATGGGTTACTCAGCAATTAATCGAACTACAAACCCGCTTAACAGGGGATTGGGTAACGCTTTCTTCGGAATTACCCAATAGTGAGCGACCAGAAAATGCCCACTTATTGCTGGGGCGTGAGTTCTTGCATGGTGTTTTTGATGCACGCAAAGGCGTTCACAGTGAAGCGCTTGCCATGCTATCTGGCACGTTAAAGGCAGGAAGCTTGCTGGTCTTTTGTACTGTGCTGCAAGAGGTTTGGCCAAACCATCCAGATATAGATAGCTTACGCTGGAATGAACAGCATGGCATTATTCCAACGCCCAATTTTGTTCACCATTTACAACGCACGATGAGTAACTCGGAAGGCGTTATTTTTTACCAGCAAGGTAAGAACCCAAGCATAAAATTGCTGAATAATTATCCTACATGGCTACCGCCTACAGGGCAATTAACAACGCAACAGCAACAAGTCTTGAATCAATTATTATCTGCTACCACTGGCGTTTGGGGGATCATTGCGCCAAGAGGCCGGGGAAAATCAACGGTAGCAGGTCAGCTCATACAACAATGGCAAGGGGAGTGTTGGTGTTGTGCTCCCGCTAAAGTATCTACCGAAGTTTTGGCGAAACATGCGGTGAAACCTCCGCATTTTTGGGCGCCAGATGCATTGCTCGCTTATTGCCAAGCGGGTAATAACATAGCAGCTGATTGGTTGATTATTGATGAAGCCGCGGCTATCCCAAATTATATATTACGCCAGTTGGTGAATTATTTTCCTCGTGTATTACTGACGACCACGGTTGATGGTTATGAGGGGACAGGGCGCGGTTTTATGTTGAAATTCTGCGCAAGTTTACCGACTTTTACACTATTAACCCTTGATGAGCCTATTCGTTTTGCGCGCCATGACCCGCTCGAAAACTGGCTAAATGAGGCGCTATTATTGCAAGAGCCAAATCCAACTTTTATACCGCATGCGCTTATCGAACATCTATCAATTAGCCAAAGTGAGTTAGCAAAAGATGAGCGTAAATTAGCGTCATTTTATGGCTTACTAATGAGTGCCCATTATCGAACCTCACCATTAGATTTACGGCGTTTATTAGATGCAAAAAACCAACATTTTATGGCTGCATTTAATTCACAAAATGATGAGAGTTATTTAGGTGCGTTATGGTTGGTAGATGAGGGATTATTAAATGAATCATTAAGTTGGCAAGTTTGGGCCGGATTACGTCGTCCTCGTGGGAATTTAGTTGCTCAATCATTAGCTGCGCACAGTTATTTTCCGCAAGCGGCTCAGTGGAAATCGCGACGGGTAATGCGCATTGCTGTCAATGCCCATTATCGGCGACAGCAAATTGGCCTGACGTTGCTTGAACAACAAAAGCAGGATTGCATCGCACAAGGTATTGATTTTCTTTCTGTTAGTTTTGGTTTAACGCCAGATTTACTTAAGTTTTGGCAAAAAGCTGGGTTTAGGATTATTCGAATAGGTTCACAGAAGGAGGCCAGTAGTGGCTGTTATACAGCGATGGCTATTTTACCGCTATCATCGAGAGCTAAGCTATTATGTGAGCAGGGTGAAACCTTGTTTCAACGCGATCTCCACTGGCGAACAGATCTCACTGAATTTTCCCTGCGTTCAACGGATGACCAGCAACTTAAACAAGAGGATTGGGTTGAACTGATTGGTTTTAGTGAGTTTAAACGCCCAGTTTCCGCCAGCCAAAGTGCCATTTTACGTCTTTTAGCTGAAGTTTCTGATCCTACGCCTCTTTTACGAAATTACTTTGAGCAGGAGCTGCCATTAGCGAAAATTTGCGAAGAATTTAAGCTAACAGGGCAAAAACAGTGGTTAAACAGTGCGAGAACGCAGGTTGGTATTTTTGTTAGGCAATACCAGCCAGCATTATTATCAGAAATTATTCAAAAGGTTACTGCTTCTTGTCCTTAGGCCAATCATCTTCATCATCCCACAAATGGTTATTATCTTTATGGGGAGGGATCTCGGGTTTATCATCAAGAAACTTTTTAGGGTCAAGCTTCATCATTTCTTTGACGGAATTCCAAATGAGCCCAACCAAGAGAAGCGGAATTATCCACCAGTAGTCTGCTAACCATTGCATTTTTTATCACCATTTATCATTTTTACTTTGTCGCTGTGTGAGTTCTATAACGTTTATACCACTAATAAAAATTGCACGATATAAACCAACGATTTCACTGATGGGTTTAAACAGGGAAAAGCGACTTTTCATTAAACACGTTTACGATTACAGTATATCATTGATATTACTGTGAGTTACCACATGTTTATCAGGGTTTTTACTTTTGTATGAGTTTGCAAAGGAGCGCAGGCAAATTTGAAAAAAATCCTTCTTATTATACTCGGTTGGCTGGCTGTGGCGCTTGCATTTGCAGGCGTGGTATTGCCCGTCCTTCCCACAACGCCTTTTTTATTATTAGCAGCATGGTGCTTTTCGCGCTCCTCACCCCGTTTTCATCATTGGTTATTGTATCGCTCTTGGTTTGGTGGGTATATACGTCATTGGCAGAAGCACAAAGGGCTACCGAAAGGCGCTAAACCTAAAGCGATTATCTTGATTTTGCTTACCTTTTCGTTATCGATTTGGGTTGTGAGCTATTTGTGGTTGAAAATTGGTTTGTTTGGGTTACTTTGCTGGCTGCTTATTTTTATGTATCGGCTTCCTGTCGTTGAAGAACCTATCCCGACGCGTGATAAAACAGCCCCATAGGCCAATATTAGGCTTATGGGGGTAATAAAAAGGAAGGGGTTAAATGTTACTCTGGAATTTTAATATAGCGGTTAAAAACATAATCTAGGTTGCTGATTAACCAGTTTTTTCCCAAGATATCTTCTTGTTCTAACACTTGTTTGATAACATCCGGCGTTAATAATTGTTCCGCTTCGTGTGAAAGCGGCCAATAACTAATATGCCAAGGTTCGTAGGCAACGCCAGCATCTTTCGCTGTGAAAGGGCGATAAAAATCAAAAGTGGCCATATTGTCTGACAGCCAATCATTTAATTGAGCTAGGTAACCACCCGTTTCATACTCCCAAGGCTCTAATTGCAATGTTTGCCCAGTAGGAATGCGCAAGGGGTCATAAACGTCAACTTCAGTTCCCCAATGATGGCGGCTTGCTCCGGGTAATGCAGACCAATGCAAGATAGCTTCACACAGTTCGCCTTCTGAAAGCCTTGTTATATCAAGAGGCTGGCTGTGAGTGTCTAGAACAGGGCGCTTACCTGAAAACTTTTCATTCCATATCAGTTGTTGCCGCGAAAAATCACGAAATGCACTTGCTGATTGTAATTTAAAGCCTGCCTTTGCTGCGGCTTGCTGCATCGCCAGAAAGGCTTTGGTTGCATTAAATTGTAAACAATGGGGGCCACCAAGAGTGACTAAGTGGTCCGTCGAACGGCCTGTTAGCATTTCAATGGTGATCATAGGATTAGTAGCTCCATAATTCGTTCATAAATCAGTGCTAGCTGCTGTAAATCCTCCACGCTAACGCATTCATCAACTTTATGAATAGTGGCATTTAATGGGCCTAACTCAATAACTTGTGTCCCCATTTGTGCAATAAAACGCCCATCGGAAGTACCACCGCTGGTGGATAACTCTGCGGTACGACCGGTTAATTCTTGGATTGCTTGTAAGGTTGCAGAGACCAACTCGCCTTTATCGGTAAGGAAAGGTTGCCCAGATAATGACCATTCGATTTTATATTCCAATCCATAGCGAGATAGCATCTCTGTGACCCTGTCACGAATTACAACATCGGTTAGTTCTGTACTAAAACGGAAGTTAAATTGCACAAATAGCTCACCAGGAATGACATTACTTGCCCCGGTACCTGCATGGATATTGGCGATTTGCATCGTGGTTGCAGGGAAAAATGCGTTGCCGTTATCCCATGTTGTCGTGGTTAACTCTTGTAAAAAGGCCGTTGCGCGGTGGACAGGGTTATCGGCGAGGTGCGGGTAGGCAACGTGGCCTTGAGTGCCTAGTACAGTTAAATCAGCAGTAATTGACCCGCGGCGTCCATTTTTGATGATATCACCGAGCTTCGATTGGCTTGATGGCTCACCCACTAAGCAATAATCAACCTTTTCATTACGCTGCATCAGTGCTTCGACAACTTTGACGGTGCCGTCGTGGGCATCAGCCTCTTCATCAGATGTGATTAAAAAAGCGAGACGACCTTGATGGTCAGGGTGTTTTTCAACGAAGCGCTCTGCGGCAACAACCATTGCAGCAACAGAACCTTTCATGTCCGCAGCACCGCGACCATATAGGTGTTGATTAATAATGGTCGGGGTAAATGGCGGTGTTTGCCAATTTGCGTTATTTCCTGCTGGGACAACGTCGGTGTGACCTGCAAATGCGAGTGTTACACCGGATCCTCGATGTGCCCAAAAATTGAGTGTATTGCCAAATGGCATTGATTCGATAGTGAAACCTATCTTTTTTAGGCGCTCAGTCAATAAAACTTGGCAGCCTTGGTCATCTGGGCTAATTGAAGGTCTTGAAATAAGGTCTTTAGCTAATTGAATAACAGGGCAGTCCATAATATTTCCTGATTACTTGTGAGTAA
The DNA here is from genome assembly GCF_058246155.1 of Providencia sp. UF-183. Taxonomy (NCBI): domain Bacteria; kingdom Pseudomonadati; phylum Pseudomonadota; class Gammaproteobacteria; order Enterobacterales; family Morganellaceae; genus Providencia; species Providencia sp. UF-183. The sequence goes on along the minus strand of NZ_JBSICD010000007.1, from coordinate 146,256 downwards.
ATGCTTTATATTCATCAGCATTAAAGCCGACTAAATAACGATTATCCGCAGAAACGAGCACAGGGCGTTTAACCATTGCAGGCTCTTCAAGCAAAACAGCTTTTGCACTTACTGCATCAATGACGGCATTTTTTTGCTCATCACTGAGTTTACGCCAAGTGGTACCACGCTTATTCACCAAGACTTCCCAATCTATGTGATCCATAAATGTAGAGAGTAAGGTGTCGTCTAAGCCGTCAACGCGATAATCATGAAATTGATAGTCGACCCCATTGTCTTCCAAGTAACGGCGTGCTTTTTTTATGGTGTCACAGTTTTTAATCCCGTACATAATATAAGGAGAAGATGGGGTTTTAGACATACGATTTTCCTCTAAAGCAAATGATTTAGCTTACATAATGCGGGAAAATGCATTACGGATCTACCCCAAGAATACAAATAAAAGCAGGCGTTTATGATGATGATTATAATAGGTGCTATTTGTAATCATAATAAATTAATGTGTATCTTATTATATTAAATTTAATAATTCATATTGATTATTTTGAGCGCATATAAATTAAACTGGCTTCTAGGCGAGAACGAACGCGTAGTTTTTTTAAAATATTGCGAATATGGACTTTAACGGTTTCTTCTGAAATAAAAAGTAATTTGGAAATTTCACGGTTTTTTAGCCCGGCCGCGAGTTCATGTAAAATTTCACACTCTCTTCGGGTCAATGTGGATAATGGGTCACTTGACTGGTGACGTGTCATTAAATGCTGGTATATTTTTTCGCTAAACACATGTTGCCCAGCAGAAGCTTTTTTCATACTGTAATAGAGCATATCAAGTTCACTACTTTTTAATAAATAGCCTTGTGCTCCAGCATCAATAGCACCATAAATATCCGTTTTTATTGTAGAATACGATAAAACCAATAGGTAACTATTTGAACATTGTTTACGGAGTAACCTTATCGTTTCAAATGTTTTGTTGCCATGCATATTAGTATCTATGACGATAAGGTCTGGTTGTAAATGGGTGGCAATACTCAATGCTTCTGTACAGTTACAACTTTCCGCTGTAACAACAAAATGTTCATCTGTATTCATGAGCTGACGCAATCCAAAGCGTATAATAGGATGCTCATCAATAATCATTACTGTGTAATTAGACATAGAGGGTTCCTTTGTTATGTCTGAAACGTCATGGACTATTCTGGTAGGCGTGAAGAAATAATCACTATGTTGACGTTAATATAATCATTTTATTTTTTAATATATTAATGATTATAAATTTGATATGAATAAAATTATTTGACATTACTAAAATAAGCTATTTACAACGAAATTAAAGATAAAATTAAGATGGCTTTTGCTGTTTTTTGATAATACATTAAATTCAAAAAAATAATATCAGTAATTTAAATAAATTAAATGATATTTAATAAATGATGAAAATAAAATTGAAAAATATATAATAAATATATTATCTAAATAAGAATGAATAAGAAATAAATTATAAGCCTATAATAATATTTGGAATGCACTAATTGTATATTTTAAAGTGTCGTTAGGTTGTTAGTTGTGGTTTGGGTGGGGAACTGCACAAAGAAACTTATTGAAATGATGATGTTTTATCCATTTTATTGTCATTTTAGGTGTGTAAAAAGATTTTTCTGGAAATTGCCAGCATGATCATGATTTGCTAGTAAGATGTGTTTATACTGTTAGCGCTCTTACCTTACCAATTTGAAAGGACTTGACGATGGATGATAAATTAAAACAAAGCGCTCTTGATTTTCATGAGTTTCCACATCCAGGGAAAATTACGGTTACCCCGACAAAACCCTTAACAACTCAACGTGACCTCGCGCTAGCGTATTCGCCTGGTGTGGCAGTACCTTGCCTTGAAATTGCCGATGACCCACTTAAAGCCTATCGCTACACAGCAAAAGGTAACCTCGTTGGTGTGGTTTCAAACGGTACGGCAGTTCTTGGTTTAGGCAATATTGGAGCCTTAGCAGGCAAGCCTGTTATGGAAGGAAAAGGCGTTCTGTTCAAAAAGTTTTCTGGCGTTGATGTCTTTGATATTGAAGTCGATGAAACTGATCCTGATAAATTGGTAGATATTATTGCCTCTCTTGAACCGACCTTTGGTGGGATAAACTTAGAAGATATCAAAGCGCCAGAGTGCTTTTATATTGAGCAAAAATTACGTGAACGCATGAAAATTCCTGTGTTCCACGATGACCAACACGGTACGGCGATTATTTGTACAGCTGCGGTAATTAACGGCCTGCGTATTGTGAAAAAAGAAATTGGCGATGTTCGTTTAGTGGTCTCCGGGGCAGGGGCTGCATCAATCGCATGTATGAATTTATTGGTTGCATTAGGCCTTAAACGTGAAAATATCACTGTTTGTGACTCAAAAGGTGTGATTTTTAAAGGCCGTGACGAACGTATGGATGTCACGAAAGCCGCTTATGCGATAGACGACAATGGCCAGCGCACTTTAGCGGATGCGATCCCTGATGCTGACATTTTCTTAGGTTGTTCTGGTCCTCGCTTATTGACACCTGAAATGGTGAAAACAATGGCGAAGGACCCGCTGATTTTAGCGCTAGCGAACCCTGAACCCGAAATTTTACCACCACTGGCGAAAGAAGTTCGTCCAGATGCAATCATCTGTACCGGACGCTCTGATTACCCGAATCAGGTCAATAACGTATTATGTTTCCCATTCATTTTCCGTGGTGCGCTGGATGTTGGGGCGACGACCATTAACGAAGAAATGAAACTGGCTTGTGTTTATGCTATTGCCGATTTGGCGCTTGCAGAACAAAGTGAAGAAGTGGCTTCAGCATATGGTAACCAAGACCTGTTCTTCGGTCCTGAGTACATCATTCCAAAACCATTTGACCCACGTTTGATTGTTAAAATTGCCCCAGCAGTTGCGAAAGCGGCGATGGATTCTGGTGTGGCAACTCGCCCAATTGCAGATTTTGACGCGTATATCGAAAAACTGAATCAATTTGTTTATAAAACAAACTTGTTTATGAAACCGATTTTCTCCCAAGCGAAAACAGCGAAAAAACGCATTGTTTTAGCTGAAGGGGAAGAAGAACGCGTACTGCATGCAACGCAGGAACTGGTTTCCCTAGGTTTAGCATTCCCAATTTTAGTGGGTCGCCCAAGTGTTATTGAAATGCGTATTCAAAAACTGGGCCTACATATTGAGTTAGGCAAAGATTTTGAAGTGGTCAACAATGAAAATGACCCGCGCTATAAAGAATACTGGCAGGAATATTACCAAATCATGAAGCGTCGTGGTGTTTCGCAAGAAATGGCTCGCCGTGCAGTGATCAATAACCCAACACTAATTGGCGGTATCATGGTGCTACGTGGTGAAGCTGATGGGCTGATCTGCGGCACAGTAGGCAGCTATGGTGAACACTATGAAGTAGTCAAAGATCTGTTTGGCTTCCGTGAAGGCGTTCATACAGCAGGTGCCATGAACGCATTATTGCTACCAACGGGTAACACTTTTATTGCCGATACTTATGTCAATGAAGACCCAACCCCAGAAGAGTTAACCGAAATTACGCTGATGGCTGCGGACACTGTACGTCGTTTTGGTATTGAGCCAAAAGTAGCCTTGTTATCTCGCTCAAGTTTTGGTTCTTCTAATTGTCCTTCTGCACAAAAAATGCGTGATACCTTAGCGATGATCAAAGCACGTGATCCACACCTTGAAATTGATGGTGAAATGCATGCCGATGCAGCATTGGTTGAGTCCATCCGCAAAGACGTGATGCCAGATAGCCCGTTAAAAGGCTCTGCTAACCTGTTGATTATGCCTACAATGGAAGCTGCCCGTATCAGTTATAACTTGCTACGTGTGACTAGCTCTGATGGCGTGACCGTTGGGCCGGTATTAATGGGGGTTGCGAAACCTGTGCATATTTTAACGCCAATTGCCTCTGTTCGTCGTATCGTGAACATGGTGGCACTGGCTGTTGTTGAGGCACAAACAAACCCGCTTTAATATTCTAGTTGGTCAGTATTAAAATTAAGCATAAAAAGGCTTCCATATTTATAGGAAGCCTTTTTAATTGAAAATGATTATCATTATCTGTATTTTGTGGGCTTCATCTGCAGAACGGAAAATAAAATAATGATATCAAAATGCTTTATTGGAAAAGCTATCGCATTACTGGCTGGCTTCGTATTACTGGCGGGGTGTGTTCAGAAATCCCCGCAAAAAATAGTTCAACTCGATGATAAGCTCGTAGAACAAAATCAATTGATTGATTTATCCACGGGGAGATCAATCACTCCAGAGCAACTAATACAACAACTCGCTCAATCTTCCCATGTGATTGTGGGCGAAAAACACGATAACCGTTATCACCATCAAATAGAACAGTGGATAGCCCAAGAAATGCAGCAGGTCAGGCCGCAAGGTTCTGTTTTATTGGAGATGATGACACCCTCGCAACAGAAAGAATTCAATAGAGCAAAAGCGGAATTACAGGGTAATACTTATATCCGTGATGAGCGGTTACAAACGGCGATTAAATGGAATACGGGTTGGCCATGGGAGCAATACGGCGAGCTGATTAAACATGTATTAGCGCAACCTTACCCTGTGTTAGCTGCAAACTTAGATAAAGATGTGATTACAAAGGCTTATGCAAATCCGCCTAAATTGACGGGAGCACATTCAACTCAACCCGTTGTACAAGAGATTATTAGTAAAACGATTGAATCTTCACATGGCGGTGAATTGACAACTGAACAGGTCGCCAAAATGACGGTTATTCAACAAATGCGTGACCGCGCAATGGCTACCGCTTTGATTAATGCGCCGCAGCCTGCATTGTTATTTGCGGGGGGATATCATGCAACTCGTGCTATTGGCGTACCACTTCACTTACAAGATTTATCACCAGAAACGGAATTTAAGGTGTTAATTATTTCAGAAAAAGGCAGCGAGATTGATAACTTACATGCTGATTACGTCTGGTATACCCCAACAAGTGATTAATCGTCAGGTTAATTAAGCTAAATAAATATTAATAATGTGAATGAATTAGCACTATTTATAATAAATAGTTTTCATTTGCATTTGTTATTGATTATCATTTGCGTCCTTTGTTGTTACGTGAAAGATTAAAATGTCGACGATCACTTTAGAATACGCTAGAACGACGAAAACCAGTGGTGCTTTTGCTTCAGCCGTTATTCTGCATGTTGCAGTTATTCTCCTTTTTTTAAAGGTCACTGAAAATGATTGGCAACATTTATTACCACCCCCCTCAGTGGTGATGGAAATTTCCATTGAGTCACAAGCAAAACAGTTAACTGAAACTAATATCGGTGAAACTCAAGAGCTCTCGATTGCCAGCCAAGCGCAAGAAGCGGTTATGGATGATGTTGACATCCCCTCAGTGCCGATTAACGAAGAGGCTGAAGTGCTAGTGACAAAGGTGGAAAAAAAGAAAACTACACCGCTGCCTAAAAAAGAACGCAAGGATGTAAAAAACAAGCGTATTAGTGAGTTGGAAAGTGATAACTCAAAAGCCAGCGATGCCCCTGTTACAAGTGATGCAGCAGCGAAACAACAAACTGAGCGCGTTGCGGCGGCATTTAACAGTCATGCCCAATCAGATGATGAGCAACGCCAATGGGAAGCGCTCGTCCTTGGGCAACTGAATAAATTCAAGCGTTATCCAGAGGATGCCAAACGGCGTAATCGTATTGGAAAGCCAGTAATTAAATTTGAGGTAGATGCGCAGGGGTATATTGTGAATAGTGCATTAGTCAGAAGCTCAGGCACAAATTCATTAGATAGAGAAGCGCAGCGGGTACTCAGTCGAGCAGAGCCTTTACCGATACCGCCTGCTGATATGTTAATTCAGGGCAAAGTGACGGTAGAATTGCCGATTGATTTTACGATTGAAAATAAATAATCAGGGTAAAAAATGCGAACGCACTTAAATAGATTGTCAGGCTTATCAGGAGCCGTTAAATTTTGTCTTATTGCATTATTGGGATTACAGACAAGCGCAGTGTTTGCGGAGGAACGAATGACAGCACCGATGGCCAAAAAACAACCACACACGATGACTATCCACGGTGACACCCGTGTCGATAACTATTATTGGTTAAGGGATGATGAGCGCAAAGCACCAGAGGTCATTGACTATCTCACCAAAGAAAATGCCTATACACAGCAAGAGCTTAAATTAGGTGAGTCATTAAAAAAAGAGATTTATGATGAGTTATTCTCACGGATGAAACAAGATGATGAGTCAGTTCCGTACGATTTTAATGGTTACACGTATCGCACACGTGTTGTTGCTGGAAAAAACTATGCAATTTATGAAAGACGCCCTGTAAATAGCCAAGGTGAATGGGTTGTTTTGGTGGATGGCAACCAACGCGCTGAAGGTGTTGAATATTATCGCATGGGAGCGTTAACTATTTCTCCCGACAACACCATGATGGCAATTGCAGAAGACAGGCAAGGGCGCAATGAATTCGCAGTTTCATTTCGTAAAATTAATGAAAGCCAGTGGCAAAATGATGTTCTGCTGAATACATCAGGCAATATTGTTTGGGCGAATGATAACCAAACTTTATTCTATGTGAATAAAGACAAGCAAACTTTATTACCATATCAAGTCGTTAGCCATAAGTTAGGCACAAAGCAAGCGCAAGACAAACTGCTTTATGAAGAAAAAGACGACACGTTTTATGTGAGTTTAAGCAAATCGACTTCGAAAGATATCATTTTTATTGGCATTACCAGTACTGAGACATCTGAATACCGTTTTATCGATGCTAACCACCCTGACAAAGCGATTGAAACCTTTAAGCCTCGCCAAACGGGTGTGGAGTACTACCCTGATCATTTCAATGGAAAGTTCTACATTCGCTCAAACCATCAAAACCCATTATTTGGCTTGTATACCAATAACAATGCAGAAAAGCATGATGATTTTGCTGCGTGGTCGACATTAATCGCTCCTCGCGATGATGTTGATTTAGAAGGGTTTGAACTCTTCAATAACTGGCTAGTGCTTGAAGAACGAGCGAATGGGTTGGTAAACATCCGCCAAATTGATTGGCAAACCCAGCAAGAAAATTATGTGACGTTTGATGACCCTGCGTATATGGCATGGATATCCAATAATCCAGAACCTAATACCAATAAATTGCGTTATGGTTATTCATCGATGACCACGCCGTCTTCTGTATATGAAATTAATATGCAAACGCAAGAAAAACAGTTACTAAAACAAGAAGATGTCAAAGATTTCGATAAGGCAAATTACCAAAGTGAACGTTTGTGGATAACGGCGAAAGATGGTGTGAAAGTGCCTGTTTCATTGGTTTATCGCAAAGATCTCTTCAAGCAGGGTAAAAACCCATTACTTGTCTACGGTTATGGCGCGTATGGTTATGGTTTAGACCCTTCATTTAGTTCATCAAGGTTGTCACTGTTAGACCGTGGTTTTGTCTATGCTATCGCGCATATTCGTGGAGGGGGTGAGCTGGGTAAAAAATGGTATCTGCAAGGTAAAACTATCCATAAGATGAATACCTTCACTGACTTTATCGATGCAACTAATGCACTTATTGACCAAGGCTATGGGCAAAAAGGGCATATCTATGCGATGGGTGGCAGTGCAGGCGGTTTATTAATGGGGGCCGTTGTGAATATGGCGCCTGAGTTATATGAAGGTGTGGTTTCTGCGGTGCCGTTTGTGGATGTTGTGACCACAATGCTTGACCCTTCTATTCCATTGACCACAGGGGAATATGATGAGTGGGGCAATCCAGAAAATGAAGAGGCTTATTGGCGCATAAAATCCTATAGCCCTTACGACAATATTAAAGCACAGCGTTATCCACATATGTTGGTGACTACTGGCCTGCATGATTCCCAAGTTCAATATTGGGAACCCGCTAAATGGGTGGCTAAATTACGCGACATGAAACAAGGTAATTCCTTATTGTTATTAGAAACCAATATGAATGCAGGGCACGGTGGTAAATCTGGGCGTTTTAACGCACTTGATGATATTGCATTAGATTACAGTTTTCTTTTAATGCTAGAAAATAAAGCAAAATACTTTCCTTATTTAAAATAGTTTATTTAATCTAATAATAACCCTCTAAATGTGTTGATGCATTTAGAGGGGGCTTTTTGGGAAAATTCAATTAAGGGTATTGAATTTATCCTTTTTATATTGGAATGCACTGTGGGCGCGAATTGAAATATTGCGTTTACAGGAATGGTTTACATGAAAAATAAAATAATAATATTGAGTGCGAGTATGGTTTTTACTGGCGCTCAGGGCATTGCTTTGGCTGAAAATACACAGCAAGAAAAGCAAGGCAAAGAGAAAGTTGTTAAATTTAGTCAATTAAAAGTCTCAGGTGCGCAAAAACAAACACCTTTGGTTAAAGCACTGGAAAAGCCCGGTGCTTACAGTGCTGTTGGTACGGAAAATAAGTTACAAGGTATGGATAAAATTATCCGAACTATGCCCGGAACGTATACCCAAATGGATGGTAGCCAAGGCACAATTAACGTAAATATTCGAGGCCTGAGCGGTTTTGGCCGCGTGAATATGATGGTGGATGGGGTAACGCAAAGTTACTATGGTATTTCGCCTAGTCAATATACACATGGACAACAACCCAATAATGATTTCGGCGCGTTAATTGACCCTAATTTTATTGTTGAAGTTGAGGTAGAAAAAGGGCAATTAAATAGCAGTAATAGTGTGAATGCTTTAGCAGGCAGCGCAAACTTTCGTACTCTTGGTATTGATGATGTCATTTTTAAAGATAATTTATATGGACTACGTAGCAAAGGAAGTTGGGGAGATAACGGCATTGGCTATAACGGTATGGTTTCCGTTGCAGGAAAAACATTATTAAATGATGGGGATGGATATTTTGGTGGTTTAATTGCCGTCAGCGGTCACAATATTCCCGGAAGTTATAAAAATGGTGCGGGATATGACAGTGATGATTTTGCAACGGATTCAACGTTCAAACAAAAGCCTCAATCACAATTAACCAAATTAAAATATAAACCCAATGATACGCATGAATTAGAGTTTAGCGGTCGTTTTTTACAAAATAAGTTAACTCGCCGTAAAATTGACAGTGAAGATTATTACCTTAAATATAAATATACGCCATTAAATGAACTAGTGGATATTGAGGTGTTGGCAAACCACAGTAATAGCAACCAAAAGTTTGAAGGGGATTCCCTTGGGTGGGCTTTAAGAGAGGGCGGGTCTAAAAATATTGCAGATGGCCTTAATGTTTCAAATACCAGCCGGTTTTCTTATGGGGATATTGATTTTCAATGGAAAATAGGTTCTAAATTATCGAAAACGAAATACCAAAAGACAGTTAGTTCAGTTATTGATGATGACACATTAAAATATAACCCTTTTTCCCCAGAAGGCACACTGGACTTAGCCAGCGGTTATACGCAATTAGAAGCGACATACGATATTTATACGGCAGTATTTGATTTAAATTATATGCACTATCGTTTAAAAGGTTATAAACCCGCTTGCGATGAAACAGAGAAATGTTTCCCTCAGGAAGAAGCCAATATTAACTTAAAAGAGAGTGGCTTTAACCCTGGAGTATTACTTTCTGCTGAAATCATACCTGAATTCCAGCCTTTTGTGAGTTATGCACATTCAATGAGGGCACCAAATTCACAGGAAGTATTTTATTCGCAAAATGGCGGACAAAGTATGAACCCATTTTTAAAAGGCGAAAGAGCAAATACGTGGCAGGTTGGGTTTAACAGTTTAAAACCTGATTTATTTGTTGAAGGCGACCAATTTAATCTTAAAGCGTTGTGGTTTAATACAAAAATTAAAAATTACATTACGAGCAAGCCATATTTATTGTGTAAGCCAACAAATGCGGCTGAATTAGAATGGTGTTTGATGAACGATGATGTTTGGGATAACGAGTTTCCGAATATTACTCAAAAAAGTTATATCTATTCGAATGAAATAAAAGACGTTAATTTGCGTGGTTATGAACTGCAAGCAAACTATGATGCAGGTGTATTCTATTCAATGCTTTCTTATACAAAAGAGACTGGAGACCAGCCTACGTCCATCGCAAAAACAGCAGATTTTAGTGCAGGAGATTTTACGGAACTACCTGATTATTATCTAACTTTAGATTCAGGTGTCCGTTTATTGGATGAAAAGTTAACATTGGGAACGACGGTTACATGGACTGGGCCATCCAAACGTATTGGTGTTGAATCTATTGTAGATAATGAAGGGAATGCTTTAAAAGATAAATATGAAAAGCAGCCAACCGTGATTGATTTATACACCGATTATGAAATCAACAAGAACGTCAAATTGATGATGACAATAAATAACGTAACAAATAAAAACTATTCTGATGCACTAAACCGTTCAAATTCGACAGCAATTATGGAGGAACGTGGTAAACACAATGCAACAGCAAGAGGGCGCACCTATATGCTGGGTGGGCAAATTCGTTTCTAATTAGATTTAAAATATGGGTTTCATTAAATTAAAAAGATGAAACCCATAAAACAGTTAATTTGTTTTTTTCGTTGAGCGTTTTGTTTTTACTTTTTCAATATGGGTAACTTCACTTTCTACCCAACCATCATTTAAGCGCGTTCGCAGTTGTTGCCCCAGTTTAACTTGAGTGGTTTTTTTCAAAACGGCGCCATCAGGTGCTTCGCTGATACTAAAGCCACGCGCCAGTGTTGCTAATGGGCTAACAGCTTCCATTTTTGAACACGCCACTGCAAAACGTTGCTTATAACTATTCACTAACTGCGTCATCATATTTTGTAGATGATATTGTGTTTGTTGCAGGTGTCGTTGTTGTTTTTGCAATTGCGGTCGTAAATCATTTTGTTGCAGGCGACGGTTGGCTCTATCAAATTTAACAGAGGCAGTTTGCAATTGACGAGTCATTGACTGAGCAAGTTTTTGTTGTAACAAATTCAACTGATTATGTTGCCTTGCTAAGCGTAATTGCGGGTGTTGCTGTTGTAAACGGTGGTGGAGCTTAGCAAAGCGTTGCTGTTGCCCCGCAATGTAATAATCCATCGCCATTTCAAGGTGTTGCTGTGCCGATTTTATTTGGCGTAGCATTTCTTGTTGGTTGCGGCTGACCAGTTCTGCGGCCGCAGATGGCGTAGGCGCTCTCACATCAGCCACATAATCGGCAATGGTGACGTCAGTTTCATGGCCTACAGCGCTGATGATGGGCAATTGGCTTGAAAATATCGCTCTTGCGACGATTTCCTCATTAAACGCCCATAAGTCTTCTAATGAGCCACCACCACGGCCAACAATCAATACATCACATTCACGACGTAAATTCGCTAATTCAATCATACGTGCGATTTGTGCCGGAGCGAGATCCCCTTGAACCGCAGTGGGGTAGATAACAATCGGCAGTGAAGGGTCACGGCGGCGAAGAATATTTAAAATATCGTGTAAAGCCGCCCCCGTTGCAGAGGTAATAATCCCCACGGATTTTGCTGGGCTGGGTAACGGTTTTTTATGCAATGTATCGAATAAACCTTGCGCACTTAGCGTTTGTTTTAGCAACTCGAAGCGTTGCTGTAATAACCCTTCGCCCGCGGGTTGCATACTTTCGATGATTAACTGGTAGTCACCACGGGGTTCATACAATGTGACGGTGGCGCGTACTAAAACCTGTTGCCCATTTTGAGGGCGGAAGGTCACTCTTGCATTTTGCCCACGGAACATCGCCGCACGAACCTGCGCACGGTCATCTTTCAGCGTCAGATACCAATGGCCTGAACTTGGCTGAGAAAAATTGGAAATTTCTGCGGTTAGCCATATCCGACCCATTTGCTGATCGAGAAGTTCGCGAACGGCAAGGTTAAGCTTACTAACAGAAAAAATTGCACTATTTTGTGATGTCGACATGTGAGCCAGATCAAATTTTAAAACAAGGACTTAATCGCTAAATACTAACCTAGCTATCGGAGTTATCAAGTAATTTTTCAAAAAAAGGCTGGAAGCAACCGATTACGGTGTGTATAATGCCGCGGCAATATTTTATACCTTTCCATAACGCTGCCTGGTGGGATATTGCCTATGTTACGCATTAAAAAAGAAGCACTAACTTTCGACGATGTATTACTCGTTCCAGCACACTCAACTGTATTACCAAATACGGCTGATCTCTCTACTCAACTGACTGCAAACATCCGCCTGAACATTCCAATGCTTTCTGCAGCAATGGACACCGTCACCGAATCTGACCTTGCAATCGCCTTGGCTCAAGAAGGTGGGATTGGCTTTATCCACAAGAACATGTCTATCGAGCGCCAAGCGGAAGAAGTTCGCCGCGTGAAGAAACATGAAAGTGGTGTTGTCACAGACCCTGTCACTGTTACCCCAGATACCACTATTCGCGAAGTGCAAGAAATGGCTGAGCGTAATGGTTTCGCGGGTTACCCTGTGGTGGCAAAAGACAATTCATTAGTCGGTATCATTACGGGCCGTGATGTGCGTTTCGTAACAGATTTAGACCAACCTGTTACTGCGGTTATGACGCCAAAAGAGCGCTTAGTGACGGTCAAAGAAGGCGAAGCACGCGAAATCGTATTACAAAAAATGCATGAAAAACGCGTAGAAAAAGCCTTAGTCATCGACGATAACTTCCACCTATTAGGAATGATCACCGTTAAAGACTTCCAAAAAGCGGAACGTAAACCAAACGCGTGTAAAGACGAGCAAGGTCGTTTACGTGTTGGTGCGGCGGTAGGTGCTGGTGGTGGCAATGAAGAGCGTGTTGATGCGTTGGTTGCGGCAGGTGTTGACGTCTTACTGATTGACTCTTCACACGGTCATTCTGAAGGTGTATTACAACGTATTCGTGAAACTCGCCAAAAATACCCTGACTTACAAATCATTGGTGGTAACGTAGCAACTGCTGAAGGCGCAAAAGCGTTGGCAGATGCTGGCGTGAGCGCAGTAAAAGTCGGTATTGGCCCAGGTTCAATCTGTACAACTCGTATCGTAACGGGTGTGGGTGTACCACAAATTACCGCAATTGCAGAAGCGGCGGAAGCACTTGAAGGCACGGGAATTCCAGTTATTGCTGATGGTGGTATTCGTTTCTCTGGTGATATTTCCAAAGCGATTGCAGCGGGTGCTGCGTGTGTGATGGTGGGTTCCATGTTCGCAGGGACTGAAGAGTCCCCGGGTGAAACTATTTTATTCCAAGGTCGTACTTACAAAGCATACCGTGGTATGGGGTCATTAGGGGCAATGTCTAAAGGCTCTTCAGACCGTTATTTCCAATCGGATAACGCCGCAGATAAGTTAGTGCCAGAAGGTATCGAAGGCCGTGTTGCTTACAAAGGCCGCCTGAAAGAAATCATTCACCAGCAAATGGGTGGTTTACGTTCCTGTATGGGGCTGACCGGTTGTGGTACGATTGACGCTCTGAGAACAAAAGCGGAATTTGTCCGTATCAGTGGCGCAGGTATTCAAGAAAGCCACGTACACGATGTGACTATCACAAAAGAATCACCAAACTATCGTTTGGGACAATAACCGATAACTATACAGGGTGGCGTGCTGATGTCCCGCATGCTACCAATTTCTATTTTTGACTTGAATTTTTGGAATTCTCCTCAAATGACAACAAATATCCATAAGCATCGCATCCTTATCCTTGACTTCGGTTCGCAATATACACAGCTAATTGCCCGCCGTATTCGTGAAATTGGCGTTTATTGTGAACTCTGGGCGTGGGACGTTACAGAAGAGCAAATTCGAGAATTTAATCCAAATGGTATTATTCTTTCTGGTGGCCCAGAAAGTACGACTGAGACTGATAGCCCACGTGCGCCAGATTACGTCTTCAATGCCGGTGTACCAGTATTAGGTATCTGCTATGGCATGCAAACTATGTCTATGCAACTGGGTGGCGCGGTTGAAGTTTCAGGTGAGCGCGAGTTTGGTTACGCTAACGTTGAAATTACAGAGCAATGTGAACTGTTCCGTGATATCAAAGACTCTCTCAATGAAGCGGGCAAACCTGTTTTAGACGTGTGGATGAGTCATGGTGATAAAGTGACTGCTATCCCAGCAGACTTTAAAACCATCGCGAGCACGCCAAGCTGCCCGTATGCCATCATGGCAAACGAAGAGAAAAAATTCTACGGTGTGCAATTCCACCCAGAAGTGACTCACACTCACCAAGGTCTGAATATTTTAACGCGTTTTGTTAAAGATATCTGCCAGTGTGATGCATTATGGACACCTGCGGCGATTATCGAAGACACCGTTGCGCGCTTAAAAGAGCAAATCGGTGATGACCACGTATTACTGGCATTGTCAGGTGGCGTAGACTCTTCTGTTACTGCGTTACTGTTAAACCGTGCCATTGGCAAACGCTTAACCTGCGTTTTCGTTGACAACGGCTTATTGCGTTTAAATGAAGCTGACCAAGTGATGGAAATGTTCGAAGGTAAATTTGATCTGAACATTATTCACGCGAAAGCCGAAGATCGTTTCTTAAGCGCTCTGGCAGGGATCAGTGACCCAGAAGCGAAACGTAAGAAAATTGGCCATGTGTTTATCGAAGTTTTCGATGAAGAATCATCTAAACTGCCAAACATCAAATGGTTAGCTCAAGGTACTATCTACCCAGATGTTATCGAGTCAGCGGCTTCTGCAACGGGTAAAGCACACGTCATTAAATCTCACCACAACGTGGGTGGGTTACCGGATGACATGAAACTTGGTTTAGTTGAGCCGTTAAAAGAGCTGTTCAAAGACGAAGTGCGTAAAATCGGTTTAGAGTTAGGCCTGCCTTATGACATGTTATATCGCCACCCATTCCCGGGCCCAGGTTTAGGGGTTCGTGTATTAGGTGAAGTGAAGAAAGAGTACTGTGACTTACTGCGCCGCGCTGATGCTATCTTTATCGAAGAACTGCATAAAGCAGATTTATATCATAAAGTTAGCCAAGCATTTACTGTGTTCTTACCTGTTCGCTCTGTTGGCGTTATGGGTGATGGCCGTAAATACGACTGGGTTGTCTCACTGCGTG
Source organism: Providencia sp. UF-183 (assembly GCF_058246155.1). Taxonomy (NCBI): domain Bacteria; kingdom Pseudomonadati; phylum Pseudomonadota; class Gammaproteobacteria; order Enterobacterales; family Morganellaceae; genus Providencia; species Providencia sp. UF-183. The sequence goes on along the minus strand of NZ_JBSICD010000007.1, from coordinate 131,125 downwards.
CCGTTGAAACCATCGACTTTATGACCGCGCACTGGGCACACCTACCATACGATTTCTTAGGCCGCGTTTCTAACCGCATCATCAATGAGGTTAGTGGCATTTCCCGCGTAGTTTATGATATCAGCGGTAAGCCACCTGCGACAATTGAGTGGGAATAATCCTGCAATAAGAATTAGCTAGCACTGACTAGCAAAATAACTATCTAAGCCCATGTAAAAATGGGCTTTTTTGTTTTTTTAGTTTGCCGTATCTGGCACTGATTAGCAGCGTCAAGCACAAGTTGAATGGGGTATTAAAGTTGGTATTATCGCAAGCAGATGCCATGAACACCGACTGATACCATGCGATAGTTTTTGATCTCCTCATGGTATTAAAAACAAGTAATTGTTTGTTTTTAAAGGAATTGAATCATAGTTTCCTATGGTTGTTTTTGCATGGTATCAAAACGTTAAAAAAGGATAAAAATGAATGCTGACTGATACCAAACTGAGAAATTTAAAACCGAAAGAAAAACTCTATAAAGTGAATGACAGAGATGGGCTGTATGTCGCTGTAACACCTGCTGGCTCTGTCTCTTTTCGTTATAACTACGCTATTAATGGCAGACAGGAAACGGTGACTTTTGGTCGTTATGGTATTGGCGGGATTACTTTAGCTGAAGCCAGAGAGCGGCTAGGGGAAGCCAAAAGAATGGTGACAGATGGTAAGTCCCCGGCTAAAGAAAAAGCCAGAGATAAAGCGAGAATTAAAGGTGCTGAAACATTTGGTGCATGGGCTGAAAAATGGCTTCGTGGTTATCAGATGGCTGATTCTACACGGGATATGCGGCGATCAGTTTATACCAGGGAACTCAAGGGTAAATTTGGCAACCTGAAGTTAAATGAAATCACACACGAAGACTTACGGGCGATCACTGACACTATTGTTGAACGTGGTGCACCAGCGACTGCTGTTCATACACGAGAAATCGTACTTCAGGTTTATCGCTGGGCGATTGAACGGGGTCAGAAGGTAGAAAATCCAGCAGATTTAGTGAGGCCTGCAAGTATTGCTAAATTTGAACCCAGAGATCGCTCGTTAACGCCAGGTGAAATTGGTTTGATGTATCGCTATCTTGAGAAGGTTGGGACAACGCCCTCAATTAGGGTAGCTGTAAAACTGCTATTGTTAACAATGGTACGTAAAAGTGAGTTAACTAATGCCACCTGGAGTGAAATTAATTTCAGTGAAGCAATTTGGACAATCCCAAAAGAGCGAATGAAACGTCGCAATCCGCATTTGGTTTTCTTATCGCGTCAGGTAATGGATATTTTAGTTGCCTTAAAAACCTTTGCAGGCGGTTCTGATTTTATTCTACCATCGCGCTATGATTCAGATGCACCAATGAGTAGTGCAACAATGAATCGGGTACTGGATCTTACCTATAAAGCTGCACAAAAAGACGGACACGACCTTGCTAAATTTGGACCTCACGATTTACGCAGAACAGCGAGTACATTGTTGCATGAAGCTGGCTATAACTCGGATTGGATAGAGAAATGCCTGGCACATGAACAGAAAGGGGTTAGGGCAGTGTACAATAAAGCTGAGTACCGCGAGCAGCGCACCGCTATGTTACAGGATTGGGCTGATATGATAGATGAGTGGATAATTTAATATAGAAGATCCTCTGAAAAGGAATAACTTTAAAGATTATATAATAAAGTTAATATTGATATAAATGCGTAATATCCATTACACAAATTTGAGTATTCTGTATGAAAATTAATACAGAATAGCTCAAATCTGATCAGATATATAAATCATTATATATCTATTTTAAGCTGCGTTTAAGCCTAGCAACTCTATTGATTTTTGTTAAGAGAGATATTTGACGCTGTTTCATATTTCCTCGTAAAGCTTTATCTTCAATAAAATCAAAAGTCACTTGTATGGCTGAACCGTTAGATTTTGTTCTTTTTATTTGGTATGTAAGTGCCTTTTTTATAGTGGATAAAAATGGCACAGCCATACCTAAGGCATCTAATCCTAAATCTAGACCATGTCTGATCTTGTTTTTATTTTTGAGTGCTTTCTCAAGCTCAATATTATATTGGTGTATGCGTTCATTCCTATCTGTTTGGTCAAGAGTGCTTAACTCTGAAAACAAAGATTGCATATATTTACGCGTAGTGCCACTAGACAATTCATTCTCAAACTCTAATATTGGAATATACTCATTAATATCAAATATAGAAATAAGAGATAAGCTAGGGTTTGTAATCATCTTCATTTCATTCATATCATAACACTGACTCAATGTTTGGTAGCTATACTTTTTATAAAAATTTAATAAGTGCCCCATCATTAGTGCATAGGGATGGTCTGAATATTCTGCATTTTCAGTATAGAAAGGAAAATATGTAGCATCCAAAGCATGTGCTAAATGAATCTGATTACTATTAACTGTAAATTCAAAGTCATAACTTTGTTTATTTTTAGATGGTAATAACCTAGTAATTGTATTATTGACCCCATATTGAGCTATTCCTATAGGACCTGATTGATTTAATGTATCTAAGCTATTTCTTAACGCTTTTTTTGGCCAAAGTATGAAATTGCTGATTAAATCTAAATTAATAGCTGTAAGCTCAGAAATTTGTTTCAATAGAGGAAGTATGTGTTTTTCCAATTCTGGGTCACTGAATATATAAGATTGGTTTAACTCAACTAGATCGATAGCAGATAATGCTGAAAGTGCTCTTCTGCTTATTACTGAGGACGGATTTTCGCTATATGCTTCGTTAAGTAAACCATAATCTAATCTGATTTCAGGCTGTATGTTTAATATTTTAATCCGACCTCGTTTAAGTAAAGTTAAAAATTCAAATCTACTTATTTTTTGATCTTCAAAAAAGTTATTTATATTTTCAGAAAAGGGAAGTACGCAGTAAACTATATCATAAAGTAATAAGTGATTTCTTAAGTTTGAATTTTTAAAAATAGAAAAATTCACTAGGCAACTAGACTTGTTTTTTTCAATGAAATATAATTCAGATTTTTTAAATTCGCCAGAATATATTTTATCAATATTTTCAAACCATAGGCTTTCATCACGTTCTAAAAAATTACAATTTAAATCCTTTTTATATTGAGATGGTGCGATACTGAATACTTCATCATGCATTATAATTTTTTTTGCTTCAGTATTCCCTATGATAACTTGAAATGAGTATGGGGATTTTAATTGACTAGTAGTTTTTTCAACATTATCAAGATCATGTTGTTTGCTGTTTGGAGCTAGTTCAATAATAATTCTGCTATTTTCATGATCCTCTCTGATTTGTGAAAACATTACATTAGAGTGTATAGACGCAATATGAACCAGCATTTGATCTAATGTAAAAGGTATACCTTCAAAATTTGAAGGTATATTTTCATCTGCAATCGATGTGAGTTCATACTCGTACTTTTCAGGAATTTTTGCAACAAGTTTTATAGGTGTTGTTATATATCTAATTTTGTTATCAAATATTTTCTCTATGTGGGAGAAATCTTCAGCTAAGCCAATGGCATATAAATGATATTCATAGTTACTTATTTTGAATATTCTTGTAGATATATAAGGATACTCGGCTCGAAAATTTAAATCAATTCTTCTACACCAGCCATCATAATTTAGTATCAATTTCATTACTCCATGTATACATGCTTATTTGATATATAATTTAATTGAAATTTATCACAAACTGATTTTATAGCCTTAGATACCGCTTGGTGTGATAATTTTTTACCGATCAGTGAGCTGATTATTTCAGCTATCTCTCGTTGATTAAAACCTTTTTTGCGTAAAACTAACATGCGCTTTTTATTATCTGATAAACGTGAATTGACCATTTCACGGGCAATATTGCGTATCTTATCTATATCATCAGGCCCCAAAGAAATTCCTGCATTTGTCATGTTATTAACAATACTAATTATTTTCTCACATGTTTTTTCATCAACGGTAATTGATCCAGAAAATGTATTTTGGATATGCTCAAAACATGTAAGTGATTGAGCGTAATTTATTGTTTTATTTTTAAGATAATAATAAAAATACTCATCTATGAGATTATCACCTGACATAGCGTTTAAACGCTCTGGTTTAGCTATTTGGCGACATAATCTTAAAACTTCCAATTCAAATTGTTTAGAAGAGCGCATTGCTTGTTTATAGGCTGGGTTCCAAAAGCCATCTTGTAATTGTGGTTTATGGTGAGCACAGTATTTATGGCTAAAATCTGGCCCTTTCTTTAGTCCATATTTTTCTTCAGTATCATCAATAAAACCGTCGTTATCCCAATTGGTAATAAATGAAGAAAACTCAGTTGGGTTGCCACAAAGACGACATAATCCTTTGCTTCTTTCCGTATTAAAGTAGATATCAGGTGCAAGCCTTGATCTTTTGGGGCGTTTTCCTTTGCAGTGGGAAAATAAGCTTTTTAATGTTTCTTGAGTAGCTATGAATAATTTATCTGTCTCTGTATACGTAGAATGTTCAATAAAAGGCCTAAGATAATCGCCAATACAATCCGAGCAGTAATGAAAACCTCTCATTTTGATTAAATCGCTGTAAGTTAGCTTAGCTGACGCTATTGGACTATATCGCAGATAGTTGTCTGGAAGACTATTCAAGTATTCAGATACAGCTGGGTCAACTAATTCTTTGATTAATCTGACTATATTATGGCTTTTGGAAACTTGAGAATATGAATGCCATTGTTCTCTAAACATCGTAATGGCAGCCGCTACGGATTTATCACAGCCAGCCCATATTGGAATGTAGAACTTACCTAATCGTTTTTGGATATCAAATTCTAGTTCCATTTAATAAATTCAACTTTTTTGTCCAATGGTATGGTTAATGTACTAGCAAAGCCTGACATTATCTAGCAAATAATGTTTAGGAGGAGTAAGTAATGAGCATATCAGTGAAAAATAAAAGGCTGATCAACCGTAAGACATTGTTGAAAATGATCCCATTATCAGACCGAACCATCTACAACCTGGAGCAACGAGGGGAGTTTCCTCGTCGTATTGTGCTGACAAGTCGGAGCGTTGCCTGGGATTTGGCTGAAGTTGAAAACTGGATAGAAGAAAGACGCAGAACATTGTTAAAAGCGGCTAGACCAGGAGATTTATGCAGGGAGTTATCATGGCGATTGAAATAATGTCTGCATTTACAAACGAACCACCTTTATTTGACTATGTTTTACCCAATATGGTCGCTGGGACTGTAGGGGCAATAGTTGCTCCAGGAGGTGTAGGTAAGTCTATGCTGGCTTTGCAATTAGCTGTTCAGATAGCAGGTGGGCCTGATTTATTAGGAATGGGGGAGCTAATGACAGGTCATGTTGCGTATTTACCTGCTGAAGATCCAACGATAGCGATATATCACAGACTATATGCTTTAGGTGCAAGTCTTACTTATAAGCAACAGCAATCCGTGGCAAATGCACTCATGATTGAACCTTTAATTGGCAAATCCCCAAATGTTATGTCTTCTGAATGGTTTGATGATCTACGTAATATTGCAAAAAATAGACGTTTATTAATTTTGGATACTTTAAGGCGTTTTCATATTGAGGAAGAAAATGCCAGTGGTCCAATGGCGCAAGTAATTGCAAAAATGGAAGCGATATCAACCGAGACAAATTGCTCAATCATCTTCCTGCACCATTCAAGCAAAGGAGCTGCCATGATGCGTACAGGAGATCAGCAACAAGCCAGCCGAGGTTCCTCTGTATTAGTCGATAATATCCGTTGGCAATCATATCTATCAGCTATGACACCTGAAGAGGCAGCTGAGTGGGGCATAGAGCATAGCCAAAGGAACTATTTTGTTCGCTTTGGTATCAGTAAAGCAAATTATGGTGAGCCTTTTACTGAACGCTGGTTTCAACGTCATGAGGGCGGGGTGTTATTACCAGTTACTTTGACAAAAAAGAAACGCCAGAACGTAACCAGAAACAAAGCAGTGGTGATGAGCGATGACGATAACTGGTAAGAGGCTTGTTCCAACAAGCACAGTTTTACAGGCGAGAGTGGTTATTTATCAGCCGAGTAAAAAGCCTTTAGAGCGTAAAGGTCAGTGGATTGATACTTCATTTGGCAGGTGCAGAGTGACAGGAAGACTGGGTCAACGGCACGCTGATATTGTTGAAAGTATGCTTTTCGTGGCAGAACGTAGGCGAGACATAAATGATGGCGGAATAGAATTGCTGGTCGACCCTGCAAAACTGAGGAAAGTATTATCAGACAATCAATATAGTGGAGGAAGGTTAAATAAATTACTTCTGGAGTTGAAGGCTGCAACAGTTGAAATTGTGACTCCAAAACTTGATCAAATTGGGGAGCGTATTATTGGTGGCTTAATTGATCATGTTATTCCGTCACCAATGACGAGGAATAATCCTCTTCCGGATAGTCAGGGAGGAGTTCGCAGGCTTTGGAAGGTAAGACTAGGTATCGCGCTTGTTATGTTACTGGAGCGTGATTTGTCTTTATATTATCGGCCTGAATTAATTGCACGACTGAAACATGGAATTAGCCAGGCAGTAGCTCGCCATGTACTAACACATAATAATAACCCGCCTGGTGGTTGGTATCTTGATACATTATTTGTCGCAGTAAGTGGCAATGATGTTAGCGCAAAGACAATGAGTAATTATCGAACCAGAATTAAAGATGATATAGAAAGTTTGCGCGTTATAGGCGTTGATATCAATTCAGAAAATCGGGTCAAACGACTCACAGGGGCCCGAGAGTAACTCACAGGGGCCCGAATATAACTCACGACGGCCCGATGTTGACTCACAGGGGCCCGATATTTTTGGTTTTGGCAGGATCTTTAGAATTATTCAGGATATACAAAAGGTGTATTGCCCGCTTTATGCGGACATAACACCTAAATTCAATCGGCATACGCCGATGGTTTGAACGCCAAGAAAGGAACAAAGTTTTATCTGTGAAATAAAGCTTCTTTCCTGGCGTTTGGTTCGCCCAAAGGGCGAATCAATAAAATGATGTTTTAACACTACCAGAACACAACTCAAACGCTATTGAAATGCTATTTGAGCACTATAACGACACTATTTAATCGCTGTTTTATCACTAAATTATTAAATGATAGTAAGAATGTGGTGATATAAAGCTGTTAATTTAGGTATAGCGAAAAAATAGCGATTTATTGTATGAGTATGAAGTGAAGTAATGAACTCTGAAGTTAGGGCAGGATAGGTGAAGTAGGACTACCAACAAGTTGTTAGTCGCTCTTCACTCGATTTTATTCGCACTTCGGTGCTCAACAATAAATCCTGCTCTACGAGGTTATAAGCTACCGCTATTAATGAGGTGATGATGAATAAAGAATTAAACGAAACACGGAAGAATAGCACGCCTATAAAAGTTTATTGTTTGCGAAGTGAAAAAGAGAATATTGAATCTCAAGCTAGAAAAGCAGGTATGAGAGTTGCTAAATATTTACGGGAAGTAGGTCAAGGCTACCGAATAACAGGAATAGTTGATTATGAATGTGTTAGAGAGCTAGCAAAAATAAATGGTGATTTAGGTCGGTTAGGAGGGCTATTAAAATTATGGCTAACAAATAATATCAAAACAAAAAACATTAGCAGTGTAACCATAAGAGCAGTATTAAACAAAATAGAATCTAATCAAAATGAAATAGGAAGAATAATGAAAGATATTGTAATGCAAAAATAATAGTAAATTTTAGCGGCTAAAATTTACTTCAGACTTAAAAAATAAATATCCAGTAATTAAAAGCAGCATCTTAATGTTAATTATCTTTTATAAAGAGGTATACCTATGCAAAAAATAAAAATTTTAGCGGCTAAAATTATGTTTGTCGCTTCAATTACAACTGTGACTTACATACAGTCCCCAATTGCTATGTCAGCAGGCATTCCCGTACTTGATGGTACGAATTTAAGCCAGAACATTATGTCTGCTATGGAAGCTGTAGCCCAAACAGCGAAGCAAATTGAACAGTACCAAACTCAACTACAACAATATGAAAATCAATTACAAAACACATTAGCACCTGCGGCCTATATCTGGGATCAGGCTCAAACTACGATTGATAATTTATTACAGGCAACGGATACACTTCAGCACTATCAGAATCAATTAGGAAGCTTGGATGCATACCTGAGTAAATTCCAGGATGTTTCATATTATCGAGGATCTCCTTGCTTTAATGGTAGAGGCGGATGCACGCCATCAGAAAAAAAAGCAATGGAAGAAAATCGCATATTGGCTTTTGAATCGCAGAAATCTGCGAACGATGCGCTATTTCGTGGATTAGATCAGCAGCAAAAAAATATACAAGAAGATGCAAGGAAATTACAACGTTTACAACAAGCAGCCCAAGGCGCTAATGGACAATTAGCAGCAATTGGTTATGCAAACCAATTGGCGAGTAATCAGGCAAACCAGCTATTACAAATTCGTAGTTTATTAATTACTCAGCAGAATGCCGCTGCGGCTAGATTATCCTCTGAACTGGATGATGAGGCTCGCGGTGCAGCAAGAGAAAAACAATTACGGACATGGAATTATCAACCAAGCCCAACCGATAATTATTGAGGTAATAAATATGAGTAATTTATTTTTTATCGCGTTGACTTTATTTTGTGTTTTTTTAACTGGATGTGAAAGAACAATAATAGAGGCTAATAAAATAACATGCCATGAAGATAATTATGAAAAGTCATTATCGGAAATTAAAGATAAGAGTTTACAGAAAATATTTATTGGTGAATGTAACTCCATAAGAAAATCGAAGGGAATGAGAGAGTGGGAATTTAAATCAAGTCCAGAAGACAACTTTTAAGGGAAAAAATTATGAAAGTCACTATCTCATGTTGTTTCTTAATTATATTAGGGTTATTTCCTGATATTGCATTAGCACAAGAACTAAGTAGTAGCGGTGTGATGAATGATGTTCTTAATCGTTTTCATAGCGCAGCCTCAACCTGGGCTCCAACAATAGAAGGTGCTGCCAGTCGGTTATTCTGGACATTAGTAACTATTTCTATGGTGTGGACGTTTGGCATGATGGCGCTACGTAAAGCGGATATTGGTGAGTTCTTTGCTGAATTGGTTCGTTTTACTATTTTCACTGGTTTCTATTGGTGGCTACTCTCGAATGCAACGCACGGAATGAATATAGCAGGTTCAATAGTGGATTCATTGCAACAGTTGGGAGCCGAAGCGGGAGGGCTGAGTAGCAGTAAATTAGGTCCTTCCAGCATTTTAGATATGGGCTTTGAATTATATGACAGGACTGTTGAGGCAACGTCAGAATTAAGCTGGAAGGAGTTTGCCACAGCTTTAATGATGGAGCTAATGGCATTGGCAGTACTGGTTGTATTAGCCATTATCTCAGTGAATTTATTATTACTGTTAGCTGCCAGTTGGATTTTATTATACGCAGGCGTGTTTTTCCTTGGTTTTGGCGGTTCCAGATGGACTTCTGACATGGCGATCAACTATTACAAATCCATTCTTGGTATAGCTGCACAGCTATTGTCTATGGTGCTTATCGTCGCTATTGGTAAACAATTCTTGCTGGATTATCACAATAAAATTAGCGAGAACATGGCAAGCCAGGAATTAGCCGTGATGTTAGTTATTTCTCTTTGCTTACTGTTTTTAGTGAACAAGGTTCCACCGATGATTTCAGGTTTAGTTTCTGGCGGTAATATCGGAACGATGGGGATTGGTTCATTCGGTGCAGGAGCCGCGATGGGGACAGTGATGACAGCGACAAGTATGGGGGCTGCAGGGATGAAAATAGCAGGTGGTGCGATAGCAAGTGGGGCTGCTAATGCGACTAGTGGTATCAGTGCGATAAAGGCGGCTTTTGAACAAGCACAAAGCAGCATGCTTGATGGAGCCATGCCAAGTGGAGGTAGTGAGACAACACAAAATAGAAGTGGTGGGTCTAGTACTGATTCAGGCGATTCACCTTTCAGCAAAGCCGCTGGTTTCGATAGCACGGATAGATCTTCTGTAAGCCCCCAAAACCGCACTAAGGATGCAGACTCGCCTATTCGTGATGATATGGCAGAGACAAGTGCTGATAGGGCCGAGTTTTCCGATAATGCTTTGTCAGGCGGGGATAAGCACAGTATGGATCCTGATAATGATGAGGTTAATGACTTTGTTAATCGTAACAAATCAGATAAATAAGAGGCATTGAACATGAAACAAAGTAGCTTCTTGGTAGCATTTGATTTACTTGACCAGAATGCGGATTTAAATGCAAAAGTTGCCTATGAGCCGATTGATGTTGTGCTCGCGGAAGAAAAAGTAGATGCGACAGAAGAAATAACTAATTTCATTAAAAAGAGTGAAATTGAAGTTAAAAATGAGGGATTTTGTAGTGAACTAGCCAGTAATGTGTTTGAGGAGAAATCGGAAGATAGTCCATTTTCAATAGCTGCGGGGCTTACTAGCTAGTGTTTTTAAAGCACGCAGGCCAGTGATGGTGCACTGACCTGCATTTTCACAGACCACCTGGATATGAGGTGATATATGACAACTCCATATAATACAGAAGTTCAAAAAACAATTCATCACGTAGCGAGCGAACTGGCAGCGTTAGAGTTTATAAATCAAGATGCTGCACGTGAGATCTCTCAAGTTGCCGAAGCGGTTGCCAACATGTTTACGGTACTTTATTACCAGGCAGAAACCGGAGATGCAACAAAACAGGATTTTCAGGAAGCACAGGCTAAGCTTCAGGAAGTGTTGTTAATATTATGATTTGTTGATTCAAAGGCGGTAATTAGCCGCCTTTTTATCTGCTGAAGCAGTCAGCTCTGTCGAAAATATTGATTTTTTCTTTTGGAGTTATGTTTCCAGCTTTTTCCAAGCTTATAAGTCATTGTTGGGTAGTCATCCCAGGGAGTTGCCAGTTGCTTTCCTCTAGCAGATCGTAGTCTTAACGGGTAATCTTTATACTCAAATTTGTGTAAAAAGTAGTAACCTTTCTCTTGCTTGGTACTGAAATGTTTATGTATCCAACTGCGAAGGAAAGGGTAGTATTTCCATTCCCTTTTTATTCCAAAATAAGTTTCAGGGTTCTGGTACTGCAATTTTAGTTTTTTCATAGTGCTCCTAGGTTTCTTTAAGTTACCTAGAAGTGATCTTTTGCGTAGTAGTTCATATATCTCTTATTCATATTCCCATCCCCATGAATGTAAACATTGAATTGCATGAAGAAGGGTGCATATATAAATACTTTTAGAAATGAAGAAAGGATATTTCCCGCAAATGGTTTTATCAATTTCCTCAGGAAGATTTATATAGCTTAATATCGGTTATATTATTTTGATTATAGTGGCCAAATTAACTATGTCATTACACTCATAAGCAATAAAATACGAATGGTTTCAATTTTTTTCCACAACAACCTAAGATGTCTGTTATTTTTGCAAGCATCTTAGGCTCTAAGTTAGTTAGCCACCTTCATCTTATAGTGAATTGTTAATTAAAAAATTTTTATTTTTGATTGCTGAGACTAAGGATCTTTTCTTTTAGTTGAGAGGCATACTTAGGGGAGTCACTCTTACGCACTCCAGCGTCAAGTAAGCCAATATAGTCTTCTAATCCTAAGGCTCGGTGAATGTCACTTTTAACTTCTAGGAATGAGGCTTCAAAACTAGCTGAGAAGTCCTGAAGTTTATCAATCCCAACATCAATTCTTTCTAACGCTTCTGAAAATTTATTCATACCAAATAATGATTTCGATAACCAGAAATATACGAACGGGTCGCTATCATTATTATCGAGAAGTTCCAAACAAATTGTCTCGGATTCTTCATATTGTCCTAGTAAGCAACGTGTCTCCGCGATCCTACGTACATGAAAAGGTTTTCGACGTATTACCGACATGTAAAATTCAAGCGCTAAATTTAAATAAACTTCGGCTTTAGGGTCATTCATTCTAAGGTGAATTTTTCCAGCCTCACGATAGAGATCTCCAACTGAGTTTTTAGTATTGTCATCAGAAATTAAAGAAAACGGGGGTAAAGGTAAGTAGCCAAAAATGTCTAAAAATTTCTCTGGGTGATTGAATGCCCAATCCCCAGCAAAAACACTAAAAGCACGATACGAATGGTCATAACCAAATGCCATCGATTCCTTTATAATTAATGAAATAAGGTCAGAATACTTTTCATTGAGCTCTTTTTTATACTCTCTCATCGATGTACGAGAAACTAACTCAAAAGAGGCTAGTGCCACAGAGATTGAAGGGCTACTTTCGGTTTGCCAAGCATCGAGGATTTCTTCTATTAGTTGCTTGGCCTCTATAGCTCTATCGGATTTTGAATAAATTCGTGCTAGCTGGAGCTTCACTTCGTACATAGAAGCATACTCTTGGTTAAGAATAACAAACTCAGTTTCAGCTTTCGATTCTTCGTTTAATCTAAGTAAGCACTTAGCATAGTGGTGCATAACAAGCTTAAGTAGTTCAATATCTTCTGTCACTAACCCTTTAAGCTCCAAAAAGATTGATAATGATTTTTCCAGCTCAGATTTAGCAAAATCTATAGATGTTTCTTTATCCAATAAATAAATGTTTTCTATCGATTCTATAAGAGCCAAAACTTGAGTTCGTTCTATCTTAGGCAAAAAACTACTTATATTCGCGAACTGGTCTGATGGTGAAGCAATCTCACTCTTATTTAATGTAGAAGGTACACTGGCAATCAAACTTGAGTATAGATAGATACTATCACCAGTTGACTTATACAAGCGGTAAATTAGCTCTTGATGTCGATGTGATACTCTCAAAAATGCAGCCCACATTTCTGCTTCGGTATTTTCTAGATAATCCTTTAATAGGCCTGAAATATTTGACTGTTCTATATCTAGGCTTGCTAGGGCTTCAAATATGACATCGTGTACTTTCAAAAATCCAAGATTCGATTTGGTAACAATAGTAGATTTAATTAGTTTTTTTACACCAATAGGTTTAATAGAAGCCTTAGCAAAATCTAAATCAATAATTTTAGTTTCGCATGCCTTCAAAAATGAAAGTTGTGTAGCTAAACTTCCTTGAAGGTGACCAAGTAATCTTTCTGTAAGCTTCTGGTTTTTATCATCTTCATATTCCAAAATAGCATCACAGTCACTGTCAATATCTTCCCACTCGTAGTCATCTGAACGTATATTTGCATTCATCAGCCCGTAAATAAGTGGGTAACCACCGACAACATCGTAGACCTTCTTAAAGGTAGATTCAGGACATGGTGCTTCTGTGTCGTACTCTAAAATAGATTTAGCAACTTCAGTAGATAGTAGTGGTAGTTGCCAATCACTTTTATCAACAACATTTCTTCGCGTAGCCAAAATAACAGATTCGTTAAAACATATATCTTCGAGGTGTTGTTGACTTACTGGTGCAAATAAATTGTCAAGAATTAGAAGTATTTTCTTTGATTTAAGAAGTCCAAGAATATTGACCTGATGTCCATTGCGGTAAACATCATAGTGTCCTAAATCACCTAAATTTTGTACTTCAGAAGCATCCAGCCATAATGCTAGATCGAACTCTTCTTTAATAGAGTTTGCTATAGCTATTGCTAGATTCGTTTTTCCAGCCCCCCCAAAGCCTACGACAACACATGAATGTCCCGTTAGTAATCGATGAGATAACTCAGACTCTATGTCGGCTCTCGGTTGGTAGGAATCTTCGACTTTTGGAAGGGTTAAGTTGAGAGCAGATTCATTTCGGATTGTTTTAATTGACGGTAAGAAATGCGCTAAGCGTTCGGTTACGGCTTCATCGAACAATAGATCATTGACAATATACTCGGCAATTTTACGGGCATCCCAAATTATCAGTTCTATTGAATTTGTTGCTTCAGCATTTGATACTAATTCTGTTACACGCCGTTGCGATTTTGGCGGGCACTCACGATTACTTAACAAGAAGAGAGTTTTTAGTGACTCGGGATAGTGCTCTAGAGCATGAACTTTGTCGTTCTCGATTTTTCTAAAGTCAATAAAGTATCCAGCATCGGTACTATACTCAGCTACGACTTGGCTACAAGAAGAGAAGGTATCCACGGCATGGCCTACCGGGGCACCAGCTAAATTTGTCCCTCGATGATTAAGCTCATAGTCACTAAAGACTTGTTCAACGATAATGTATCCAAAACGTTCGAATGTCGATCCTGTTAAGACTTCCGACATCTCTTTCGTTATGCGTGCGATATATGTATTTCTTAACTCTTGTTTCATCTTCATTCCTAAGCATAGTCATAGGATGTATAGTATTGAAGCTTTATACATTCAATACTAAGTAAAATCGCCTGTAATATGATCAGACGATAAGCAATGAGTATCATATTCATTAGTTTATTTTGATCAATAAATAGAAAGCAAAATTAGAGTTAGCATTGATACGAAACAGGCATGGGCTAGAGTGTGTTTTGAGTTTTAGGAACAAGAATCAGTACCACTGACTCGGTATAGTTGTAGGATCGAAGCATACTTTGGATACTCTTTATCACTCTACTCAGCAAGACAGGGCGGTGTCTTTTATTGTATATTCAAGAGCGAGACGTGAGTGATATTTTTTAAAAATAACATCCAGCACTAGAGATGGCGGATATAGCGGTTCAGCAGCTTATGAGGAGGAGCTAACCAGCACACGTAGTAGTTGGTGTCTATTGTTGTCTTAGGTACTAACCAATCGAAAAACTAAAACTGCACCAAAATCGTTCTGGTAAGAGTCTCTAAGAAGTTTACAATCAAATGTTATCACTGGTTTTCCTCTTTGTCCCCATACCATGTCTAGCTCTTTAATCACTAACACCTGCCCCAGTTTAAAGGGACATTTTTCCAAGATACTTACATTATTACCTAAAATGTGCTCTGGGTTCCTTAGAATATTACAAATGTGAAAAACCACAATAAATATATAAATCAATGGATTATAATTAATATGGCTAAGTTAGTTGCTCTCAAGGAAAAGTCTTCTCAACAATAGTAGTGAGCATACTTTCCGGCGTGGGGAAGGTGATTCCTCGATTGTGGCACATAATGAAGGTTAGAACGACTCCAACATTAAATTGAATAAGCTCATACACTTATTGTATAATGTAAGAGCTCTTTAGCTTAGGACGAATTCGTCTAGTCGGGTGTTTAGCCAGACTCTAATTTATTGAACGGTTTTATGGTTGCGATAGGTTCGCAACCTGATCTCCTCACCCGTTCGTCAATCAGGTTGCGAACCTATCGCTTCCTCTAGTAAAGAGTTGAGCCCAGCCCAAGAGTGCTGCTCTTGGGCTTCTTTATGGGGTTAGATATGATGTTGATAGAAAAATTAGCATTAATGTTGCAAAAGAGTGAAGGCGAAGTCACTAGTTTTCTTCAGAATGCGCCTAAAAGGTATAAAGTCTATACTATTCCAAAGCGTACTTTAGGGCATCGCGTTATAGCTCAACCATCTAAAGAGTTGAAAGAATATCAGCGTAAATTTTTAGAAATTCAACAGTTTCCTATCCATGCTTCAGCGATGGCTTATAGGAAAGGTATGAGTATCAAACAAAATGCAGTTGCTCATAAAAATAATTCTTACCTACTTAAGCTGGATCTTGAAAATTTTTTCAATTCCATTTCAAATAAAATATTTTGGGAAGTTTGGGAGTCAATACTTCCTTTACCCTCAAACCAAGATAAGCAAACTTTAGAAAACTTACTTTTCTGGTGTCCAAGTAAAAAAACTGGAGGCGCATTAGTTCTTAGTATTGGAGCACCAAGTTCTCCACTTGTGTCTAATTTCTTTATGTACCAATTTGATTGCGCTGTTAGCAATTTATGCATTGAAAAAGAAATTGTTTATACTCGGTATGCTGATGACATGACCTTCTCGACCAAGCATAAGGATTCTCTCTTTGTCGTTCCTAAGCTCATAAAAGATAAGTTGGCTGAATTATTTGGAGGAGCGATAAGAATTAATAGGAAGAAAACTAGGTTCTCATCTAAAGCTCATAATAGGCATGTAACAGGTATAACCATTACTAATGATGGAGTTCTCTCTCTAGGAAGAGAACGAAAAAGATATATCAAACATTTAGTGCACCAAGTTCAACTAAATATACTTGATACTGATGACAGACAACATCTTAGAGGACTTATTGCTTTTGCTAAGCATGTCGAGCCCATGTTTATTCAATCATTGAAACGAAAATATACCTCTGAGTTAATTACTCAAATTATAGAGGAGTCAAATGACTAAGTTACGTAAAAATAGAAGTAGGTCTGTTAAACACCTAGTTCAAAGCTCAGATAAAGGTAATTTTCAATCTTCGTATCAGTTGTTTAGAAATTACTCTGAAGGTAAGAATGTGGCGCATAAAAATGAGGACTTAGCTTATCAATATTTAAATAAAGTAGAATCCGCGCTTCTTGAAAAGAAACTTACTTTATCTTCAGTGCACCTGACTGATTTTAGAAGATTTACAGACCTTGATATTTCATTCGATGACAAAGTTACTGTACTTATAGGCGCTAATGGCGCAGGTAAAACGAGTGTTGTAGAAGCTATTGCGAAGACATTTTCATGGTTGAATAATAATCTGGAAAAAACAGACGTAGTTGGTAGACCAATTACAGAGAGTGATATTCATGTTGGCTCTAAAGAGTTCAGTGAAGTCATGACTCAATTTAAATTTGATAATCAGAATACCTTTGATGTGAGCTTAGGTAGTACTGTTTTGGGATATGAGGGTAGTTCTCCTACAGATGTGGTTGCTATAAGGCAAGTTGCCGATATGTATAAAAGTATAGCCAAAAATCCATCAATACATATTCCCCTTTTAGTATTCTATTCAGTTGAACGTTCAGACTTTTCCTTATCTTCAACGATCACAGAAACAGCGTCAGGAGATAGTGCTAGTAATAGATTTTCTGACCTTAAGACCGCGTTGGATGGAAGCGGAAAACTAGAGGACTTTTCTAAGCTTTATATTGAGCTCGTAAATAGAGCAAAAGGTGAAGATAATAAGGAAGTTCAAGATCTGAAGGTTCAGATCTCAACGCTGCAGGCTACTATTGATGATGTGTACGCTGGCCAAGTACCTCCAGAAAATGATGTATTCAATGCTAAGCTAAATGCTAAAAAACAGGAATTAGAAAATTTAATAAAAACTAAATCCTCAGCAAAATATCAAAGACATTTAGATTTAGTCAATCGAGCAATAGAGGTACTTGTTCCAGATGTGAAGAATCTCGAGGTCGATCGTAGTTCAGGAAGAGCCAGACTAATGGTTGATAACTTTGGAAATAGAGTGAATATTGCCCAGTTATCACAAGGTCAAAAAATGTTAGTAGCTCTTTCTGGAGACCTGGCAAGGCGTTTAGTTAAGTTAAATCCTGACTCTAGTACCCCTTTACATGGGCATGGAATTGTAGTTATTGATGAAATTGAATTACACCTTCATCCAAAGTGGCAACAAGAGATCCTAATAGGTTTTCAAAAAATGTTCCCTAACCTACAGTTCATCGTGACCACTCATAGCCCTCAAGTGCTTTCTACTGTAGATAAAGATTGTATTCGTATACTTCGATTTGATAATAATGGAGTTGCTTTTATAGACAAACCAATATTTCAGACCAAAGGTGTGTGTAGCTCTGATGTCCTAGAACAGATTATGGGAACATTTTCTGTACCTCCAGTGTGCGAAGCAAATTGGATTTCTGACTATTCAAGTTTGATAGCAGAGAAACTTTGGCAGTCGGAGGATGGTATAAAATTATTTGATAAAATAGTTAATCATTTCGGCACTGAACATCCTGAGGTTATGAAAATTAAAGGAGACATTAGAACTCAAGAATTCAAATTAAAGGCCAGAGCACTTAAAGGAAATTGATTCTGATGAAAAAATTAGTTCGTGGTTCATCTCCTTTGTGTTTAGCTCAATTCAGGCATGGCCAAGACAATTGGTCTGTTATTTCTAGCAATGGTTTAACTAGCGATATTTGGGAAAAACTCAATATCATGCAGCATGGCTTTTGTGCATATTGTGAGTGTCAGTTACATGAAGATAATACCAAAAGACATATTGAACATTTTATTCAAAAGGGCCGCGACCCAAGTATGACATTTAATTGGAATAATTTATTTGGTTCATGTAACAATCCGAATCGTTGTGGGAAGTTTAAAGATGAGGATTTAAAAGCTAAAAATATAGATTTAGCTAAGGTATGTAAACCAGATGAAATGGACCCTAGTGAATTAATGCTGTTTCTTAATACTGGAAAAATTAGAGCTAGAACTTCTTTAACATCAGAACAAAAAGAAATTGCTGACAACACTATTGTTATTTTCAATCTTGATGGTGACAGTACACTCGAAAACGCTAGAAAAGCTGCTATTGCGGGAGAAAAGAGTTTGGCAGATACTTATTGGAAGATGCTAGCTGATGATGAGAACGGCGAGCTAATTGAACTTTTAGAATCGGAGTTATCTGAAGCATTAAAAAGAATTAAAACAGTTCAGCATTCAACGGCATTGGAACATTTGTGGATGCATAATGAACAGTTTTAATTGATTGATAAGCCATAACCTGAATAGTTGTGAAGGATTGTATTAAAAATAATTTAAAAGTATCTCTAAGGTTTCTTGTGGATAGCTCACTTTTTGATGAGATACTATAAAGAATATAGTGACAAGTTGAATAGAGTTATGGGCGACATTTTTTTACCCCTGAAGATAAGTAAGAGCTTCATCGTGATATGGCTGAATTATCTGCCTGGGCAAACCTTAAAACGTCGGCGAGCAACAAAAATCAAAAAATTCTGTGTATGGCATTAATGATGGTATCGATAGTGATTACCATTCTAACTATCTGTTATATAGATTTATTTCCTTATCATTGATACTAGAGTGGGAATAATTTCCCAATAAAAACTCGCTAGCACTGACTAGCAAAATAACGACTTAAGCCCATGTAAAAATGGGCTTTTTTTATGGCATCAATTTTTCTTGATTATCAGAAACTAATGCAGTCAAAAAATCGGCAACAACACGTATTCTTCGTGAATGGGCGAGGTCAGAATGAATGGCTAACCAAATTGGTTGGTCGCAGCCAATATCATCCAGTAGACAAATCAAACCCATTTTTCTTGCAATAAAATGGGGTAAAACGGCGAGTCCAAGACCCGTTTGTACAGCACTAAATTGAGCTGACATTGTGGTCGTAGTCAACCGGCAAGACCTTCCTCTGAGGGTTCTTTCTAGCCACTGCGCAGAATTAAGGTGCTGTTGTGCTTCTGACCAACCTATAAAATCATCATATTCTAAGTTGTTAGGCCTATCTGGATTAGGTCTGCGTTGTAAATAACTTTTTGAGGCATAAAGGCCGAAGCCAAGAGTACCTAATTTGCGGATCCGTACATTACCACTCTCAGGTCTCACCATACGTAGAGCGATATCGGCATCTCGTCGATGCAAATTAACGGTTGAAACACCTGTGACAATTTCGAGGGTTAGATTGGGGTTAACGTCAGTTAACGATGGTAGAGCAGGGATAATAAGGTGGTCAGCTAAGCCTTGTGCAGTTGCTAAGCAAACATGACCCATAACGCTTTCATTCTTTTTGTGCGCAGCATTGCTAAATGCGAAGCCTGCTTGCTCTAAAGCCTCTGCCTGTGAAATTAACGCACTTCCTTCATCCGTAAGTTTATAACCAAGCTGATCGCGAGTGAATAATCGAACGCCTAATGCTTCTTCGAGTCGTTCTAAGCGCCGTGATGTCGTTGCAATGCCCAGTTTTAATACCTTGGATGCAGCACTTAGCGTGCCTTCTCGTGCAATAGCTAAAAATATTTTGGCATCATCCCAGTTCATCTTCTTTCTCACTGTTTTCCATTTTTGGAAAATTGATTGTTAATATTGCCCATATGAATAGCCATTTTAGGAAAATATACTCAAATACGTTAAATAAACCAAGGGGCAGATGATGAATAAACGTATTTTAGGAAATGGGCTCGAAGTTTCGGCAATTGGGCTAGGTTGCATGGGAATGAGTGAGTTCTATGGACCACAAGATGATCAGGCGGCGATGGCTGTACTACATAAGGCGGCAGAACTTGGTTGCACATTGCTAGATACAGCCGATACATATGGCAATTTTCATAATGAAGAACTGATTGGGGATTTTCTTAAACAGACGGATGCAGAAATCAAGGTTGCAACAAAGTGTGGCATTGTACGCCGCGCAGGGGAATATGAGCGTAGAATTGATAATAGCCCTGAATATATTCGCAGTGCTTGTGAAAGTTCATTACGTCGATTAGGTGTCGATTGTATTGATTTGTATTACATTCATCGCCTAGATCCAAAAGCATCAATAGAAATGACAATGGAAACATTGGCGCAATTAGTTGCTGAGGGGAAAATTGCACACATAGGGTTATCTGAAGTGAGCGCGGCTACACTTAAACAGGCACATTCTGTGTTTCCCGTTACCGCAGTCCAAACAGAATATTCCCTTTGGACGCGTGATGTTGAAGCTGAAATTTTGCCAACTTGCCAAAAGCTGGGTATTGGTTTTGTACCGTATTCCCCTTTAGGCCGTGGGTTTTTAACGGGTCGTTTTAATGATAAGAGTTCGTTTGACAGTGGCGATTTTCGAAAGGGATTACCCCGTTTTACATCTGAGAACCTCAAGGCTAACAGCACATTATCTGATTTTATTATTCAGATGGCGGAGCAAAAATCATGTTCACCTGCACAGATTTCACTGGCGTGGTTGTTGGCTCAAGGAGATAACATTGTGCCAATACCGGGAACGAATAAAGTAAAACATCTTGAAGACAACTTTGGCGCGGCTGATATTCATTTAACATCAGAGGATTTACGTCAAATTAAGCATGCCATAGACCGTTTTCAACCAGCGGGATCCCGATATTCTGTTGAGGGTATGAAGGGGATTAATGCTTAAATAGGGATTAATCAGGGAATAACAGTGTTTAGGCATCTGATATTTAATGGATGCCTTTATATTATCAATACGAAATGATCTTGTAAGATAGTTTGGTTTTTTATGCAAATAAAGTGAATTATTACTTGTTCAATTTCCTTAAATTGCTATCATCCAAAGAAGTTATACATTTTGTGTATATTTCCATGCCCTGTAATCATAAAAATAATGAGTTGGGGCAACATGACAACAGCTAAGGAAAAACCTTGTGGCATTTCGTTTAAAATATTTGGCATTACTCCCTCTTTTTGTTGCAGCAACTGCATGCCAGCAGCCAACCAATACAAATAACACTTCAATTGCAGCGCCAGCAGCGCAAGTACAGCCTGTGATTGTGAACAATTCATGGATTGAAATCTCAGAAAGTGCATTGGATTTTAATATCAAAAAAGTTCAAGCGCTATTAGGGGATAAATCATCCATGTGTGCCGTTCTCAAAGGCGATGCTTATGGGCATGACCTCTCATTAGTCACGCCAGTGATGATTGCTAATAATGTGCAATGTATTGGCGTGACCAATAACCAAGAATTAAAAACGGTGAGAGACCTTGGTTTTAAAGGCCGTTTAATGCGCGTTAGAAGTGCAACCGAAAAGGAAATGGCGCAAGCGACACAGTACCAAACGGAAGAACTGATTGGTAACTTAGAAATGGCGCAGCGCTTAAATGCCATTGCGAAACAGCAAAATAAAGTCATTCCTATCCACCTTGCGTTAAATTCCGCCGGTATGTCACGTAATGGTTTAGAAGTCAGTACCCCAACGGGCCTTAATGAAGCGAAGCTGATTTCACAATTACCTCAGTTAAAAATTGTCGGCATTATGTCCCATTACCCAGAAGAAGATGAGGCGCAAATCCGCAAAGATCTCGCTAAATTTAACAAAGAGTCTCAACAAGTATTAAATGTGACGGGTCTAAAACGTGAAGACGTCACACTGCATGTCGCGAATACTTATGCAACAATTACTGTGCCTGAATCATGGTTAGATATGGTGCGTGTTGGTGGTATTTTTTACGGTGATACCGTTGCAACAGACGACTACAAACGTGTAATGACATTGAAATCAAATATAGCTTCAGTAAATCATTATCCTAAAGGCAACACTGTCGGCTATGACCGTACCTTTACATTAAAACGTGACTCTGTTTTAGCAAATATCCCTGTGGGTTATGCAGATGGTTATCGTCGAGTGTTTAGTAATACAGGGCATGCACTGATCAACGGCCAGAAAGTGCCTGTATTAGGAAAAACTTCAATGAATACCGTGATGGTGGATGTGACCGATTTAAAACAAGTCCGTCCGGGTGATGAAGTGGTGTTCTTTGGTAAACAAGGTAATGAGGAGGTTACCGCTGAAGAAGTAGAAGACATCAGCGGTGCATTATTTACAGAAATGTCTATCCTTTGGGGCGCTACCAATAAACGCGTCTTAGTGGATTAAACTTATTTTTCACTCAACATATTTTAACCCGCATTGATTGCGGGTTTTTTTATTCTAAAAATAGCCTAGGATTTTATGCAATATATTGCTATGTGTTGATAACGTGCTGTTTAGGTGAATGACTCTCGAAACCTTCACGTTGATATGTTAGCTTGGTTGAACCTTGTCTGAGCGGATAGACTCAGAAAGCAAATAGTAGAATAAGAAGGATATTATTTATGTATCAAGTTGATTTACATGCCCATACCATTGCCAGCACCCATGCTTACAGTACGGTTAATGAATATTTTGCCGAGGCGGCAAGCCGTGGGGTAAAGCTATTTGCAATCACCGACCATGGCCCTGAAATGCAAGATGCACCCCATGAATGGCATTTTGGTAATATGCCTATTTTGCCACGCATTGTTGATGGTGTCGGTTTACTGTATGGCATTGAAGCGAATATCAAAAATAAGCTAGGTGAAACAGATTGTAATGAAAAAATTGCTCGCCACTTAGACATTATTCTCGCTGGCTTTCACGAACCCGTTCTTGAGCCGCAAAGCCTTGCAGATAATACCGAAGCAATGATTGCGACGATCCGCAGTGGAAAAGTTCAAATTATTACCCATCCTGGTAATCCCAAATATCCGATTGATATTAAAGCGGTTGCTCAAGCCGCCAAAGCGTGCAATGTGGCATTAGAAATGAATAATTCATCTTTTCTACATTCAAGAGCGGGTAGCCAACAAAACTGCCTAGAGATTGCGAAAGCAGTAAAAGAAACAGGGGGTTGGGTTGCGTTAGGCTCTGACTCCCATTTTGCGGGTTATTTAGGGCGTTTTGATCGCGTAGTGGAAATGCTTGAATCGATTGATTTCCCTCAATCACAAATTTTAAATGTGACCCCACGTCGAGTATTGGATTTTCTTGAATCCCATGGACGTAAACCAATCCTTGAATTTGCCGATTTTTAGTTAGCTAATAAGATAATTTGCAAAGAATAGAGCCGTTATAAGAATTAACGGCTTTTATTTTTTGTGTCTTACAACGCTATTTTCATATGAATACAGGCAAGATTAGTCTGAGCAAGTGCCGAATAATAGTTTTCATGGCGAATAGACATGAACCCGTGTTTTTGGTAAAAGCGTTCTGCATTCGGGGATGAATCTAAGGTTAGGGTGCTTATTTTTCGTTTTTTCGCCTCGGCTTTTATTGCATCCAATATTAAGCCCGCAGCGCCATGTCCCATATACTCAGGTAGAGTAAATATCGCATCAATACTATTTGATTCTAAATTTAAAAAACCTGTTGATACGGCTTCATCACGTTCATTGACAGCAACAAAAAATGGGTTGTTCTCAACCATTCTTATGTAGCTTAGGGGCATTTCATCAGGCGTCCAATTGCAAATCGTTTCTGGGTCGTAACTCGTTTTACAGCCATGACGAATGGCTTGATTGCGAATAAGCCATAACCGTTTGGCTTCTGTTGGTGAGGCTAATCGAACTTTCATTTTTTTACCTAAATAATGTCATTGCATATAATTTTATTAAAACCAAAAACAAAAGGTGAAAGCAAGTTATAAAAGTATCGGTAAGCTAAATTTGTGTAGACAAACTAAAAAAAGCGATAACAAATTAATTGATTTTAAATGGGTGATTATAATTAAAAAATTGAAATCAAAAGCGGATAATAATTAATGCTTTGTTTTTAAAGAGTATTTTTTGATTTCATTTATAATAAAAAAGAAAGGAAAAGTAAATAAATAATCAACAAACTGCAAATATATATACGCAAAAATAACCTATAAAATATTTATAAATCTTTAAATTTGTCCTATTGCGGGGGAATATTCATTTGTGGTTTATTAGTGTTGCAAGAACATCCTTGCTTTAAAATTCTAAGGTACAAAAATGAAAACGTTATTAGCAATTGCAACGGTTATGTCTATTGCTGTTTCTGGTGCTGCATTGGCGAATACAACAGTAAAAAATGAACCTGTGACTCATGTAGCCAAAGTTCAGCATACTGCGAAAACCCACCATGCTAATAAATCAAAAGCCGAGAAAAAAGAGGATAAAAGCAAAACGGTAGAAACCAACAAAGCAATATAATGCCCAAAATCTGTGACAATTATCTTTGTATTTTAATGTAAGATTTATATCAAATTTAAAGGTAGAAAAAATGAAAAAATTAGTCGCAATCGCAACCGTATTATCATTTGCTATTTCTGGTGCTGCATTAGCAAATACAACCGTTAAATCTGAGCCTATTTCACCTATCGCACAGTCGCACCAAGCGGCTAAATCATCTCACCTGAAAGCAAAAGTTGAGAAAAAAACAGCGAAAGAAAAGAGTGCTGAAAAAAGTAAATCAGCGAAATAATCAGTCATAAGTTTCGCTAACGTCACGGTGCCATGGGATATTTTCCATGGCGCTGCATCGTTGCTTCTATGGTATACTGACTATTATTTTGCGATCAGTGACCTTTATGAATTATCAATGCCCACTTTGTTTTACACCTCTCTTACAAACTCACCATAGTTATCGCTGCGAAGCAAATCACCAATTTGATTGCGCGAAAGAAGGGTATGTTAATTTACTGCCTGTGCAACACAAGCGTTCGAAAGATCCTGGTGATAGCGCCGAAATGATGCAAGCGCGCCGTCAATTCCTTGATGCAGGGCACTATCAACCCATGCGTGACCAAGTAGCTGAAAAATTAGTTCAATTTTTACCTTCAAACCAATTATCGCTATTGGATATCGGCTGCGGTGAAGGGTATTACACTGACTATTTTTGGCAAACACTGCAAAATAAATTTGGGGGCATCCAAGTTTTTGGTTTGGATGTGTCAAAGGCAGCGATTCGTTATGCGGCTAAACGCTATAAATCAGTTAATTTCTGCGTCGGCACTAGCCACCGTTTACCTTTTCCTGAAAAAAGTTTAGGGTCAATTGTGCGTATTTACGCGCCTTGTAAAGCAGAAGAGTTAAGCAGAGTATTGGTCGATAACGGCATATTAATTACTGTCACTCCAGCAGCAGAACATCTGCAAGAATTAAAAGCCCTTATCTATGATGAAGTTAAGTTGCACCCCGTTAAAGACGAGGATTTGCCTAATTTTAAATTAATGGATGAAAGCCGATTAAATTATAAGATGGCACTAACGGGTCAAGAGGCGTATGAATTGTTAGCAATGACACCATTTGCGTGGCGAGCGTCTGAAGACGTGAAGCAGAATTTGCAGCAAGCTGAAGTGAAAAATTATACGGCAGATTTTTTAATTCGAGTTTATCAATATCAAGCCGTATAATATTAATAAAGCCCCCTAAGAAAAGTAGGGGGCAATAAACTCTTATGGTGCGTACATAAATAATTCGAGGTGTTCAAACAGGATATTAAACCCAATACCAATTAATACCACACCACCGATAATTTCTGCTTTTTTTCCTAATAATGGTCCTACATAACGGCCAATCATCATACCAATAGTTGCCATAATCATGGTCATTAAACCGATGGTCATTGCGGTATGAACAATATCCACTTGTAGGAAAGCGAGACCTAAGCCTATCGCCATCGCATCTAAGCTCGTGGCAATTGCTGAAAAGATTAGGCTAGTCGAGCTGTGGCTTGAGGGTTTTGAACAACATTCATCATCTTTTGTTTTAAGGCTCTGCCAAATCATGCGAGCGCCTAGAACAAACAATAACGCAAATGCAATCCAGTGATCCCAACGAATAACGTATTGGCTAGCGAGAATACCAATTCCCCAACCAATAATAGGCGTGATGGCTTCAATAAAACCAAATATGAATCCAGTACGAAGAATTTCTCTAAAACGGGGTTTATGTAGGACGGCACCTTTGCAAATTGCAACTGCAAATGCGTCCATTGATAGCGCAAGGGCTAAGACAAGGGTAGCGTAAAAACTCATAACATAACCTCGGTTGGGTGTTTCCATATACACATAAACTACCCCCAACCTAAGGTGTGTTTATGTGTCTATGGTCTTGCCAACCAGATTATGGTGTCCGCACCACGTTTGAAACCAAACGAGTATGTTGATACGGACTTTCTGGAATTAATATATTTCCAGAACAGGCTACTCCCCAATGACGTGGAAAGAAAGATACCACATTTTATTTTAAAGGCAACACTTAATTAATTGTGGATATTAAACGGTAGTGAGAATTATTATCAATTGGGTTAATAAGAAAAAAAAGGTTAATTATATTTTTAATTAACCTTAGTATTTCCATGAATATATATAACGTTTATTTATGATTAATAAGAAACTCATAAATACGTTGTAAATCATCAAGATGTGAGACTTGAATGTGGATTTTCTTTTGCTCTAACCCTATTATTAGAATACCATCCTCTGATAAATTCATTGATTTTATTCTATCGTAAGAAATAAAAGTATTGGCAAAATAAAAACCAGTTTGTTTAAAAAATAACTTAGGTGTTCTAATAAATGCCAAGTAGACTGACATAAATATAGTAATCATTAATAAGTAAGTGGTTAATAAATTACCATGTCGAACAATATTTGTATAAATAACGATACAGATTAAGACAATAAAAATAATGGCATCAACGCGATGTTTTCGTTTTAAGTTAATTTTTAATAGCGTTTTACCTTTTAGCAAATGCTGAATAAATTCATCATAAATAGCATATACAAGCATGATCAAAATGATAATGGCGAGAATGGCATCATTTAAGGTCATTGGTGCGCCCTTGACTAAGTAAACATATGACAAAGCTTAAAATTAAAAAAGGGAGGCTGCAACCTCCCTTGGTTAAATATTAGAAAAAATTATGGTGCTAAGAATTTCAGCCAAGCACCTAAAATACCTAAACCGAAGAAGCCAATAATAATCCACAATGCATTCACTTTGCGGCGTAATAACCACATACAGCCGAATGTGAGTAGCAGAGGAACCAATCCCGGCATTAATTGATCGAGGATCATCTGGACGGTCGTAATATCTTCAACACCCGTGGTTTGGTTTTTAATGCGCGAAACCTCGAGCGGGATATTCACATGGGTCCATTTATTGACAAGGGCCCCCATAACGAATAAACCGAGTATGGATGCTCCCTCCGTTAGTTTTTGCAGGAAACCACCGCCCATATCTTGAACGATATCAATCCCTTTCTTATATCCGTATGCAACACCATAATAGCGGGTTAATAAGCGAACTAAGTTAAACAAAACGAAGAACAGAACAGGACCAAGTAAGCTACCTGTCATCGCGATACCCGCACCTAATGCTGCGAATACAGGACGAACGGTACCCCAGAATATCGGGTCACCAACACCCGCTAAAGGGCCCATCAAACCGACTTTGATACCGTTTATCGCAGCATCGTCAATGTCGGCACCATTCGCGCGTTGTTCTTCCATCGCCATCGTCACGCCAAGCACAGGAGCAGCAACATATGGGTGAGTATTAAAGAACTCTAAGTGACGCTTAATCGCTTGTTTTCTATCGTCATTGTTTTCTGGATAAAGACGACGAATAACCGGTACCATTGAGAAACAAAAACCAAGGGCTTGCATCCGTTCAAAGTTCCAAGAACCTTGGAATAAGTTGGAACGCAGGAACACACCGCGAATATCGCTCTGTGTCAGTTTTTTCTCTGTAGACTGAGTTGTATCAACCATGTTTGCGCTCCTCCTAGTCTAATTCGTTATCAAGGTTATTGTTGCTATTGCCTTGTGTGACAACAACTTGTGATTTGTTGTATTTTGGACTGAGCTGGATATACAGAACAGCCATAACCACACCGATGACACCGAGGGCAACAAGGTTGAAGTCTGTAAATGCGGCAGTAACAAAGCCTAAATAGAAGAACGGCATTAAGTAGCCAGCACGCATCATGTTGATAACCATCGCATAACCCACAACGACGATCATGCCACCCGCAATGTTCAGACCGCTGGTCACAACTTCAGGGATGGAGCTTAACAAGTGTTGAACTTCAGATGTACCAACAGAAATAGCAACAATAAGCGCAGGAATAGCAACACGCATCGCTTGCAGAACTAATGCACTGACGTGAATAATGCTTAGGGATGTCAGGTTTCCACTGATAGCAGCACGGTCAGCCGCATGCTGGAAAGCAACGGTGATAGTACGAACAATGATTGTTAATACTTGTCCCGCAGCGGCCAGTGGGATTGCTAGGGCAATACCCGCACCAATGCTTTGGCCACCTGCGATAACTAAGATAGTTGAAATGATGGAGGCTAAAGCCGCATCCGGTGCAACAGCCGCACCGATATTCATCCAACCTAATGCTATCATCTCCAGCGTACCACCGATGATGATACCTGTTTTCATGTCTCCCAGAACGATACCTATAAGCGTACAAGCAACGAGAGGGCGGTGAAACTGGAATTCATCGAGGATTGACCCCATACCGGCGATACATGCGACGATAAAAACCAGTACTATTTGAACAACGGTAAGTTCCATTGTTTAATCTCCTGTAACCAACAAGTTTTAAAATCTGTTTGAGTAATGGTTTAAAAAGCAAAATTAAAAGTTTGGTAACACATTATTTTTTGAGCTTATTAATTAAGTCCATCATGAAGACTTTGCTGTCAGATGAAACTTTACGGACTTCTAGCTCAATTTTTTTGTCATTCAAATAATTAAAGGCATCGATATCAGTTTGGTTGATGGAAACCGCATTGGTTACCATAGTTTTACCCTCATGATATGCCATACCACCAATATTGACGGATTTAACCTCCACACCTTCCTCAACAATACGCTTAACATCAGTTGGGTTAGTAAATAACAACATCACGCGCTCACCTGCATATTTCGGGTTGTTATAGACGCGAACACATTTTGCAACGTCAACAACGTGAGCCGTAACCCCAGGAGGCGCAACTTGTTTTAACAGTGTCGAACGGACTTGGTCTTTTGCGACCTCATCACTGACGACGATAATACGTTTGACTTGCGTTTCTTTTGTCCAGCGCGTTGCAACTTGGCCGTGAATTAAACGGTCATCAACACGGGCAAGGGCAATCACCATATGCTCACCGGGACCCGCTTTTCGAGCTGGTGCTGGTGGTGGGGTGCTTGCAGCAACAGGCGCAGGTTGAACTTCAACTTCTTTAAATTTAAATGGACGAACACCGCCTCGACCCGTTTCTAATGCAACGGTGATGAGCTCATCCAAAGATGGGTTATCATCGCGGCACATAAAGGTTTCAACCAGCATTGGAACATTCACACCGGTGATAATGTCATAATTATCGTGCTCATTCACAATACGGCTAGCAGCATTAAATGGGCTACCTCCCCAAGTATCGACAAGGAATAGCACCCCTTTAGAGGTGTCTAAATCAGTCAGTTTTTGTGTGTACTTTTCAAACAGGGTGTCTGCGTTTTCCCCAGGGATAAAGTCAATAAACGAGACATTATCTTGCTCGCCGATTAACATTTCGGTGGTTCGGAGAAGCTGCTCAGCGGCGACTCCGTGGGTACCAATCATAATAGCTATACTCACTATTTTTCCCTCATTGATAGATAAAACGAAATATTATCTGTAGATAAATTGGACACTAAAGTTAGACTCCTTTTTATCAATTTCCCCTGTATCATAATATTAGCTGAATAATTACAATTTACTCATGGCGGTCACGAGTCAGCTATTTGAATTATTAGTATGAAGTACATTTGTAGCATATCATTTTGTTTTAACCTAAAAACTTGTTTCGCGTCAGAAAAATAAGAATATACCTAAAAACACTTAATAATTTGCGATTAATAACTTTTTATTTGTTGTTTGTTTCTATTAAATTATGCAAAATAATTATTTTGCAGTGTAAATTATTGTTATCGGTAACAAGTGGCGAATAAAAAAATGTTTACCGTTGATGTTTCGATTAAAATTCAACCGGTTTTGTATGATAAATACAGTGTGAAGTGAGCTAATAAAATATGTTTTTAGAATAAAATAGTATTAATTTGCGATTGTGCTGATTGGCGAAATTAAATGAAATACTCCATGAGTAGACAAATTAGCGTGAAGAATTGATTAAATAAATTTGTTGATAAAGCTAAGGGTTAGTGAATAAAAGTGAATAAGATTACATGGATGGAGAATGAAAAACGCCCTTCAGTGTTCAGAAGGGCGTTAGAGGGATGTAACAGGTTAATTAGTCACATTGGACTTTGATTGCTAAACCGCCGCGAGAGGTCTCACGGTATTTTGCATTCATGTCTTTCCCTGTTTCATACATAGTTTCAATGACTTTATCCAAGGAAACACGAGGCTCACTGGTTCTGCGAATAGCCATCCGTGCTGCATTCACCGCTTTGACGGAGGCAATTGCATTACGTTCGATACATGGCACTTGAACTTGACCCGCAACAGGGTCACACGTGAGACCTAAGTTGTGTTCCATACCAATCTCAGCGGCGATGCACACTTGCTCAGGGCTACCACCGAGTAATTCCGCTAGGCCTGCGGCAGCCATTGAACAAGCAACACCGACTTCCCCTTGGCAACCCACTTCAGCACCTGAAATAGACGCATTCATTTTATAGAGAATACCAATTGCGCCGGATGCTAAGAAATAACGTAGGTAAAGTTCAGGTGTGACAGGCTCGATGCAGTGGTTGTAATAAGCTAGCACCGCAGGAACAATTCCACATGCACCGTTGGTTGGTGCAGTAACAACACGTCCACCCGCTGCATTTTCCTCATTTACCGCTAGGGCATACATATTAATGAGGTCAATGACATTCATTGGGTCATTCGATAATTTACTGGAAGATGTCACCACACGGTTTAATGCAGGAGCGCGGCGCGGCACACGTAATGGGCCCGGTAGAACACCTTCCGTATTTAAACCACGCTCAATACATGCTTGCATGGTGTGCCAGACATCAGCAAAGTATGCGTCGATCTCTTCTTTTGAGTGAAGGTCGAGTTCATTTTTCATCATCAGGCTGGAAATTGATAAACCTGATTTTTTGCAATTTAGCAGTAATTCATCTGCTGAATTGAAAGGGTAAGACACCGGCTTGCTATCAACAGTTGATTGACCAAAATGCTCTTCATCAACGATAAAACCACCACCGATTGAATAATAGGTTTTGGTATAAATTTCATCATTTCCAGCAAAAGCATGAATAGTCATGCCATTTTCGTGTAACTCAAGGTTATCTTGACGAAAATTCATGCCGCCATCACGTGGAAAATCAACTAATTGAGTACCATTAGCTAAAGGCAATTTTTCTGTGTCTTCTACCGTCTTAATAAAAGTTGGGATAGATTCAATGTCAACGGTGGCAGGTAAGTTACCCGCTAGCCCCATAATAATGGCGATATCAGTATGGTGCCCTTTACCAGTAAGCGATAATGACCCATAAACGTCAACAGAAATGCGAGTGACGTTAGGCAATAGATTTTTGCTCACTAAATCATCGACAAATTCTTTACCAGCTTTCATTGGACCAACGGTATGAGAGCTTGACGGGCCAATGCCCACTTTAAACATGTCGAAAACGCTTATCACGTAGGACTCCTTAAAAAAAGTTGAAAATAGAGTGCTTTATTTTAAAAGGCGCTACTTTACTGTTATTTAGTAGTGTTAACCAGTAAGTTTAAAGTATTTTTTGAAATAAGGTAGTTGCTTAGGAATAATTGATTGTAAATAGCACAATCTGCTTGTGTTTTGCTTTAAATTTATACAGTCACATTCATAAAATTAGGAATGATAGGGAAGCAGATAAAAGTTAGTGGGAAATTTTTGTTTGAAAAATTAATTTTATATAGTGATTTATGTTGTCAACGCTAATCTAATTGTAATGCCAATTGGTGTAGAATAGAAGCCGTCAAACCCCAAACGAGATGGCCGTTATACCAATAGAAAAAAATCCGATTTTCACGGCCTGAACGTTTGATATCCACATATTTGTGTTGTCGCAATGACAATGCGTCAAAGAGTGGAACTTCGAAAATGGAGGCAACCTCACTTGGGTTTGCTTGATATTGAATATTGGCAGGTAGCAAACCAACAATAGGAGTGACTTCATAACCCCCATAACTTTGCAGTGGTGCAAGCTGGCCCAGCACCTTCACTTTTTCAGGTGGGATGGCGACTTCTTCAAAAGTTTCACGCAGCGCAGTGTGAATTAATGAACCATCTTCGGGATCTTTTGCTCCACCCGGAAAGGCCACTTGCCCTGCATGAGAACGTAAAAATGGGGAGCGCTGGGTTAGCAGCAGCGTTGGGTTAGGTTTATTAATAATCGGTAATAAAACCGCAGCCGATTTCCCCGTCTGGCGCTGTGCCTGACGGGTTGCCGGTAAAGTAAACTGAAAACGGTTGATAAAGTTATTCAGCTCGGTCATCCGAATTTAACGCTCCTAATAAAGGTAGAATAAGGCTCAATTTGTCGAAAGTTTCTTGGTATTCTTTATCCGCTTGGCTATCTGCCACAATACCACCGCCTGCCCAACAGTAAATCTGTTTTTTATAGGTCAATAAAGTTCGGATAGAAATGTTAGTGTCCATATTGCCACAAAAACTAATATAGCCTATTGCACCACAATATCCATGTCGGCGATGAGGTTCTAATTCTTCAATAATTTCCATCGCACGAATTTTTGGCGCCCCTGTAATGGACCCACCAGGGAAGCAAGCTTGCAATAAATCGGTGGCTTGGTAAGGGCTGTCTAATCTTGCCGTGATAGTGCTGACCAAGTGGTGAACGGCGGGGAATGGTTCAACCACAAACAATTCTGGCACCTTAACCGTTCCCGGTTTAGCAACACGGCCGATATCATTGCGCAATAAATCGACAATCATTAGGTTTTCTGCACGGTCTTTAGGGGAGTTAGCCAGTTTATCAGCTTGCGCTAAATCTTCTTGCTTATCCTCTAAACGCGGAAGTGTGCCTTTAATCGGGCGTGTTTGGATATCGCCGTCTTGTAACAAAATAAAGCGTTCAGGAGAAATGCTAATCACAGCATTTTCCGGTAGACGTATAAAGGAAGAGAATGGGGCGCCATTCGTTTCAAGTAATGCTAGGAACGCATTCCATTCATCTCCTTTATATTTGGCTTTAAAGCGCTGCGCCAGATTAATTTGATAACAGTCGCCATTACGCAAATATTCATGAATACGTGCAATATTTTGCTGGTACTCATCTTCAGTCATATTGGAGTGCCAAGGTGTATTGAGCTTAAACTTATTTTTGCGTGGCGTTTTCTGGCTTTGCAGCCAAGTTAAACGCGCCTCGGCATCTTCATGGCTAATTAATGTGACGGTTTTGTCTTGGTGATCAACAATCAGCGCCCATAAATAGATACCTACGGCCATATCGGGAAATGTTAATTCAGTTTTCGCGATTTCAGGGATTATTTCAATACGGCGTCCAAGGTCATAGCTCCAAATACCGAGAGCGCCACCATTAAATGGCAATGTGTTATCCAATATTTGGTTTGCATGGTGCTTATCAAGTTGTGCTTGAAGCAGGGCGAATGGTGATGCTTCAGAAATAATAGGTTCTTGATTCTGTTCAGTAATTGTTGTCTGTGTCTGATAAGTTATGAGTGTTGTAATGGGATCAGCTACAATAATATCAAACCGGTTATGTGAGTGTTTCGCATTGCCTGAATGCAGTAGCATCGCCCAAGGTTGGTGAGCGAGGGGCGTAAAATAATCAATTGCCGCAGTTGGGCTATAAGGTAACTGAATTTTATTAATAATCATGGTGATAAGTTTACTTTTTCGCAAGTGATTCTAGCTGACTAACAGATACTCTTATCTTAATAATCGAAGAGATGTTAAAATCTTAATTATTGATTTTAGTCTTTTATGAATGAGGTTTAAACCATGTTATCAGGGATCCCTGCACTTAATCATGAAGAACAGCAAGAAGCGGTAGAAAAAATTCACCAATTAATGGCTGACGGTATGAGTAGTGGCGAAGCTATTGCACTCGTTGCACAAGAAATTCGTGAGAAACATCAAGGCAAAGAGCAAATACATGTTCGTTTTGACGATGAAAATTAATAATAAGTAAACATACTATTAACATCCATACATGAATCTGATAGATTAATATTAGTTAAGTCATTCTGTTTATCAATGTCGTTAGAAAATAACTTACAGATAACGCGCAAATTTAACACCTTCTTATAGGCTTAAATAGGCAGCAAAACTAATCAAAAATCTTTACCTAACAATTAGGTATCGGGGGAGAGTATGGAAGCGAATAAAAAAATTGCTATTGCTTTAGGGACGTGCGCTCTTGTTTTTAGTTCTTTCGCACTAAGTGTTAACAAGGATGAAGGTAAGGCTGCACCGTTTGTGAGCTGTGGTGCACTAACTGAGCCACAAATTGCGGCTCAGGTTAAAAGTGATTTTATGCATAATCGTTTACCGCGCTGGACAGAAGAAAAAGCCGCATTAGGTAAAAAAGCTGTCGCTTGGGTTAATGATAATGAGGTTACGAAGACAGATACAGGATATACCATCCCGTTAGTCGTTCGAGGTTCAAAATCTGATCTGCATTATTCTGTTTCAGTGGATTGTCAAAATAATACTGTAACGTATAACACGTCTAAATAATTCAGCAGTATTCAGCTGTTTGCATTGAAAAATTGAAAAGAGGGTTATCCCCTCTTTTTTCTTAACGATTTCTCGGTTCGTACGGTAACCGTGAGAAATTTTGTGATAACTGACGGTAATAAACCAGCCGTTCTCTAAAATACTCCCTCAAATGTTCGGGTTGCTCCCGCTCAACAGCATCGGCAAGAATGGCGATGTTATAGCGTTCTTTGAATGCAACGCCAGATGCCAATAAGTCAACGTTAACTTTATCCATTTCATCTTTGGGTAATAAAGCAAGATTGTGGCTCATATTAATTCTCTATCACATAATGGAACTTAGGAATATTGTAGCGATTAAATGAGAAGAAGTCTCAATTCTTTATCGAAAAGAACGTGAAAATATAACTAAAATAATATAGTTTTATATTTAATTAATAACTTTGAAAACAGTGAAAGATAATGAGATTGATTATTATTGTTTTTAACAAAAGTTATTAATAATCAGTAAATTGGATTTTTTTGTTTTCAGAATGTTTTGGGGTTTTAATTATTGTAATACTGTGCATAATAGCTTCAGGAATATTTAAACATTAAGGTAAAAAATATGTTAACTACTGATATGGTCAAAAAATTAAACGAACAATTAAATCTTGAGTTTTACTCTGCGAACCTTTATTTGCAAATGAGTGCGTGGTGTAGCGATAAAGGCTACGAAGGCGCGGCTGCTTTTTTAAAAGCACATTCTCAAGAAGAAATGGAACATATGCAGCGTTTGTTTGATTACCTTAGCGATACAGGGGCTCTGCCACTATTAGGTCAAATTGCGGCACCACCTGTTGATTTTAAATCTATTTCAGATGTTTTTAATCAAACGTATGAGCACGAGCAATTAATTACGCGTGAAATTAACAAACTAGCGCACTTAGCGATGACAACACAAGATTACTCAACGTTCAACTTCCTACAATGGTACGTTGCTGAGCAGCACGAAGAAGAGAAATTATTTAAATCTGTGTTGGATAAACTGGACATGGTGGGTGAGTCTGGTAAAGCGCTATTCTTACTGGATAAAGATTTAAAAAACCTGTCATCAACAGCGCACATTTAATTTTGTGTTGTGAATAGGTCATTACTAAAACGTAATCTCTCTATTTGATGTATAAAAACCGTAATAGGCTTATGGACAAAAGTGGTTAATTTCAATGTTCATAAGCCTTTTTCTTTTCATTTTGTGTGAATACTCACAGGATGAGCCCCTAAATCCCGTTTTTAAGCGGCACAAACCGTTTTTTTCCGTATAATGATTGGCAAATATTCTAAATTCACCTGCAAATTAAGAGGTTACTATGCCAATTACCCATATTAAATCTTCATGGCGCAAATTAAGTGCAATTGCTGTTCTTTTCTTAGGGATGTCTTTCCAACAAGCTTTTGCCCATGCTCATTTAAAAGACCAACTTCCAGCGGAAGGCGCTGCGGTTGAGCAAACACCTGAGTCAATCACGTTAAATTTTTCTGAAGGCATTGAGGTTAACTTTACAAAGGTGTCTATCATTGGCCCTGAAAAAAACATTATCAAAACAGGGAAAGCAGCGTTAGACCCTAACAATGACACTAAAGTGATTGTGCCAGTTGAAGATAAACTGACTTCAGGCAAATACGATGTTAACTGGAGTGTTGTTTCTGTTGATGGTCACAAAACCAAAGGGACCTATAGCTTTACAGTGAAATAATATGTCACTTGAAGCGTTTTATACCTTAATTCGTTTTATTCATTTTATCGCTGCAATATTGATGTGTGGAATGTCAATATTTGCGGCGTTGCTCAGTTGCGGGCAATTTAGCTATTTAATTAGTCGTTATTTGAATAAAGGGATTAACTTCTGTGCTGTTATCACCATTGTGACCTCTTTTGGCTGGATGCTAGCACAAGCGGGTTTAATGGGCGATGGCTGGGAGGACGCGACGGATTGGGATATTTGGCAGGGTGTGCTCGGGACATCATTTGGCCAAATTTGGCGTTGGGAACTTCTATTCTCGGTGATTTTATTGGTGGTTTTGCTTGTTAAATCCATCAAGATCCGCCTGCACCTTATTTTAATTCTATCTATTATTCTTCTTGGGTTACACGCACTTATCGGCCATGCTGCGATGCAAGATGGCATTACTGGTGCGCTTTATCGCTTTAATCAATTTGTTCATCTTATTAGTTCAGCCTATTGGTTTGGGGGCTTATGGCCATTTTTAATCTGCATACAGTTTTTGCGTAATAAACGTGAACTTGTCGCAGGAATGGATGCACAAATTATTAAGACAATGAAGCGGTTCTCGCGTTATGGGCACGTCGCAGTCGTTTTGGTGGTCATCACTGGTGTTATTAGCGCAATAAGCATCTTACCACAATGGCCGATGGTCTATTCAGGTTCAGAATATCAATCGCTGCTTTGGTTTAAGATTATATTGGTCATGGGAATGATGATGCTAGCATCAATTAATCGCTATTATATCGTGCCAAGGATCAAGCAAAAAGGGCAAGTCAATTACCTGATCATCAATAGTTGGGTCGAATTATTGCTTGGCACAATGGCAATTTTAGCAGTAGCCATTTTTGCCACGTATCAACCTGTGTAGCAAAACCACTCTATTTATTTGATAATAGCGGCTTATTATCTCATTCGTTTAACAAGGTCATTTCAATGAAATCTAAACTCATTATTTGCTTATTATTGGTTGGCGGGACAATTAGCGCGGCTATTGCTGCGCCTTTAACATCCGTTAGTAAAAAACAATTTGGCGATGATTGGCCATTTACACGTGAAGAGGTGATGTTGGAGTGTCGCAGTAATGGTGCGCTGGTGGTGATCAACCCAGCTACGTTAATGCAGTACCCATTAAATGATATCGCAGCAACCCAAATGGATAATAAAGAAATTAAAGGCCAACCAATCGATGTATTACTCAAACCGATTGAGACCACAAAAAGTGTTGAAGAGCGTGTTTTGCCGTTAAAAGAAGCAGCTGCGAAATTGTGTGGTAGTAAGTAGGCCTTTTTATGGCGGTTTTATCATTGCAAAAAGAGAGAAGGGAAAAACGGTCGATTATTTAAATGCGTGTTATATATCAAATAGATAATTGATTGAAAGGTTTTGTTGATTGCTTACATAGGCACAACCTATTGAACAAATAGTTCAATATTAGAAAATTAAACAATAAATTGTGTTAATAATATGTAAAATAATTGATAATTAATGTGGTAAGAACGTGCATTGAAAGCTAGTATTAAGGTGTACTTTGTTACGTCTCAATGGCAATTTTAGCGCACGGCTCTGCCAGAGCCATTTCCCAAGGCCCGGTAATCGGAATCTACCAGGCCTCTTTTTTTGCCTATTGTTTTGCTTTCGCACATATTGACCCATCAATAATAAGCCAATCATCTTTGTATTAATCACACTATTGCCCAATAAACGACTAAGCAACTTTCATGACCCAATGATGGTTTTCTTTGTCATAACGGTGGCGATACAACAACACTGGTTTCTCATCAATTGTTGCAGGGATACTCGTGTGTTCATCCCAACCATCTAATTGCATGCAAAAATCGGTATCAGAATCGCAGGGGATACTAACGGTATCGCTTTTATGGGTTTCCATAACAGCATCATTGATTTCATAGGAAGATATTTTCAATTTAACTATACACATAATGTCACCTCATTGATTGATTTTAACTGTATAAATTCAGCCCAACGAAATTAAGCATAGTATAAATGGAATCTATTTCCAAAATAAATTTTCAATGAGTGAAAAGAAAAAGGTGCATTGTTATGTTAACAAGCACCTTTGTAGAGGTTATTTTTTTGGAATAGCCGTTCCCCATTCCAAATAATCGCTAGGCGGCTCTAATTTTAGAATGAAGTGCTGTTCGGGCTTAGCATTAGGGGCTAATGGCACTGTTGGTGGGGTTGCAAACACAATACCACCGCGTACAAATTGCTTAAATGTCCCACTTTTAACAACGCCTCCCGTTAAACCAAAGGAAAGATTGAAGCCAGAAGATAACCAAAATTGGGTATTATCACGCACCAGATATTGATATTCTTTACCGATACGGGTAGCAACATAAACACGATCGGAAAGCTCTCCCAAATATAAACCTGTCACGACGCCAACTTCTAACCCTCTAAATAAAAGAGGTGTTCCTACTTGGATAGACCCAACGTCAGTAGCATCTAGGTAAACAGTCAGGCCATCTAAATAACGTGAATCAGTAATATTGGCGGCTTGCAATTCAAATTGGTAACGGTTTTTATTACTGCGGCCAGGTTCGGCACTAATGTAAGGTTGGAGCAAGCTATCTAAATTGTTTAAGCCAGCAGGGGATAGTTCAGGTGTGACAACGGCAAAACGACTACCTAATTTGGTAAAAGTGTTCACATAATCAGGATAGAGGATTGCTTTCGCTTGCACCTCGCGTTTATCTGCCGAGAGCTTTAAGGATTCAATCTGGCCGATATTAATGCCTAAATAACGAATTGGCATACCTTCAGAAAGCTTTGAAGCATCAAAGGTGGTTAATGTTACGACACTGCCTATGGCTTTTGCCGCGGTTTCGTTGGGGTACAATGTATGCTGACGAGCTTTATTGCCCGTGGAGCTATCAAAGTTATCAAAGCTAATTGCGCCACTAATTGCGCGGCTGAGCGGGGCAGCCTGAACGGTTAAGCCATTACTGTTGAGTTCGACTTTTGCGCCACCTTCGGCCCAGAAAACACTGTTATCTGTGAGGAGATGACGGTATTCACTGGATATATTGACATCAATGGCAAATCCCGATTTTGTCGGTTTAATAGCAATAATTTTTCCAACAGAAAATTGACGATAAAGCACCACTGAGCCTGTTTGGATATCGGGTAGTGTTGCTGCATTGAGTGTAATTGTTGTTGGTGGTGAAACACCAAGGATACCCGCTTTGGCATTTTCGTCACTGCGATAGAGTGGGAATGTTACAGGGAGTTTTTCTTGGCTACTACCTGCAATTAAATGAACCCCACCATCAAGCCACTCCTGTGGCGTCGCCCCTTGAAACTGAAGGCCATTTAACCCTAATTGCACATCAACGCGGCTATTCGCCACAAACTTGCTATCTGCACGGACTAAATGGCGATATTCATCATAAATCGCAATATTAAAGTCAACTTTATCGGTATTTAAGTGACGCTGTAACACTTCGCCAATTTGAATGCCTCGGTAAACAATGGGTTGCCCTTGATTGACACCAAAGGTGTCATGAGCCCATAAGGTTAATTTTAGTGGTGATTTTGCGTTTTGCTTTGCTTCATTAGCCACATCGGAACTACTTTGCAAGACAAACGATTGACCTTCTTCGGCTTGTGGGCTGTTTTCTGGGGAGTCAAATGCAACCGCACCATTAATCACCGCAGAAAGGCTTTCCATTTTAACATTTGCGCCAGACTTTAGGTCGAAACTGCCTTGTAAACCAGAGACATTCCAAAACTGGCTGTCTTTGCGAACTAAATTTGCATAGCGTTTTTGCACGATAGCGGAGATGGTCACACCTTGGTTATCAGGTAAAACGGTGTAGCCTGAAATATGACCAACGGGGACTTTGCGATAGTAAATAGGCGAGTTTTCATTTAATGAACCTAAGTCAGGAGCCGCAAGGTGTATGAGCAGCTCTCCTTGGTCAATATTTTGCTGCGGAGGCGTGTCTTGTGCGACAAAAGAAAACTGTTCAGAACCTGTACTTGGCAACATGCCAATATAGTTACCGCCGACAAGCGCATCGAGTCCCGAAATACCTGCAAGTGAGGCTTTTGGTGTCACCAGCCAAAACTTAGTCCCTGAATTCAATGCCGAACGCATATCTTTGTTGATACTGGCAGTGACAATGATATTTTTCATATCTTTACTGATTGCTACCGATTGGACTAAACCCACTTCGACACCTTGGTATCGAATAGGGGTACGATTCGCCACCACTCCGGGAGCTGAGGTAAATTCAATGGTAATATCTGTGCCACGCTCGACCCAATGTTGGAATAATAACCACCCTGCAATAAAGATAGCAACTAAGGGGAGCAACCAAAAAGGCGAAATACGCGCACGCCTGCGTTGTATGGCTTCTGCAACGTCATCAGAAGGTTCATTTTGTGGGTTTTGTTTTTCCATAAGAATCCCAAATTAAACGGCTGTCTAGCCATTCAACGGCTAAAATCGTTAGAATCACGGCAGTGCCAAAATAAAGCGCGGCAGGGCCCATAGTAAAGGACATTAATTGTTCTCGGTTAACGAGTGTCATCATCAGTGCAATGACAAACAAATCTAACATTGACCAACGACCAATCCATGAAACAAACTTCAGCAGTTTCATGCGTAAGATGGGGTCAGTTTTGCTGTTAAGATGAATCGAAAATAGCAACAAAATCATGATAATAATTTTAATAAACGGGACTAAGATACTGGCAATGAAAACAATAAGTGCAATCGGCCAGTTACCCGAATCGATTAGCGAGACAACACCTGAGTAAATGGTATCTTCTAACCGTTGCCCATTTAAGTAAAAAATGGAAATGGGCATTAGGTTAGCAGGAAATAGCAACACCATGGCAGCAATCAGTGCGGCCCACGTTTTTTGTAAACTATAAGGATCCCGATATTGCACAGGGCGATGACAACGCTGGCACTTGCCGTATTTATTTGGCGGGGCAGTGTAATGGCAGGCTGTGCAGGTGATTGCATTTGCTTGCGAACCTTTTTCTTCGATGGGATAAAAGGTTTTCCATAGCACATCAAGGTTCATGTGGATGAGGATCAACAGACTCAAAATAGACATTGTGATAAAGGCAATCAAGCCATGGCCGATAAATACGCTGGCGTAATCTTGCATTTTGATAGCGGCGATACCCAGTGCAATTAGGTAAACATCGAGCATAACCCATTCTTTAATATGGCTTAAAACCAACAAAATAGGCCTAAGGTTTAACCCGATTTTTTGGCCAATCAGTAACGACAAAATTAAAATTGGTAGCAGTAACGGAGCGGCAATCGCACAAAAAGCCACTATACTGGCAGTTATAGGATCACCTTGTTGATTGATTAAGCGAATACCTTCTATAACGTTGGCATTGATTTGACTGCCTAATAGATGAATCGATATCAGGGGCTGCCAAAATGCAATGGGTGCAAGCATTAGCAGTGTAATGGCAAGAATAGACAGTCGACTTAATGACCATGAACGGCCGTCATTGAGTTGAGAGGCGCACCGTGGGCAAATAATCACCTGCCGCGGGCTAAATGGCGGCGTATAAATTTTTTGATTGCAGTGACTACAACGTTGCAAAATCAAGTCAGTATGATTAATGTGATTCATATTTGCTCATTTTAGGGTTTTGCCTAGATGTAATCTAGTGTAAAAAAATTTACCTCAAAGTGACAACTTGGTAACCTTAGCATTACTCTTACATATGTGTATTTTAATTACTTGATTATTACTAGAAATAATTATGGATAAAAAG
This sequence comes from Providencia sp. UF-183, assembly GCF_058246155.1. NCBI lineage: Bacteria > Pseudomonadati > Pseudomonadota > Gammaproteobacteria > Enterobacterales > Morganellaceae > Providencia > Providencia sp. UF-183. Next base: position 88,513 of record NZ_JBSICD010000007.1, on the reverse strand, counting down.
AAGTATTATCTCGAACTTTCAGATAATCTCTCTGCATTATTGGCGGGAGAATATGATTTAATTGCGACCTTGGCAAATACCAGTGCGTTATTATATGAACGTTTAGATGGAGTGAACTGGGTTGGCTTTTACTTGAGCAATGGGCAAGAACTGGTTTTAGGGCCATTCCAAGGAAAAGTTGCTTGTGTTCGAATTCCATTTGGTAAAGGGGTCTGTGGTACGGCATTTAGTGAAAATCAAGTTCAGCGTGTGGAAGATGTTCACGCTTTTCCTGGTCATATCGCTTGTGACGCTGCCAGTAATGCTGAAATTGTCTTTCCGTTGGTGGTAAATGGTCAAAATATCGGGGTTTTAGATGTCGATAGCCCAAATATTAGCCAATTCGACCAAGAAGATGAAAAAGGGTTACAACACCTTGTAAACCAGTTGTGTCAGCATCTGGCAATGTGTTCTATGCCAAAATATTACTAAATATTGGGCTGTAAAATTAATAGTAACGTGGCAATTGTCAGCAACACGATTATAATGTCGGCTTGTTCATGCCCGTGAGGTTGGCAAAATCGTTGTTATCAGGAAATTTCATGGAAAATCAACCTAAGTTGAATAGTAGTAAAGAAGTTATCGCATTTCTAGCAGAGCGTTTTCCACGCTGTTTTATCGCTGAAGGCGAAGCACGTCCGTTAAAAGTCGGAATTTTTCAAGATATCGTAGGGTGTTTGACAGACGAAGATGGTATTAGCAAAACGCAATTACGTTCTGCGTTACGCATGTATACTTCAAGCTGGCGCTACCTGTACGGTGTTAAAGAAGGCGCAAAACGCGTTGACCTAAATGGCGAAGATTGCGGTGAGTTAGACGCAGAGCACATTGCTCATGCTCGTCAGCAATTAACTGAGGCGAAAGCGCGCGTTCAAGCACAACGTGCTGAACAAAAAACGCAAAAACGCCCAGCAGCGAAAAAAGCCGGTGACAAACCTGCTCGTAACCCAGATGCTGCTAAAGACAAAGCACCACGTCGTCGCCCATCAGACAATAAAGAACGCCCGCAAAATACATCAGCGAAAACTCCACGTCGTAACAATCCGGCACCTGAGCAAAATCTGAAATCAGTTACTGATATCAACGCACTTACAATAGGTCAAACGTTGAAAGTGAAAGTCGGTAGCAGCTTGATGGACGCCTCTGTGTTGGAAATTGCGAAAGACGGTGTTAGGGTTCAATTGCCAACTGGACTGGCAATGATTGTACGCGCGGAACATTTAAAGTTCTGATACGGAGGTCAATCAGGTCATGAACAAACTTCTTAAAGTTGCACTTGTTGTTAGTCTGGCGACTTTCGGCAGTGCAATCGCTAATACTCAAGCAGTGGCTCCGGTCACTGCTGCTCAGTTACCTGTCTTAAAACAGAGCGCACAGCACGGCACAGTCAGTGAAAGGGTAACCTCACGGTTTACGCGTTCACATTACCGCCAATTTGATTTAGACAAAGCGTTTTCTGGGAAAATATTTGACCGTTATCTCAACATGTTAGATTTCGGCCATAATGTTTTGCTTCAATCCGATGTTGACCAATATGCCAAAGATAAAGGAAAAGTAGGTCAATGGCTTGAAGATGGCAAATTAGATACGTTTTATGACCTGTATAACCTGTCTCAGGAAAGACGTTTCGAACGTTTTAAATATGCCTTAGCACGTTTAGAGCAACCGATTGATTTAAACGCGACGGATTCGATTGAAGTTGACCGTTCAAAATCACCTTGGCCTAAAGACAAACAAGAACTTGATCGTCTTTGGGATCAAAAAGTGCGTTATGACTGGTTGAACTTGAAACTTTCAGGCAAAGATGACAAAGAAATCAAAGAGAAGCTCACTAAGCGCTATAATTTCGCGTTACGTCGCTTAACACAAGCGCAAAGTGAAGATGTTTTCCAATTGATTGTTAACTCATTTGCCCGTGAAATCGATCCACACACGAGTTATCTTTCTCCTCGTAACACAGAACAATTCAATTCTGAAATGAGTCTTTCATTAGAAGGGATTGGTGCTGTTTTACAGCAAGACGATGAAAATACGGTGATCAACTCACTGGTTGCTGGCGGCCCAGCGGCTAAAAGCAAAGAGTTGAAAGTCGGTGATAAAATTATCGGTGTTGGCCAAACGGGTAAACCGATTGTTGATGTTGTTGGTTGGCGTCTGGATGATGTTGTTGCGTTGATTAAAGGGCCAAAAGGCAGCCAGGTTCGCTTGGAAGTCGTTTCTGATACTAAAGGGGCGAAGCCACATATCGTTACCATAGTTCGGGAGCAGATCCGACTGGAAGATCGTGCGGTAAAACTGACGATTAAACAACAAGGTAAAGACAAGGTTGCTGTACTGGATATCCCAGGTTTTTACGTGGGTTTAACCAATGACGTGAAAACTCAGCTGCAAAACATGGCGAAAGACAATGTTTCGGCGTTAATCATTGACCTTCGTGGCAATGGTGGTGGAGCACTGACTGAAGCGGTTTCATTATCGGGCTTGTTTATTCCAAAAGGGCCAATTGTTCAAGTTCGTGATAACAATGGTCAAGTACGCCAAGATGTGGATGATGATGATGTGATTTACTATAAAGGGCCATTGGTCGTTTTAGTGGATCGTTTTAGTGCATCAGCGTCTGAAATTTTTGCCGCGGCAATGCAAGATTATGGTCGAGCGTTAATTGTAGGCGAACCAACTTTTGGTAAAGGAACTGTTCAGCAACACCGTAGCTTAAGTCGTGTGTATGACCAGATGCTGAAACCGGAATGGCCATCATTAGGTTCTGTGCAGTATACCATTCAGAAGTTTTATCGTGTGAACGGGGGCAGTACGCAACGTGAAGGGGTCACCCCTGATGTGGTGATGCCAACGGGGCAAGATCCTGCTGAAACAGGTGAAAGCTTTGAAGATAATGCGCTGCCATGGGATAGCATTCCTGCTGCAAATTACAGTAAAGTCGGTGATATTTCACCTGATTTATCTGCCATCAAAACTAAACACCTCGATAGAATCAGTCAGGATCGCGAGTTCAATTATATCGATGAAGATATCGCGCGCTATAAAGTGAGTAAAGAAAGTAAAAATCTGATTTCATTAAATTATGCAGAGCGTAAGAAAGAAGATGATGAAATCGAAGCGACGAAACTAAAACGAATAAATGAACGTAATGCTAAAGAAGGTAAACCACTCCTCAAGAAGTTAGATGATTTACCAAAGGATTACGAAGCACCAGACCCATATTTGGATGAAACAGTGAAGATGTCGGTTGATTTGTCAAAACAAAACACCAAAATGCTATCAGGTAACCAGTAGTTCGAAATACATCAAAAAGCCAGCGTAAGCTGGCTTTTTTTGCACTAAAATTACCATCTTATACTTTTTTTTATTCATATTACGTCAAAACAAAAATATTATTGAAGTTAACGTAATATCCTAATTATCGATTTCTTTACCTTTGCTTAATTTATCCTAAACTTTTGGTGTAGCTCCCTTAAACATGAGGCAATACCATGCGTAAATTACTTTTAGGATTAATAGCTGTTAGTGTCATGATGGTCTCTGCGGTCAACAGCGCCAGTGCAAGAAATTATCCTTGCTCGGGCAGTAAAGGTGGGATAGACCGCTGTGAAGATGGCAAATTTATTTGTAACGATGGTTCGACTAGCCGTTCAGAGCAAGTGTGTACCATTGAATTAAAAAACGATATAAACAGCAAAGCGGGCGCAGCTGGTGCTGTAATTGGTGCGGGAGTGGCGAAACAATCCAGCAAACCTTCTGTATCTGATTCAATTAAATCGACAGGGGACAAAGCAAGCAAAACTGCGAGTGATAAAGCGACAAAAGCGTCAGATAAAGCCTCAGATAGCGCAAAAACAGTCAAAGAGAAAGCCTCCAAAGCCGCAGATAAAGATGTTGTGAAGGAAACAAAGGAAAAAGCGTCCAAAGCAGCGGATAAAGAATCTGCAAAAGCAGTAAAAGAAAAAGCGTCTAAAGCGGCTGATAAAGATGTCGTGAAAGAGACAAAAGAAAAGGCCTCAAAAGCCGCAGATAAAAAAGATACAGTGAAAGAAACAAAAGAAAAGGCCTCAAAAGCATCGGATAAAAAAGATGCAGTGAAAGAAACAAAAGAAAAGGCAAGCAAAGCAGATAAAGAAAAAGCAGTGAAAGAAAAAGCAACTAAGGCAACAGATAAAGAACCTGCTAAAGCCGCTAAAGAATCAGCTAAAGCAACTAAAGAAAAAGCAGCAAAAGTAGCTAAAGAGAAAGCCAATTAGGACACGCGTTTTTTGCTGTTTCCCTATTATATTGTGATGATAATGCCACCGCTGTGTGGCATTATTTTTTGTAAACGAAATCCTAACTATTGCTTATCAGGCTAAGAAAGAGCTCAAAAGAGCCGATAAATACATTATTAAGATTCATACCCTTCAATAATTAGCTTTCTCGATTCAATTAAAAAGTAGTTTAAATTGAAATGGTTATGAATTGACCCTTTTAAAACAAATATTTAAAAATTGGATGCTAAATAAGATGAAAGGCATAGGGAGTGCTTTCCCATTTTTTAACCTCTTAGTGTAAAGTTATGTTATTTTTTACTGTTTTCGTGTTAATTGACTTGAAATAGTGTGAAAAAACCTTATTTATAAAGTAAATTCTACGTGATCTTAGTTTTTACCAAGGAATGCAAAAAAATGATGAGAATTGCTTTATTCTTGCTCACGAACTTAGCAGTAATGTTTGTGTTTGGAATAATTTTGAGTTTAACCGGTATTCGTGGAAGTAGCGTTCAAGGCTTGCTGATTATGGCGGGCTTGTTTGGTTTCGGCGGTGCTTTTATTTCATTGCTGATGTCTAAATGGATGGCACTGAAATCGGTGGGGGGTGAAGTTATTGAAAACCCGCGTAACCAAACTGAACAGTGGCTAATGACGACGGTACAGCGTCAAGCGCAGCAAGTGGGCATTCAAATGCCACAAGTAGCGATTTACCATGCACCTGATATTAATGCTTTTGCAACAGGGGCTCGCCGTGATGCATCGTTAGTTGCAGTGAGCACTGGGTTACTTGAAAATATGAGCCGCGATGAAGCAGAAGCGGTTATTGCCCATGAAATCAGTCATATCGCCAATGGTGATATGGTGACAATGACGTTACTGCAAGGTGTTGTGAATACCTTTGTTATCTTTATTTCTCGTATCATTGCCCAATTAGCGGCAGGTTTTATGTCAAACAATGATAACGAAAGTGAGAGTAGCAACGGTAACCCAATGGTTTACTTTGCGGTTTCAATGGTATTGGAAATTGTATTTGGTATTTTAGCGAGCATTATTACTATGTGGTTCTCTCGCTACCGTGAATTCCATGCTGATGCAGGCTCTGCAAAATTAGTGGGGCGCGAAAAAATGATCGCGGCACTGCAAAGGCTGAAAACGAGTTATGAACCGCAAGAAGAAGGGCGTTTGATGGCATTTTGTATTAATGGTCGTGGTAAGGCATTTAGTGAATTATTCCTGTCTCACCCACCATTAGACAAACGAATTGAAGCACTTCGCTCAGGCGAATATTTAAAATAGTCTAGAAAGCCACTTCATGTGAAGTGGCTTTTTTATTGTGTATGCATAGGGATAGTAATGAAACTTTCACAGAGTGTCAGTGGTGCACTGAGAACTTTTGCGTATTTTATGACTAGTGGTAGCCACTACATGTTAAGTGATGTTGATTATGTCGAACTATGCGCTGACAATCCTAGTTTAGTTGAGCAAGTGTATGCCATCTTAATCAATACCCTAGAGCTTGATGAAAATGGAGATGTCACTAATTTCAAACATGCGCAAAAACGCGCAACAGACTATATTCGTTGGTATGATGACCATTCATATGTTGTCGAACCGCCCTATGAAGATTGGGAAACTGAGCTGTATTGCATACCCGCGAATTAAAACCAGAATATGAATTTCTAGAAAATCAGCTAAAACTGACTCGTCATTTATTGTTATCACGTAAAAATACCTATTTATTTGATAACGAGGCATTAATATCTTCCACAATAAGCTATATTAACTCTAACTATGGGTAATTTTGCTTGTGTTTAATTTCATATGGGAGCCAATACATGGACATACTTGTTAAAACAATACTCTTCGGTAACTCTTTTCAAACAGAGCCTAACCCTGCGCGACTTATTCCCATTAAATTTGAAATTTACCAATCAAACCAAGGGTTTTACCACCGAATTTACAAAGAAGTCGGGATGTCTGGTGCAAACGTAGGGCAGGTCTTTCGCGTTTGGGCTTTCGAAGAGCAAAAAAGTTGGGATAAGCAAACGAAGAATACAACAGTGGATGAGTACGCGAACTACTGCAATAGCCTGTTTACGCAAGCAGGGCAATAATTAAAAGCAAAAAAAAGCCCCCTTCATAGGGTTTTGAAGGGGGAGCTAAATGAATAAAGAATGGTTTAATTCGTAAATAAAGATAGATGATTTTGATAACAAAAACTTAGTTATTTGTGCAGTTAATCCATTCTTGAATACTTTTGTGCTTTAAATAGCATTTATCGCTAAATAATCTATTGGCGATAGCCAGTTTTAATTTGTTCTAAGATGCTTGTATAGGTTTCTGCTTGTTTTTCGTCTTCCATTTGAGCAACTTCACGTTGCATTTTGATCAAAATTTTACCTGCATCAGCTTGGCCAATTGCTTTAAGCATATGAGTCACTAGATTCTTTAAGCAGGTCACTTCATCGGCAAGTGCTTGGACATCAGGCTCAGTAGGAAAATGGGTTTTCATTAAATCGATCCTTTAAGATAAAAAGTAATTTTATGGATTGTAGCATAGAAAAAATAATATGTGCTTTCAGATAAATAAGATGTATGCAATCGAATATAAAGCATGCAAATTCTGATGCATTTGATTAATGTTTTGGAAATATTGGCCAGTTTTTTGTCGTGATGCTTTTTAGAAAAGATTATTATTGGAGTTTAGTGCTTTGAGGTTGATTATCAATATCAAGAGTGAGCTTTAAAATAGCTAAATAGTTGTGATACAATTCACAAAAATATGGCGTGTAGAGCAATAAAACACCGCTTAATCGTTCAGTTTAGTTCTAAACATATGTTTCCCTTAGGCCATCATCACAAGTCGGTAACCGATTTGTGTCATTAGCTTATGGAAAACTGAAGGCAAGATAAATAATGACACAAGTATCGAGAAAAACCGCTTGGATCCGCGTTTTAGCGCTAGCGGTTGCTGCATTCGTTTTTAATACAACAGAGTTCGTGCCTGTTGCATTATTAAGTGATATTGCGGCCAGTTTTGACATGACGGTAGCGCATACAGGGTTGATGATCACCATATATGCGTGGGTGGTAGCGTTGATGTCATTACCATTAATGTTATTAACCAGTAAAATAGAACGTCGTAAGTTACTGGGATTCTTGTTTGTTATTTTTATTATTAGCCATATTGTTACGGGTTTTGCGTGGAACTTTGATGTGCTGATTATTGGGCGTGTGGGGGTTGCTTTATCACATGCAGTCTTCTGGTCGATTACGGCTTCTTTGGCCATTCGTGTTGCCCCCGCAGGAAAAAAAGCACAGGCACTAGGGTTACTCGCAACGGGGACCGCATTAGCCACTGTTTTAGGTCTACCAATTGGTCGTGTTATTGGGCAGTTTTTAGGCTGGCGGGTGACTTTCTTGTGTATAGGTGTTGTGGCGCTATTCACAATGGTTGCACTGATCCGTTTCCTACCACGCTTACCAAGTGAACATTCAGGTTCATTGAAAAGCCTCCCTGTATTATTTAAGCGCCCTGCGTTGGTAGGGATGTTTGCTTTAACTGTGTTAGTGGTGACAGCACACTTTGCAGCATACAGCTATATTGAGCCTTTTGTCCGCGATGTAGCACATCAAAGCCAAAACTTTGCGACGGTATTACTGCTTATTTTTGGCGCAGCAGGTATTATTGGTAGCGTTATTTTTAGCCGCTATAGTACAAAACTTTCATTAATATTCTTGCCATCCGCGATAGCTTTAATGACGCTATGCCTGTTGTTGCTGTTGCCTATGGGGGGCAACGCCTGGTCACTGATAACCTTGTCCGTGTTCTGGGGAATTGCGATGATGTGCATTAGTTTAGGCATGCAGGTGAAAGTGATTGATTTGGCACCGGATGCAACGGATTTAGCCATGGCTATCTTCTCGGGTATCTTTAATATTGGGATCGGTGGCGGGGCGTTGCTAGGTAACCAAGTGATTGTGCATATGGGTATGACGCGAATTGGTTACGTGGGTGCGGTTATTGGCGCAATAGCATTTATTTTGTGTCTCTATTTATTCAGACGTTATAGCCAAACATTGAGTGATAAACTGACTCCAGCCGCACAACATTAATACGTTAAATTAATTGCCTGTTAAATAAGCTCTGTAGTGCTTTTAAAGCATACGGAGCTTTTTTCTGTTTTATCGCTATATTTTATTTTTTAATACAACAATAAGGAACAACAATGAAAGGGTTAAGTTTTCTTTTGATGTCTATTATTGCAGAAGTAATTGCAACCACTACATTAAAAGCTTCTGATGGGTTTAGCCGCTTTTGGTCGTCATTAATCGTCATTATTGGTTATGGTGTTTCTTTCTGGGGATTATCACAGGTAGTGAAAGTGATGCCACTGGGGATAGCTTATGCTATTTGGTCTGGTTTAGGGATCGTATTAGTTTCAGTCGCTGCAATTTTTATTTATAACCAAAAACTCGATTTACCTGCAATTATTGGTATGCTATTAATTATAGTTGGTGTTTTAGTCATCAATTTATTTTCAAAAAGCAGCACGCATTAAGTGCAAGGGATGACAGCGGTTTTATAGGAGAAAAAGAGCATGGGGCGTAAGGTCAGCCAGTTATTAAAACCTGTGATGGCAGTTGCTGTTGCGGGTGTAATGTCAGTGATGTTATCGGCTTGTGGAAGCTCAGAAGTGAATAAAACCGTTGATAACTCAGCAGCTCAGTATGCAAAGCAAGTGGTTAATTTAGGACCTGGAATCCAAGAAGCTTGTGTCTCTGCGGGAGGATTGCCTGCATTAACACTTGAATTAAATGGCGATAAAACGGCAGTTTGCCAATTTGCTAATGGTAGACGTTGTGCCGCAAATGCTATCCAAAGTGGTGCCTGTATTTAATGTTTATTTCAGCCTAATAAAAGAAAAGCCCCTTTAATTTGGGGCTTTTTGCATTTAGTGAATTTGTTTGTGATTAAAACGATTTTTTAGCAGGGAAAAACTGGCTAATTAACACAATAACTGCCACTAAAATATAAGCAGCAAAAATACCAATCAACCACTGTGGCATATCAAGGCCTAAAAATGCCCACTGCCTCACCGCGCAGTCACCCGTCGCTTCGAACATCGCAGGCACCCATTCTTGTAATGGTAGCCAATCTGGGAAGTTGACAAAGAAATCACAAGACGCAAATGGAGAAGGGTAAAGTTGCAGCATGGTGTGTTCCCATGCGAGATCTAAACCACGCCATGCTGCGTAAATCCAAACAACAATAGCTACCCAGCGGATAATGATATTTCGGGGGGCGATCGCGCCAATTAAGCCTGCAAACATAACACCCAGCAATGCAACGCGTTCATAAATACACATTACACAAGGTTGTAGCTTCATAACATGTTGAAAATATAATGCCGCACACTCTAACATAAAGGCTGTAAAGGCCATCAATAGCCATGCGCCTCGTCCTTGTGAGCAGTAGTTAAAAAATCGGAACATACTTGAGATATCCTAATTGAGTGATGCGCACATTTTGCCCCTATCTGCCTGATAAAAAAAGCACCTAAAGCAAAATAAATACCGATTCGAGTTAGGTTTTACCTAACATTACAATCAGGCGCTGATAAAACGCCTGATTGATGTTGAGTATAATCCCTATCCAAAAGTTATCAAACCGATGGACTCCATCCAATGGGTAACTGGTACGAGCCAGTATTCTACGCCTAATAAGCCCACAATGGTCATGACAATAGTATAAGGCAGAGCCATCCAAACCATTCGACCATATGATAAACGAATTAATGGTGAGAGTGCGGAGGTTAATAAGAACAAGAATGCGGCTTGCCCATTCGGTGTTGCAACAGAAGGGAGGTTTGTCCCTGTATTGATAGCCACGGCTAAAAACTGGTATTGCTCAGATGAAATAAGCCCTTCATTCGCCGCCTTCATTGCTTCCGTGATGTACACAGTACCCACAAAGACGTTATCAGATACAGCGGATAACAACCCGTTAAACAGATAAAACAGTGATAGCTGAGAAGATTCAGATGATTGCAAAACAAACTGAATAAAAGGCGTGAATAGCTGTTGATCAATAATAACGGCAACAATACTGAAAAAGACGGTTAATAATGCGGTGAATGGGAGCGCTTCTTCAAACGCTTTACCTAACGCATGTTCTTCAGTAATACCACAAAATGTAGTCGCTAACACAATCACAGATAAACCGATAAGCCCAACTTCAGCCAAGTGGAACGCTAAAGCGACGATTAGCCAAATACCAATTAACCCTTGTACCCATAACTGCGCTTGTTCCTTTTTCGTGCGCTTTGCTGTCATTTTTTTATCGTGGTCGGTTAAAATTTGGCGAACACTATCTGGCAATTCGGCACCATAACCAAACAGTTTGAATTTTTCAACGAGAAAACAAACGATTAAACCACATAGGAAAACAGGGATAGTGACAGGCGCCATGCGTAGGTAGAAGGTGATGAAATCCCAATTAACATGTTTTGCAATGATTAAGTTTTGGGGCTCGCCGACCATAGTCATCACACCGCCGAGTGCCGTACCGATCCCTGCATGCATCATTAAGCTACGCAAAAACGCGCGAAATTGTTCTAACGTTTGTTTTTGCTCGCAGCTATCGATAAATCCATCATTTTGCAGGTCAATATCACTGTGCTGATTGGAGGCATATTGATGGTAAATAGAATAGAAACCAATGGAAACGCTGATCACGACAGCTATAACGGTTAACGCATCTAAAAAAGCAGATAAAAACGCACTTGCTAAGCAAAAAGCTAATGACAGAATTCGTTTAGAACGGACGTTTATTAGTAATTTGGTGAAAACAAATAACAAAAGCTGCTTCATAAAATAGATGCCTGCCACCATAAAGATCAGCAGTAAAACCACTTCAAGGTTGTTACTGATTTCATGGGAAATCTGTGCAGGGCTTGTCATGCCAATAAGAACTGCCTCGATAGCGAGTAAGCCACCGGGTTGTAATGGGTAGCACTTTAATGCCATTGCGAGTGTGAATATAAATTCAATCACCAATAGCCATCCCGCGATAAATGGGCTGGCAAAATAGAAAACAATTGGGTTGATTATCAGGAATATAATAATCGCAAGTTTGTACCAATCGGGGGAATTTCCCAGAAAGTTTTTCAAAAATGCACTTTTTAAACTAAAATCCATTATGGCTCGTTATCCTCTTATTGGATGTTATGTCACGTTCCACAACATACTACTCTTATCTTTTAAGGATTTTAAGTCTATTTGCTAATTGATAATGTATGAATTATATGGAAATTCTATGATTTGTTTCACTCTTTATTTTGAGTCTAACTATATCAGAAGAAGACAATCTGGTATGATTTCCCCAATATCCGTTTAAAAGGTTTGGAATAATAAAAATATGGTTATTAAAGCTCAAAGCCCGGCAGGTTTTGCGGAAGAGTACATTATTGAAAGTATATGGAACAACCGTTTCCCACCAGGTTCAATCTTGCCCGCTGAGCGCGAACTGTCAGAGTTAATTGGTGTAACACGCACTACCTTACGTGAGGTGTTACAGCGTCTGGCTCGTGATGGTTGGTTGACCATCCAACATGGTAAGCCAACGAAGGTGAACAACTATTGGGAAACGTCGGGCTTAAACATTTTAGAAACGCTTGCTCGATTAGATCACGATAGAGTTCCGCAACTGATTGATAATTTACTGGCGGTACGGACAAATATTGCCGCGATTTTTATCCGAACAGCATTTCGGAACAACCCAGAAAAGTCTTTAGAAGTATTAGCGGGCAGAGAAAAAGTGGAAGACAATTCTGATGCATTTAGCGATTTGGATTATAACATTTTCCGCGGTCTCGCTTTTGCGTCAGGTAACCCAATTTATGGGCTGATTATTAATGGGTTAAGAGGTTTGTATACCCGTGTTGGCCGGTATTATTTTTCTAACCCGGAAGCAAGGCGCTTAGCATTAAGCTTTTACCAGCAACTGAGCCACCTGTGCCGTGAGCAAGCCTATGACCGTATTATGGAATGTGTACGTAATTACGGTAAGGAAAGTGGCCTGATTTGGCATTCAATGCAAGGCAATATGCCATCTGATTTAGCCCATATTCGTTAAGCATATAGCATAACCAAAATTTCAATGATTAAAGCCAGCATTCAACGATGATTGCTGGCTTTTTTATTGTTAGTCTTTTTAAGACGTGCGTTTTATCGTTCTTCATGGGAATGTACGCTATAACAATCGATATAAAACGTTTAATTAAAATAATATTCTATGAATATTGCAATTAACGATGTATTGGCTTTTAAAGTGGGCGTTGGTGAGTGTGAGGTAATCGACAGTAAGTTCTTACTCTTTGATAGATTATACTGAAAAATATCATTTTGATTTTTAGGTTTATTTTCAATTCTTATTGTAATTCATTGATAATTATGATTTAAATGGATTTTATTATATTCCATCTATTAGAATAAAAATCCATATTGTAAATATATTGTGACAATAATTGAACTTTTTATCTGAATTGTTAAAAGTGTTAATTCACTGCATTGGCAAAAGAATACTAGAATATTATTCTAATGAATAATTCATCATTTCGCGGCTGAGGGCCCTATGAAAATTCTCGTGTTAGGTGCAGGTGTTATTGGTGTGACAACAGCATGGTATTTGGCGCAAGAAGGCCATGAAGTTATTGTTGTGGATAGACAGTACGATGTTGCTGAAGAAACCAGTGCGGGCAATGCAGGACAAGTTTCACCCGGGTATGCAACGCCATGGGGTGCCCCAGGAATTCCCCTGAAAGCCGTGAAGTGGATGTTTGAAAAGCATGCGCCACTGGCAATTCGTCCAGATGGGTCGCTGTTTCAGTTACGCTGGATGTGGCAAATGCTCAAAAACTGCGATATTCAGCATTACGCAATGAATAAAAGCCGAATGGTTCGTATTGCTGAATATAGCCGTGACTGCATGCGTGAACTTAGACATGATATCGGAATTCATTATGAGGAGCGCCAAGGGGGCACGCTGCAACTGTTTCGCACTGCAAAGCAATTTGATAATGCCGCGAACGATATCACTGTGTTACAACAAGAGGGCGTGCCGTATGAATTGCTAACCTCTGATGAATTGATCAAAGCAGAGCCTGCGCTCGAATTTGTAAAACACAAATTGACGGGCGGGTTGCGTTTGCCAAATGATGAAACTGGGGATTGCCAACAATTCACTAAGAAGCTCGCTAAAATGGCCAGTGATGCAGGGGTAAAATTCCAATTTGGTGTGCAAGTTGAACAAATTCTAACGGAAGGCCAACGCGTAAGTGGTGTGCGTATTGATGGTCAGATCCTGCAAGCGGATAGATATGTGGTGGCCATGGGGTCTTATTCCACAGCAATATTGCAAAAATTGGTTAAAATCCCCGTTTATCCACTCAAAGGCTATTCGTTGACAATGCCAATTATTGATGCCGAAAGAGCGCCAACCTCCACCATTTTAGATGAAACCTATAAAATTGCAGTGACACGTTTTGACGAACGCATTCGTGTCGGTGGCATGGCAGAAGTGGTTGGTTTTAATTTAGAGATCCTAAAAAAACGCTGTGAAACATTGAAAATGGTGGTACAAGACTTGTATCAAGGTGGTGGTGATATCAGCCAAGCGCAATTTTGGACAGGGCTCAGACCTATGACGCCAGATGGTACACCGATTGTCGGGCCAACCGCGTATAGCAATTTATATTTGAATACGGGGCACGGCACGTTAGGCTGGACAATGGCATGCGGTGCGGGCAAATTGCTGGCGGATTTAATTTCAGGAAATACACCTGATATTGCCTCTGATGATTTATCAGTATCACGGTATTTAGATGGGTTTAATACGAAATTAGTGGCAGGTGGGCATTTAAACCCCGCGCGTTAATTTATTTAGGTTAGATAACCAATGTGCTGACATAAAAATAGACATGTATTTAAGGAATTGAGATGCCACGCCCAATTAGTGCTGTTATTCATTTAGGCAATTTACAACATAATTTATCCGTTGTGCGTCAGCATTCAGGGCAAGCAAAAATATGGTCAGTCATGAAAGCGGATGGTTATGGTCATGGCATTAAACACATTTGGCCCGCATTAAAAGCGACAGATGGTTTCGCAGTGTTAGATATTCAAGAAGCTATTTTGTTGCGTGAGGAAGGTTGGGAGGGGCCAATCTTGCTCCTTGAAGGCTTTTTTCAGCCGCAAGATTTAGGCGCTATCGACCAATATCATTTAACCACCAGTGTACACAGTGAATGGCAACTTTATGCCATTGAAAATGCACAGTTATCTTCCCCAATTTCGGTGTATGTAAAACTCAATAGTGGGATGAATCGTTTAGGTTTTACTGCCACAGAGTATCAAGCGGTTGTTCAACGGCTGGTGGGTATGCCAAATGTTGCCTCAGTAACATTAATGAGTCACTTTGCTAATTCAGATACGCATACAGGGGTTGCTGAACCATTTGAACAAATTAAGCAATTTAGCCACTTGTCTCTACAAACTTGCATTGCTAATTCGGGGGCGACACTTTGGCATAAAGATACGCAATATGATTGGATACGGACGGGGATCTTACTGTATGGCGCATCGCCAAGTGGTAAATCAGCAGATGTGCATCAATATTCACTAAAAGCTGCCATGACGTTGCAATCAGAAGTGATAGCGATACACGATATTACGGCTGGAGAGTCGATTGGCTATGGTAGTCGATTTACGTCATCAAAACCCATGCGTATTGCGACAGTGGCTTGCGGCTACGGGGATGGTTACCCTCGCCATGCACCGAATGGTACGCCCGTTTTGTGTAACGGAACGCGCTGTGATTTACTCGGTGCTGTCTCCATGGATATGCTGACGATTGATATTACCCACTGTGATGATGTGAAGTTAGGAACAAAAGTCGAATTGTGGGGACAAAACCTACCCGTAGATGACGTGGCACAAGCCGCGGGGACGATCGGTTATGAATTAATGTGTGCCCTTGCAAAAAGAGTTCCTGTTCATTACGAAAAAAGCGTAGAATAATTGTTAACCAATGCTGTAAATAATTTCACAGATTTAGCTTTAAATGTGATTTAGATTATGAATATTGGGAATCTTTCCATATTGATATAACATATAACGTTGATCCGTCTCTCATTATTTTTAGGTTTAAATATGTCTAAAACAATTAAATTAACCACACTTGCTGTGACGTTGAGCGTGTTATCTAGTGCTGCTTTAGCGGGTACATGGTCTGTTGGTGGCTCAGTATTGGCACAATCTACGCCATATAAAGGCATCAAGTCTCGTGATTACATTACACCAGTACCCATTGTAAATTATGACAGTGAAAACTTTTACTTTCATACATTAGCGGCGGGATACTACCTGTGGAATGACACGCAAGATCAACTGTCTTTAGATGCATTTTATTACCCACAATTTTTCAAACCTAAAGACAATGATGACAAAGCGATGCGTGAATTAGACCGTCGCCGTGATACTGTCATGTCAGGTTTAACTTATCGCCATAAAGCGGACTGGGGAACACTGCGCACCAATATTTCAGGTGACATCCTTGGGATAAGCAACGGTATTCGTGGTGAGTTTGCGTACCTGTATGGTTTCGAAGGTGACAAATGGTCAATCACACCGGGCTTGGGTATCAAATGGGATAGCAAAAATCAAAACCGTTATGAGTATGGTGTTTCTTCAAAAGAATCCCGTAACAGTGGTTTAAAACGCTATAACCCAGGCTCAAGCTGGACGCCGTATATGGAAGTCACAGGTAACTACCGTTTCGACGAAAATTGGACTGTATTTGCGATGGGGCGTGTTGACCGCCTACCGAGTGAAGTTAAAGACAGCCCAATGGTTAACAAATCCGTTTCTGCGATTATGTGGACGGGTGTAACTTACACATTCTAATGTGTCGTTAACAATCATAAAACCCCAGAGGGTGATCCTACTGGGGTTTTATTTTATCTCAATATCAATCTTGCGGTTTATTATCGCGGCTTACCATCACTAAAGATAGTCGAGCAGGGTGCTGCGCATCACTTTTCATTGGCACATTAATACTGGCCGTTTCAACACAGACCATTTGTTTATAACCATTATTCGGCATGTCTTGCATGCTGCATGATAATTCCGCCCAAGGGTTCCAGCACACCACATCACTATTATGATAATGATGTAGTTCAATCGTGCGGTTCCAGCCATCATCGCGTAGAAGGCTGTACTCTTCAGGTTCTGAATAGATGCGGTCAGTATGTTTATTGAATTTTAACGGTTCAGACTCATACACTTCTTTATCGGCGACTTTATCGAAATAATGACCACCAAGGCCATAAACAGTGGCTTTATGGATATCACTGATATTGAAATAAGTGTGCAATGCCGCTGTCGTTTCAAAATCACCATAACTTTCGAGCTCAAGCTCACAGGTCTCACCGAGTTTCATTCGCAAAATCAAGGTGAACTCATGGGGCCAGAGTTTACGAGTATATTCTGTGTCGGTGAGCGTGAAAGTTAAAATCACGCCATCATCATGTTCATTATGGGCAGTAAACTGCCAAGGTAAAATACGCGCAAATCCGTGACTAGGGCTTGCTACAGGGCCAAACCATGGCCAACAGATAGGAATACCACCACGGATAGCCACACCGTCTTTAAACGCACTTTCAGAGCTTAACCAGAGGCACGGCTTTTGCCCTGCAGGCTGCCAATCAATGAGATGAGCGCCTTGTAGACTCACTGCACCACGTACTTTTGGGTGAGAAACTACAATCAGTGGCAAGTCACCTAATTGACGTTGGGTGATATAGGCAGAAAGTTGTTTAATGACGGGTAGAGCAAAAATTTTTTCGTGCATGGTATCGGCCTGTGTTAGTGGAGACAGAATGAATACGCATTATACGTTTTGCGTGTGGCAGATTTGTGCGATGTGTGGCACTTATCTTAAATCTTACGAAAATCATGTTTATACAGTATCGAATAATGGATTAAAGATAAATGAGGTGAGTGAAAATGTTAATGCAGTATTCGATATGATACAAAAGAGCCGCCAATAGGCGGCTCAGTCAGACTAATTACTTAACAGCTCTTATTTAGAGATGTGAGCAATCAGGTCTAATACTTTGTTTGAGTAGCCAGTCTCGTTGTCATACCAAGAAACTAATTTAACAAAGTTATCGTTCAGTGCGATACCTGCTTTAGCATCAAACACAGAAGTCAGTTTTTCACCGTTGAAATCTGTTGATACAACGTCATCTTCAGTGTAACCCAGAACGCCTTTCAGCTCGCCTGCAGCCGCATCTTTGATAGCATCACAGATTTGTGCGTAAGTTGCTGGTTTTTCCAGACGAACAGTTAAGTCAACAACTGAAACGTTTGGAGTAGGAACACGGAAAGACATACCAGTCAGTTTGCCGTTCAGCTCAGGGATAACTTTACCTACAGCTTTAGCAGCACCAGTTGAAGATGGGATGATGTTTTGAGCAGCACCACGACCACCACGCCAGTCTTTGTGAGAAGGGCCATCAACAGTTTTCTGAGTTGCCGTTGTTGCGTGAACAGTGGTCATCAGACCTTCAACGATACCGAATTTGTCGTTGATAACTTTAGCCAGTGGAGCTAAGCAGTTAGTTGTGCAAGATGCGTTAGAAACGATTTCTTGACCTGCGTAAGCTTTGTGGTTAACGCCCATAACGAACATTGGGGTGTCATCTTTAGAAGGACCAGTCAGAACAACTTTTTTCGCGCCTGCTTGGATGTGTTTACGTGCAGTTTCGTCAGTCAGGAAGATACCTGTAGCTTCAGCAACAACGTCAACACCGACTTCGTTCCATTTCAGGTTTGCAGGATCTTTTTCTGCAGTAACACGGATTTTTTTACCGTTTACAACTAGGTGACCATCTTTAACTTCAACAGTACCGTTGAAACGACCGTGAGTTGAATCGTATTTCAGCATGTAAGCCATGTATTCTGCATCGAGCAGGTCGTTGATAGCAACGATTTCGATATCAGAACGCTCTTGTGCAGCACGGAAAACGATACGGCCAATACGACCAAAACCATTAATACCTACTTTGATAGTCATAGTATTTCCACCAGCTATTTATTCGTGAATTAAGTTGTAGTTAAAGTTACCAAAACCTTGCCAGCCGTCAAGCGGAATCGTGTCAATTATTGAAAAAAATCAATTCTGATACCACTAACTGCTTATTTGTCAGCCATTTCAGCGGCAAATACAGCCGCACGTATTATCGGGATTGTACGGCATAATGAAACCATCTATCAGTGATATATGTGATACGCTTCACAAATCAAAACGGAAAGTAAGATGCTTCTTAGTTTAGAATAGTTTTATAAAAAATGTTGTTAATTTTTTGTTGCTAAAAATTACAGCATGATAGTCATCAACCGAACAAACTATTTAAATACGTGGGTAAGTCATGTCACAGAAAGATAAACAACACGTTGATATTTCAGATTTAAATGAGATGCAGCGCTATGTTACACAGCAAGCGGGCACCGAACCGCCATTCAGTGGTCAATTATTGCATAACCGTAAAGAGGGTGTGTACGAATGCCTGTGCTGTGGTACACCTTTATTTATGTCTGAGACCAAATTTGATGCAGGTTGTGGGTGGCCGAGCTTCTATGAAGCAGTGAACGACCATGCCATCAAATACATCGAAGATTTCTCTCATGGGATGCACCGCATCGAAGTTCGCTGTCAAAATTGCGATGCACACTTAGGGCATGTGTTTCCTGATGGTCCTATGCCAACGGGACAACGTTACTGTATTAATTCAGCATCCTTAAGCTTTTTGGATGAAGAGTCAGGTGAAAAGACACGTGGATAGGCAGCTGAAGGGTGCTGAAGTTTATTTTTTACTTTCAGCTTTTGCAGGCAATAACGATTCAGCTAGAAATAAAAAAGCAGTTTAATTAAACGTCAGTTTACATTTTCGAAGGAGCGTGCCGTGAGCGTAGAAGTCGACCCAAAACATATTGAACAATTACTTGCAGTGATGACCCCGGAAATTTATGAGCGCCTTGTCACCGCGGTTGAGTTAGGGAAATGGCCTGATGGGGTTCCTTTAACGGCGGAGCAGAAAGAACATAGCTTACAGATGGTCATGCTATGGCAATCGCGTAACAACCATAACCCTGAGCATATGACGGTAGGGACAAACGGTGAAATCACCATGAAGAGTAAGCAAGAGCTCAAAACGATGTTCCAAGGGGAAATGCTAGCCACACTCAAACCGCAAAATAACGATTAAGTTAAACTGCAGTATTTTAATGGAGTGCCAAAAGGCAATATTTTCTCAAGGGACACCGAGCCTGAGAAAATATTGCCGAAGATAATGGACGATTAGACGATATCATCTAATGTGATAAGTTTGGCACCTTGCTGTTCCATCTCGATTAACGCATTCTGGCTGTCATTAGCCGTTAAGTTAACCCCACGGCAGCCATCCACTAGCACGTCGACACTGTAGCCCAAATTTAAGGCATCAAGCACCGTAAATTTAACGCAATAATCGGTCGCAATCCCCATAATCATTAAGCGGGTGATCCCTTGAGCTTGTAGCCATGCATGTAAGCGTGTTTGGCTCACTTTGTCGTTATCAAAGAAAGCACTATAACTATCAACTTGTGGGTTTTCACCTTTGGTAAACGTTTCTTGGATGGCTTGCGTGTTTAATCGGGGATGAAAATCCGCACCTTGCTCGCCTTGGACACAATGCACGGGCCACCACACTTGCGGTAATCCATTAAGTTCACCGATATCGCCAACTTGTGTACCTGAATTTTCCGCAAAGCTTAAATGTTCCGCAGGGTGCCAATCTTGACTCGCAATGACGGTGATGTCTTTTTGTTGGCAAACCGTGATTGCCTTATTGGCTACGACTATAACATGTTCACTTTCATTCACGGCGAGCGTACCGCCTGTACAGAAATCATTTTGTAAATCGACTAACAATAGGGCCGTTTTCATCATTTCCTCAGTTATTCATCAGCGTAGCTCAATTCACCACGTAAATTATTTTGCATTAATTCGCGGATCAGCGCAGGTGTGTAATCTTGACTTAGTAAGTAATGTAATTTACTCAAGGCCGCTTCAAAAGTCATGTCATAACCGCTAATGACCCCTGATTCTGCAAGGGCATGACCTGTGGCATAGCCTTCCATATTCACACGCCCAGAGATGCACTGTGTTAGATTGACCACAATAATCCCACGATTGGTGGCTTCACGTAGGATACGCAGTAACTCAGGTTGCTGAGGTGCGTTTCCAACACCATAAGAGCGCAGAATTAATGCTTTGACGGGCTGCTGAAGAATATTACGAACAATCTCAATCGATAACCCAGGGTAGAGTGTGACAACGCCAATAGGTTGCGGGGTGATGCGATGGGTTTTGAATTCACCCACACCAATAGGTGCAGGGCAAGCATTGAAAGTACGAATGTGAATACCGGCTTCCATCAACGGGGAGCAGTTCGGTGAGCTGAAAGCATCGAAACCGTCTGCGTGAGCTTTGACTGTGCGATTACCGCGGTACAATTTATTATTGAAAAATAGCCCGACCTCATTAATCGGGTAATTCGCTGCTAAATACAACGCATTCAATAGGTTAGTTTGCCCATCAGAACGTAACGCTTCCAGTGGGATTTGTGACCCTGTCACGATAATTGGTTTCTTTAAGTTCTCAAACATAAAAGAAAGTGCAGATGCCGTGAACGCCATGGTATCTGTGCCATGTAAAATAACAAAGCCATCATATAGTTCATAATTTTGGCGAATGTCATCGGCAATGAGTTGCCAATCTTCAGGTGTGATATCAGAAGAGTCGATTAGCGGTTGGTGCTCACGAATTGTGAACTCAGGCATTTCTGGACGGTGAAATTCAGGCATCTGAGCCAATTGCGCTTGTAAATGACCCGAGACAGGGATGTAGCCTTGTGGTGAGTGGCGCATGCCGATAGTACCGCCCGTATAGACAACATAAATAGATTTCTTCTGCATTTGGTTACCTAATTTATTCGCGCATGGAGAAGTGAAAATAATTATCTGAATTTTGACGTAATTACAGGTGTATTACTATCGTTAAATTGCGAATTGGCAGATTGAAATGAGGTAATTTGAGTATACTGTGAGAGAAATCCCCTCCCGGAAGTGAGAGGGGGATGTGAATTAATTAATTTCAGCGCAATTTAAGCAAAATGCATAACGATTTTGTGGGTCATTCATTTTTAAGAAAAATTGAGCTTGTTGGCGAATATCGGTTGCCACAGCAGGTGGTAAAAAGACTTGCAGAACATCTGGCATTGCCGCTTGAACATTGCTGGTTAACTCAAGTAGAAGTTGATCCATAAAGGACAACTCTGGCTTCATCCAATCTAGCTGCACATCGGACAGTTTAGCCAATTCTGCAGCTTTATCCACCGCATCATCAAAATCACCCAGTTGGTCGACAAGGCCATTTTTCAGCGCATCTTGACCAATCCAAACGCGGCCTTGAGCAATTTTATCGATTTGCTCAGGAGTCTTGTTTCGCGCTTTTGCCACGAGGTTAATAAAGGTGTCATAACCATTTTCGATGGTAATTTGCATCATATCGGCAAATTGTGGGTTGATCCCTTTGGTGAGGGAAATATCAGCGAGTGGTGAGGTGGAAACCCCATCAGTGTATACACCAATAGAATCCAGTGATTTTTCAAATGTATTAATTACGCCAAAGATACCAATTGAACCCGTTAGCGTGCTTGGGCTTGCGATAATATAATCCGCAGGCGTGGAAACCCAGTAACCGCCTGATGCCGCCATGCCGCCCATAGAAACAACAACAGGTTTACCTGCTGCATGGGCAGAGGCTAATTCGCTACGAATAAGGTCAGATGCGCTAACGCTTCCTCCTGGACTATTCACTCGTAGGACAATGGCTTTAATATTGTCATCAAGGCGGGCATCACGTATTTGCGCTGCAATGGTATCACCACCGGCAATTCCCGGTGTCTGAGGGCCATCCATAATCGCGCCTTGCACCACGATCACCGCAATATTGCCACCTTGGTTTGCAGTGGTATCGGCAATCTTAGCGGAATAATCATAGATACTGATATTATTGAATTGCTTAGCATCTTTATTCCAACCAAAGTGCTTGCTGAGGAGCTCTTCAACTTGCTCATTGGTGTAAATTTTATCCACTAATTTCTGTTTTAATGCGTATTGAGCGCTATCCCCTTTGACTGCACGTAGCTGGCTAAGAATAGCATCTGCACCAGGGAAAATTTGTGAACTAGTCATTTTACGGTTAGCCGCTAACGCATCCAAGTAATTGTTCCATAGTGCATTTAACCACTGTTGATTCGCTAGGCGTGCTTCAGGGGACATATCATCACGCATCATTGGTTCAACCGCAGATTTATACGTTCCGACACGGAAAATATGGCTGCTAATTTTCAGTTTTTCTAACAGAGACTTGTAGTAAATACTGTTTGTCGCGAAGCCATATAAGCCAACGGAGCCTTGCGGGGTGAGGTAAATATCATCCGCAAAACTTGCAAGGTAATATTGTGGCTGAGAAAAATGGCTGCCTACTGCGTAAACTTGTTTACCCTTGCTCTTAAATTGTGCAATCGCTTTACCGATATAAGCGAGGGAAGGCTGATCCGCTCCCACTAAGTTATCAAGGCGCAAAACCATCCCCGTAATCCGGTCATCATCGGCCGCAGTGCGGATGGTGTCGACAATATCGAATAGGGAGTTTTCTTGCATTCGGTTATTTGAGGTGCCTAATAATTCACGGCTCATACGCCCAAATGGGTCTGGAGCAGAAACTTGGTCAACGACCACACCTTGCAAGTCCACATACAACGCGCCATAGTAATTTTTTTCAGGCTCAGATTCTGATTGATAAAGGGCAAAAGACCCAATCACAATAAAGAACAGCACAAGGAAAATTGCGTTAAAAACGAATTCTCGAATGAAGTTAAGTGCCTTCCAACTGATTTTAAAGATGGTGGCGAGGATGTCCCATAGTTGACGCATTTTTTCTCCTATCCTGCATATTTTGCGCTCATGTTTTTGATGGTCTTGAGGCGCAAGCTATATTGGATACTGCTTTCTAATTCATTCATTAGCAATACAGTTATTTACTAATGAATCATTTTTTATGCATAACAAATCCGTTATGCGCGATATACAATGTCACAATGATATTTTTCACTCATGACAAATGATATAATTCAATGAATTAATAATCTAATTAATGCAACTCACGTTAATCGTCAAGCAAAGTCATAGTTTAACGATAAGCTTACTATAACAATAGGTTGTGTGGGTATAATTACCTGATTGAATGATTATCAAATCAGTCTACTCTTAATCGGAGACAAATATGGATGCTTTAACCCTTTTGTTGAACCGTCGTTCAGCTTCCAGGCTCACTACACCCGCGCCACAAGGCGAAGAGCTCAACAATATTCTTGCGGCAGGTATGAGAGCACCAGACCACGGTGCATTACGCCCTTGGCATTTTGTTATCATGCAAGGTGATGGCATTAAACGTTTTAGCCAATTGCTTGAAAAAGCAGCGATTGAAGGTGGGTTAGGTGCAGAAGTCGAAGAAAAAGCACGTAATGCACCTTTTCGCGCTCCGCTAATTATTACCGTGATTGCGAAAATTAAAGATCATCCTAAAGTGCCACAATGGGAGCAACTTGTTGCAGCGAGCTGCACTGTCCAAGCGATGCAAATGGCTGCGGTAGCACAAGGTTTTGGTGGGATTTGGCGTTCCGGCTCATGGACAGAGGATGAAATTGTACGTGCAGGGTTAGGCTGTGAAGAAAATGACCGTATCGTGGGTTTTCTCTATTTAGGCACGCCAGAACTTAAAGCACCAACCAAAGTTCAAATCCCAGAGATGAACGGTTTTATCACACATTTTTAAGGGAACAATTATGACTGAGAAAATTAGGCTCACGCAGTACAGTCACGGTGCGGGTTGCGGCTGTAAAATTGCCCCAAAAGTATTAGAACAAATTTTACATACAGAGCAGGCCAAATTTCATGACCCACACTTGTTGGTTGGTAATGAAACGAAGGATGATGCCGCCGTTTACGATTTAGGTAATGGCCTTGGGATCATCAGTACTACTGATTTCTTTATGCCAATTGTTGACTCCCCATTTGAGTTCGGACGCATTGCGGCAACTAATGCCATTAGCGATATTTTTGCCATGGGTGGCAAGCCGATTATGGCGATAGCGATTTTAGGATGGCCGATCGCCAAATTGCCTCCTGAGGTTGCGCGTGAAGTGATTGAAGGTGGCCGTGCAGCTTGTGCAGATGCAGGAATTTCTCTTGCTGGTGGTCACTCTATTGATGCGCCCGAGCCCATTTTTGGTTTGGCTGTCACAGGCGTCGTGAACACGGAATATGTGAAGAAAAACAGCGCTGCAACCGCGGACTGTGAGTTATTTTTAACAAAACCACTGGGCATTGGTGTGTTAACGACTGCTGAGAAAAAAGGCTTACTCAAAGAAGAGCACCAGCACCTTGCTGCAGAAACCATGTGCCAGCTGAATAAACTCGGCGCAGTGATTGCTCCAATCGAAGGCGTTACTGCGATGACAGATGTGACGGGTTTTGGTTTACTTGGTCACTTAAGCGAAATTTGCGAAGGGTCTGGGGTTCGTGCTCAAGTATCGTTCACAAAAGTACCTAAACTTGCAGATGTGGAAAAATATATAGAAGCAGGGTGTGTTCCAGGTGGAACATCACGTAACTTTGATAGTTATGGTCATCTTATTGGCCCGATGAGTGACATGCAGCGTCAGTTATTGTGTGATCCGCAAACCTCGGGTGGATTATTGATTGCTGTAAAACCGTCAGAAGTTGCTAAAATTAAAGAGATTGCACAGCAGCAAGGTGTTTTGCTACAGTCTATCGGCAAATTGCTCCCCCATCAGGACAATGTCCCATTAGTTGAAGTGATAGATTAATTCATGCGTTTGTTTATTGCGGAAAAACCGAGTCTCGCTAGGGCGATTGCCGATGTATTGCCAAAACCTCATCAACGAGGGGATGGCTTTATAAAATGCGGTGATGGCCAAACGGTCACATGGTGCATTGGTCACCTTCTTGAACAGGCTGAGCCCGATGCTTATGAGCCTCGTTATGCGCGTTGGAATTTACAAGACTTGCCGATTATTCCTGAAAAGTGGCAGTTAAAACCGCGCCCCTCAGTAACCAAACAGCTGAAAACCATCGAAGCACTACTCAAACAAGCAACTGTCGTTATCCATGCAGGAGACCCTGATAGAGAAGGACAGTTGCTGGTGGATGAAGTGCTCGATTATCTACAACTTGATGCAGAAAAACGAAAAACAGTAAAACGTTGCCTTATCAACGACCTTAACCCTCAAGCGGTAGAGCGTGCTATTGAGCGGTTAAGGGAAAACCGTGAGTTTATCCCATTGTGCGTTTCTGCCCTTGCCAGAGCAAGAGCGGATTGGCTGTATGGCATTAATATGACTCGGGCTTATACGTTGCTTGGGCAGCGTGGTGGCTATCAAGGTGTGCTTTCTGTGGGACGGGTACAAACCCCAGTCTTGGGACTGGTGGTGAGGCGAGATGAAGAAATAGAACACTTTGTGCCGAAAGACTTTTTTGAAGTGAAAGCGCATATTGTGACGCCAAACGATGAGCGCTTTGTGGCGACATGGCAACCGAGTGAGTCTTGCATTGATTATCAGGACGAAGAAGGGCGTTTATTTCATCGACCGCTTGCTGAGCATGTGGTTTCCCGAATTGAAGGAAAACCCGCAATTGTCACGCTATATCAAGATAAACGTGAGTCTGAAATTGCGCCATTGCCTTTTTCATTGTCTGCATTGCAAATTGAAGCCGCCAAAAAATATGCGTTAAGCGCACAAGAAGTGTTAGATATCTGCCAGCGCTTATATGAAACCCACAAATTGATTACGTACCCGCGTTCAGATAGCCGTTATTTACCAGATGAACACTTTGCGGGTCGGCATAGTGTCTTAAATGCGATTGCTGTTCACCAACCCGATCTTACTGAATTTGAGCTACCTGAATTAGATAAGAAAAATCGTTGTTGGGATGACAAAAAAGTTGATGCTCACCACGCCATCATTCCTACGGCGAAAGCGACTGCGGTGAAATTAACAGAAAATGAAAGTAATATTTATCAGTTAATTGCACGTCAATATATTATCCAATTTATGTCTGATGCGGTTTTTCGCAAGTGTACAATTGAATTGGAAATTGAAAAGGGCAAATTTATTGCGAAAGCACGTTTTCTGGCAGAAGCGGGCTGGCGGGTTGTTTTAGGTGGAAAAGAGCGTGATGCTGAAAATGATGGCATGCCGTTGCCCGTTGTTGCTAAAGATGATGAGCTTTTGTGTGAAAAAGGGGAAGTGGTTGAAAGGCAAACTCAGCCACCGAGGCCTTTTACTGATGCAACGTTGTTATCCGCGATGACCGGTATTGCCAGATTTGTGCAAGATAAAGCATTAAAAAAAGTATTGCGAGAAACGGATGGCTTGGGAACAGAAGCAACTCGTGCAGGGATTATCGATCTCTTATTTAAACGCCAGTTTCTCTATAAAAAGGGGCGTTATATTCATTCATCTCCCGCAGGTAGAGCCTTAATTCATGTATTGCCGGATATGGCGACCTTGCCAGATATGACCGCCCACTGGGAGTCCGTTTTGACGCAAATCAGTGAAAAGCAAACTCGGTATGATGATTTTATGCATCCTTTGAGTGAAACATTGATACAGCTGATTCATTATGCACGCCAATCCACTAATTTACGTGCTTTTCGAGAGTTACCACCTGCACCAAGCAAAGGTGGCAAGAAAAGCGTTAAAACTGCAAAGAAAACGAAAAAGAAATCAGATTAACCAAACTGAAAAAGGCACTCAAATGAGTGCCTTTTTCTATAGGGAATATCAGCTATTTACTTAAATCGAATTCAGACCAAACAGGGGCGTGGTCAGACGGTTTTTCCATTCCACGGATCTCATAGTCGATACCTGTTGCAATACAGCGCTCAGCAAGCTTATTTGATGCCAGCAATAAATCGATGCGTAAACCTCGGTTATCATCAAAACCTTTTGAACGGTAATCAAACCATGAATAGCAGTCATCTACATCCGGGTTCTTAGCGCGATATGTATCAACTAAGCCCCAACCTAAAAGTTTATCTAGCCATTCACGTTCTTCAGGTAAAAATGAACATTTACCTGTTTTTAACCAGCGTTTGCGGTTGATATCACCAATACCAATATCTAAGTCTGTTGGACTGATATTCATATCGCCCATAATTAATAATTGTGATTCTGCTGTTTGTGTTGAGGTGATATAGCTTTGTAGATCACGGTAAAATTTTTCTTTAGCTGGAAATTTTGTTGGATGGTCACGGCTTTCGCCTTGAGGGAAGTAGCCATTAACAACGGTTAGCGGCCCACGTTCTGTGTGGATATCAGCCATAATAATTCGACGTTGGGCATCTTCATCGTCGGTCGGGAAGCCTTTTCGAACAGCGATGGGTTCATTTTTTGTTAGCAGCGCAACACCATAGTGAGCTTTTTGGCCGTGATAAAAAACATGATAGCCGAGCTTGCTAACTTCTTCATATGGAAACATATCATCATGCACTTTGGTTTCTTGTAAGCCGATGACTTCAGGTTGATGTTTTTCGATGATGGCAGCAAGTTGATGCGGGCGAGCACGAAGACCATTAATGTTAAACGATATGAATTTCATGGATTTTTTATCACCTATTGTCAGTATTCCTGCGATTGATTCTAACAGATGATAAGAACACTGTAACCCATATGATGTGCGTTACGGGTTAAAGTTTTTATATTAAATAGTAATTAATCAATTGAAGGTATTCAAAATTGAAAAGGATGTGTATTAAAAAAGGATATCAACAAATTTAATTATTTATAATTTATTAGTAGGAATTAAATTATCTACCATATAAAAACACTATGGATAATTAATAAATGGTTGTTACTTAAAATAAACAAGGGATATTAATTTCATTTAAAGTCAATTGGTTATTTGTATTTTAATGTGATTTAATAGTGGAGTCATAAAAAATAACTAAGCGAAACAGTATAATATATTGCTTTGCTATGTTGGAAATTATAAAAATACTTTTATGAAATATTGTTACTCATTCAATAAAAAATTAAATTTTATTTTTTATTGAATGATTTTGGTTATGGGCTAATCGGTACGTTATTTATTAGATAATAATGCTATTGATTAACATATTAATAAATAGAATGGGGTCATAGATATGTTCTTTTCAAGAAAATTAGAGGCGTTTATGGCGGTTGTTGAAAATGGCTCGTTAAGTAAAGCTGCAAGAGTGATGAACCGTACGACGCCTCCTATCGCGAAGTCTATCAAAGACTTTGAAACAAGCCTAGGTAAGCGGCTTTTTAAACGAGAAAAATTTGGAATGACATTAACTAAGGATGGCCAGGAGCTTTATAACGATCTTAGAGATCTCTATTTGCAGGAGAAAGAAATCACGAAAAAACACTTTTCAGGATATATTGTTAACGAAGCGAATATTTATTATGACTGGGGTAAGGAAAGTCATTTAATTAATCTTTATCAAGCTGCTCATCAAAATAATGTACAAGTAAATATATTAAGGTTTAATTATGATGAAGTGGATGAAATAGTTGACTATGACGGTAATACATTGATTCTAAGTTCAGAATTGGTGGTTAGTGAGCGTTTTTCATTACAAAAAAAAATAGAGAACTCCCCACTAGGAATATATTGCCGTAAAGAATTGTATGAAAAATTTAATCATGAACTCGTCTCACTATTACAAGAAAGCACTTGGCTTTGTGACCCTGCATTTTATAAAAGCTCTTTGATGAGTGATTTATTAGGAAAGGTAGAAACGTTAGATAGTAAAGTGAGTGTTAGGCAAATGGATAATATTGGGTGCTGCCAAAGCTTTATTCAAGATGGTGATTTTATTGGTATCATCGATCATTATCCAGAAGAGGAGTTAGTCGATAAATCATTGATATATATATCATTGAATAAATTATTAGGGCAAAGTGAATGTTATGTTTATAAATCAAAAGCACATTCTAGTGTATTGAACCGTTTTATGGGTGTCGTTGATAAACTAGGCGTTGAATGTGTTTAGATGGTGGTGGGAGAAGGATTCGAACCTTCGAAGTCTGTGACGGCAGATTTACAGTCTGCTCCCTTTGGCCGCTTGGGTATCCCACCAGATTTTGAATTGCTGTAATCGTTGACA
Source organism: Providencia sp. UF-183 (assembly GCF_058246155.1). NCBI lineage: Bacteria > Pseudomonadati > Pseudomonadota > Gammaproteobacteria > Enterobacterales > Morganellaceae > Providencia > Providencia sp. UF-183. The sequence continues at coordinate 58,828 of NZ_JBSICD010000007.1, read as the reverse complement.
GCGGGCGGCATAATATCAAATGACGCGCCGCTGTAAAGCATTAATTTTCAATAAAACGTTCGTTTGCTGTTTTTTTGCTCTTAATGCTTGTTAAGTCTACAAATTTCACTTAGAAAAGTCACCAGCGTGTATTTGTTTATAAGATAATGGTGCGGTTACCATATACAAATACACGTTGTGCCAGCACCCAGTATAATGCGTGGCTCAGAACATTTTTCTCAACATCACGTCCTGCACGCATCATATCGTCCGCTGTAAATGTATGGTCAACATTGATCACGTTTTGCGTGATAATTGGCCCTTCATCCAAGTTATCATTCACAAAGTGCGCAGTAGCGCCAATAATCTTCACTCCACGCTCATAGGCTTGATGATAAGGACGCGCCCCAATAAAGGCGGGTAGGAATGAGTGGTGAATATTAATAATCTGATTAGGGTAGTGCTGAACAAATGCTGGCGTTAAAACACGCATGTACTTAGCGAGGACAACATAATCAGGTTGGTACTGGTCAATTTGTGCCGTCATTTTTTCATCGTGTTGTTCACGGGTTAAACCTTCGTGACTGATAAGATGGAATGGGATGCCAAATTGTTCGACCAAGTTTTTTAGCGTGTCATGATTGCCAATAACGGCAGCAATTTCAACTTCTAACCCGTCATAGGCACTTTTCATCAATAAATCACCTAAGCAATGAGCTTCTTTTGTCACCATTATTACGATGCGACGACGACCAGAAACATTAAGCTCACGTTTAGAGCCTACGGGCAAAGCATCATCAAGATCAGCTAAGAGGGTTTCATCATTAAAAATACCCTCAAGCTCTGTTCGCATGAAAAATCGGCCAGTACGGTGATCCACAAATTCATTATTTTGCACAATGTTAAGCTGGTGTTTGTAACAAATATTGGTGATTTTTGCGATTAATCCTTTTGCATCAGGGCAAATTGTCCTGAGGATTTTTTTTTGTACAATTTTTTGTTGCATGAAGCTGTCTATCCTTAACTAACAGAGCCTATTTCATAAGGCCAATAACATACGATGTCATGAACTTGATTGGCAGTAAAATTTCTGGGTCTTGAAATGAATTAGCCTTGGTCACAGCATTTTTTATATTTTTTGCCAGAACCGCAGGGACATAAATCATTTCGTCCTACTTTGGGCGTAATGCCATCAAGATAATACCAGCGCGAATTCAAACGAATAAAGCGGGAACGTTCATGAATAAGTTGTTTATGATCAGCTTTTTCATCAATAAAGCAAGTCGAAAATTCGACATAGCCTTCGTCTGGATTTTTAGCATAAGAAGAACTAATAACACGGAGGCCTAACCACTGCGTTTGTTCGAAGCTGGTTATTATTTCTTGCTCCCACTGTTTAGCGTTGCAATCTGGGTGCCATGTTTCAATAAGATAATTAGCGTTATGGTGGACATAGGCACTATAACGTGACCGCATCAGCTGTTCAGGGGTTTCAGGAGTGGCTTCTTTTTTCAAAAAAGGTGCACAGCAATGTTCAAATTGTGCTCTGCTGCCACAACAGCACTTACTTTCTTCTTGGTGATCCATAATACTCTCGATAAAAATAAGTAGAAGGTTGAAAAGTCACTATACTCAAAAGATAGGTGAAAAATGATTCTATAATATGAATAATAGTATTGTTAATTAACTAGGCCATCGCAGTAGGTATCAAATGAAAAATAGAAAAATATTGATAATAGAAGACGAAATTACCTTCTGTACCATCTTGAAAACTTACTTAGAAAGTTTAGAGATAGAGATATATACCGCAAGCAATGGCCAACAAGCAATTACTATGTTGACGATTGGGGAAATTGAACCCGATGTCATTCTTTGTGACCTCAACATGCCGGTGATGGATGGTGAGGCCTTCATGCGTGAACTCGTTGCAAGAAATATCACCATTCCTGTTATCGTTATTTCTGCGACAACAGATTTTACAAAACTCGACCGCATGTTTCGTCTCGGCGCAAGAGATGCATTACTTAAACCGATAAAGAACCTAGACGAAGTTAAAATTACCATTTTGTCTGCATTGTACCCAGAAGAGGATAATCTCACGGCCCAGATTGGGGAGGAGATCGAGCAAATAGCTGCTCTAATGCAAAGTAATACACAAGATATGTTAGCGGTTTTAAAGCAATTGCAGCCTCCAGTATGTCAAAACATTAATGGATATCGTATAAATTATCGGCAATTAAACGAGGCTAACCGGTTTGGATTGTTGCTTGATTTAGCGCCTATATCAGAGAACCAAATTGGATTTTATTGTATTGATACTGAGCGTTCACCACAAGAAGGGATCATGGCCGCTTTTTTAATCCGAGTTGTCTTCAATGATTTGCTAAAAAATGCAGTAAGTTATCCAGACAAAAAATTACCGAATATAGATAAAATTATTAATCAGATAAATCATTTGCTGGAAGATTCAGGGTTTGATGGGCAATTTCCATTGTTGTTAGGGTATTTTAATACTCACAATAAAGCCATTATTCTGGCTAGTGCAGGTTTAGAAGCCGAAGTGACTACAGAAGAATCTCATTTTAAGCTGGAGAGAAGTATTCCATTAGGTGCTTTAAAATTCTACCATCCAAACCATTTAGAAATAAATGGGACGGCTTGGCAGTGTTTAATTCGCAATAACAGCCAAAAAATAAAACTTATGTTTAATCCTGAAAATTAATGCTGTCTTAAAATGAATGGCAATGACGGGTAAAATAATACCAATAAGAGTCATCGCTATTTATTCATTAACAATTCCTGATATACTCCTGCGCAATAAAAAAATACCTCCTTCACTTTTTTGAAATATGAGGGAAAGTTGCGTAGAAATTCTCAGGAGCTATAAAATGACACAACGTAAGGTGCGAAAAGCGGTGATCCCTGTTGCGGGATTAGGGACACGGATGTTGCCAGCAACTAAGGCGATACCGAAAGAGATGTTACCGATCGTTGATAAACCATTGATTCAGTATGTTGTTAATGAGTGTATTGCAGCGGGTATCAATGAAATTGTTCTTGTTACACACTCGTCTAAAAATTCAATTGAAAATCATTTTGATACTAGCTTTGAATTAGAGGCTATTTTAGAAGCTCGTGTTAAGCGCCAATTATTAGATGAAGTCCAATCTATTTGCCCAAGCCACGTCACGATTATGCAGACTCGCCAAGGCATTGCTAAAGGGTTAGGGCACGCGATTTTATGTGCTAAGCCATTAGTTGGTGAAGAGCCTTTTGCGGTGATCTTACCTGATGTTATCTTAGACCGTTACAGTACAGACCTAAGCAAGTTTAATCTACGTGAAATGCTTGAGCATTACGAAGACACTGGTGCGAGTCAAATACTTGTTGAGCCTGTTCCACATGAAGATGTGTCTAACTATGGTATTGTCGATTGTAATGGGGAAACATTACAACCGGGAGATAGTAAAAAAATTATTCGGATGGTAGAAAAACCTAAGCAAGATGAAGCACCATCTAATTTATCAATTGTCGGTCGTTATGTATTATCTGAGAAAATTTGGGATGCATTAGCGAAAACAGCCCCAGGTGCTGGAGATGAAATTCAATTAACGGATGCAATTGCGTTAATGATGGAAAATAATGAACCTGTTGAAGCCTACCACTTATGTGGTAAAAGCCATGACTGCGGTAATAAATTAGGTTATATGAAAGCCTTTGTGGAATATGGAATGCAACATGACACGTTAGGTGACGATTTTACCAAATGGGTGAAAGATTTAGCTGAAAGCTTAAATACATCTAAATAGTGTTATACAGTCAGGTTTTATTATAGGCTAACTTAATTTGTTAGCCTTTTTTATGCAAGGAACTAGGATTATTTAAGCTTGTTATCTAAGTAATCAGAGGTATATCAAATTTTCTATATGAGGCTTTAGCCACTTTTTAGTTTTTTGAGACTTAAGCATTAAAAATACATGTTTAGACCAGACTAATAAACACACGTCTATACACCTGATTAATTCTAATTAAGATTACATTTCTTTACTATCTCGAGTTTTTTATTAATTTTTCAAGCCGTTTGCTGATAAGAAATACACGTCTAAACGTGGGCGGGAGAAGAATGATATTAAGAAGCCTATTTTATATGCGAGTGTGCTTTCGTAACAGATGGCTAATATAAAATAATATATAAGGGTACAAACAAAAACACCCTTTTAAAAAGGGTGTTTAGAATAAGCTTTTAGGCGATTAGATTAAGAAATCGTCTAAAGATTTACCTGCGTCAATAGCAACTTTGATCACGGCTGGAGTACGGCCTTGGCCTGTCCAAGTTTTAGTTTCGCCGTTTTCATCAACATATTTATATTTAGCAGGGCGTGCAGCACGCTTAGCACGAGTACTTGTTGTTTTGCCTGAATCCATTGTTTGCAGAAGGTCGTTTAAATCTACGCCTTGCTCAAGGATCATTTCACGAACTTTTTCTAACTTACGGTTACGTTCTTCTAATTCAGCACGTGCTTGGCTTTCTTCATCACGGCGCTCTTCAACAACGACCGTTAATTTTTCCAGCATTTCTTCTAAAGATTCTAAAGTAACTTCGCGAGCTTGAGCACGAAGAGTACGGATGTTATTTAACGCTTTTAATGATTCGCTCATTTTCCTGGTCTCAAATTATTTGTTGGCATGTGTACAGTAATAATAGAGTGCTATTTTAAATTCTGCAATAGCTAAATTACTTCCCTAGTTTAAAAGTAATCTTTAACGAATGCAATTTTTTTACTAAAGAAATATAAACTTTTGGTAGATATATATACCACTATTATCAATAACTGAACTAATGAAAAAAATAGCAATATGGAAAAGCTTAACAAACTTAATATTCTTCAAAACGAGTAAAAGGTCTTTTTTTACATTAACTCAGAATAATTGGGGTAGAGATTAACTTAAATTTTCATTTTTTGATGAGAAAATTTACTGCAATGTGCTTTAGTCAGGCTGTTTATTGTTAATATAAAATTAGCTTTTATTGCATATAAGGTAATCATTATAAGTATAAAACACAGATATGTTTACGTAAAAAAAGTTAAACTTTCAATAAGTAAAGTAAGTGTGAGTGGTTATAGTTAATCCAAGAACATGTTTTATGGTAAAATATTTTGGATATTATTTTTGAGGAAACTGCCAGATGGCTCAGCTTTATTTTTATTATTCAGCGATGAATGCAGGGAAATCAACGTCTTTGTTACAGTCATCGTATAACTATAACGAAAGAGGAATGCGGACGTTGATATTCACGGCAGAGATTGATAATCGTTTTGCCCAGGGGAAGGTATCTTCGCGCATTGGTTTATCAGCTGAAGCTTTATTATTCTCACCATTAACCAATATGGCAGAGGTTATTAAGCAAGAAAATAGCGCACAAAAAGTACATTGTGTTCTTATTGATGAGTGTCAATTTTTAACTAAACAACAAGTAGAGCAATTATGCGATATTGTTGATAACAGTGATATCCCTGTTTTATGTTATGGCTTAAGAACAGACTTTGCAGGGCAGTTATTTGAAGGGAGTCAATATTTACTTGCGTGGGCTGATAAGCTTGTTGAGCTTAAAACCGTTTGTTACTGTGGCCGTAAAGCGAATAAAGTATTACGTGTAGGTAGTGATGGTATTCCTGTTTACGAAGGTGCACAGGTTGATATAGGCGGTAATGAGAAGTATATCTCTGTATGTCGTAAGCATTATGCCGATGCGATAGAACAAGCAAAATTAATGGACTTAGGCACTATTCCTAAAAAGGGTATCGATTTTAATTAAGTTTAAAAATAGTCAGTAAGATAAACGATATAGTCCGAAGAGTTTGATGTGTTTGAATGAGTGGCTAAGTGCTTTAGTTCATCTAATATATGATTGTATTTTAATACCATTATATTATCGACAGAAACAATAAAGGCACCGCATTTGCGGTGCCTTTATTATTTAATTACCACTAAGAATTATTTTTTAGATGGTTTTTTTTCAGCAACTTTTTTAGGGGCTGCTTTTTTCTCAACAGCTTTCTTTTCTGTTTTCAGTTCAACAGATGGTGCACCTGCGTGCTCCACAAAATCACGACCATAATAGGAATCCAGTAATAACTGTTTAATTTCAGAGATTAATGGATAACGTGGGTTTGCCCCGGTACATTGGTCATCGAAAGCATCTTCAGACAGCTTATCTACACGCGCTAAGAAATCAGCTTCCGCAACACCTGTTTCACGGATGGATTTAGGAATACCTAAGTCAGCTTTAATTTCATCTAACCACGCTAATAACTTCTCAATTTTAACACCTGTACGGTCATCTGGATTTGTTAGACCGAGATGATCTGCAATCTCAGCATATTGACGACGCGCATGAGGACGGTCGTATTGGCTGAATGCAGTTTGTTTGGTTGGGTTATCGTTCGCATTGAAACGGATAACGTTACAGATTAATAGCGCATTTGCCAGACCATGAGGAATATGGAACTCAGAGCCAAGTTTGTGTGCCATTGAGTGACATACACCCAAGAAAGCGTTAGCAAAGGCAATACCCGCTAAGGTTGCACCATTGTGTACACGTTCCCGTGCTACTGGGTTTTTGGCACCTTCATGATAACTCGCTGGCAGATAATCTTTTAATAAGCTTAGTGCTTTCAATGCTTGACCATCGGTAAACTCATTGGCCAATACGGAAACATAAGCTTCTAATGCGTGGGTGACCGCATCTAAACCACCAAAAGCAGTTAATGATTTTGGCATGTTCATGACAAGGTTAGCATCGACAATTGCCATATTTGGCGTTAATGCATAGTCGGCTAATGGGTATTTTTGCCCTGTTTTATCATCGGTCACAACTGCAAATGGTGTGACTTCAGAACCTGTACCTGATGTGGTTGTGATAGCCACTAATTTTGCTTTCACGCCCATTTTAGGGAAACGGTGAATACGTTTACGGATATCCATAAAGCGTAATGCCAGTTCTTCAAAATGCGTTTCAGGGTGCTCGTACATAACCCACATGATTTTCGCCGCATCCATTGGGGAACCGCCACCTAATGCGATAATGACATCAGGTTGGAAAGCTTGCATTTGTGCCGCACCTTTGCGAACAACTGTTAACGTTGGGTCGGCTTCAACTTCAAAGAAAACATCAGTTTCAATATGGTGTTTTTTGAGAACATTAACAACTTCATCCACATAGCCATTATTAAATAAGTAGCCATCGGTGACGATAAATGCACGTTTTGCACCATCAGTCGCAATCTCTTCAAGGGCAATCGGTAAACAGCCACGGCGGAAGTAGATTGAATTTGGAAGTTTATGCCACAACATATTTTCAGCTCTCTTCGCTACAGTTTTGGTATTAATCAAATGTTTAGGACCAACGTTTTCGGAGATGGAGTTACCACCCCAAGAACCGCAGCCGAGCGTGAGAGAAGGGGCTAATTTAAAGTTATACAAGTCACCAATCCCACCTTGTGAAGCAGGGGTGTTGATCAGGATACGTGCTGTTTTCATTTTTTGACCGAAATAATTTACACGTACATGTTCATTATCTTGGTCTGTATATAAGCAAGAGGTGTGGCCAATACCGCCCATTTCAACCAATTGCTCCGCTTTTGCTACCGCATCTTCAAAGTTTTTGCCGCGGTACATCGCTAACAGTGGCGACAGTTTTTCATGGGCAAAAGGTTCAGACTCATCAATCAGTTTTACTTCACCAATTAAAATCTTGGTATTCATTGGTACCGTAATACCTGCCATTTCCGCAATTTTATGCGCAGGTTGCCCCACGATAGCGGCATTTAAGTTACCATTTTTTAAAATAATATCTTGAACGGCTTTGAGTTCTTTACCTTGCAGTAAATAACCGCCATGGTTTGCAAAACGTTCACGTACTTGGTTATAAATTTCATCGACAACAACAACAGACTGCTCAGATGCACAGATAACGCCGTTATCGAAGGTTTTGGACATTAAAATAGAAGCCACTGCGCGTTTAATATCGGCGGTTTCATCGATAACAACTGGGGTATTACCCGCACCCACACCAATGGCTGGTTTACCTGAGCTGTAAGCTGCTTTTACCATACCTGGGCCACCTGTCGCTAAGATCAGGTTAATATCAGGGTGGTGCATTAATGCATTGGATAATTCAACGGATGGGGAATCAATCCAGCCAATAATATCTTTTGGTGCGCCTGCTGCAATAGCGGCATTAAGAACAATTTCCGCTGCACGGTTAGTTGCCACTTTCGCACGTGGGTGCGGAGAGAAAATAATGGCATTACGTGTTTTTAAGCTAATCAGCGATTTAAAAATAGCTGTTGATGTTGGGTTTGTTGTTGGTACGATACCGCAGATAATCCCAATAGGTTCTGCAATCGTAATTGTACCAAATGTTGGGTCTTCAGATAGAACACCGCAGGTCTTTTCGTCTTTATATGCATTATAGATATATTCGGAAGCAAAGTGGTTTTTGATCACTTTATCTTCAATAATACCCATACCAGACTCTTCTACAGCGAGTTTTGCAAGAGGGATACGTGCATCAGCAGCAGCAAGGGCAGCAGCGCGGAAGATTTCATCTACTTTTTCTTGCGAAAAACTAGCGAATTCGCGTTGAGCTTTTTTGACACGAGCAACGAGTTCATTGAGTTCGGTAACGTTAGTTACGGACATATAGATTACTCCTGATAAATGTTAAACTTTTTAAGCCAATGAGCAATGTATCTATAAACAGGGTTAAAAAAGACTGCCTAAAAAAGAAAGTATAGATAATATTAATAATAACGTAGCTCATCATCGCCTATTGGCTTAAAAACCTTGTTAAAACGTGAATTATTGATGAATAGCTTATCAATAACTCGGTCTATCAGTTAAGGATAGATTAACAAAACAGAAATTAAATAAAGTGATCTAAATCACGAAAATAGCAAGCTGACACCTTTCAGCATGGTTGTTTTTGTACTGTTTGAAATAGTGTTGTTGGTGTATTAATTAACTTTCACATAAGTAAGCTAAATGCATCGAGATTGATAATAAAGCTAACAAAAAATGGGGTAAAAAGAGACATCTACAGAAAATAGTGCTTTGCTCAAGGAAATTTGTTACATCAGTGATAAAATTAAAAAAGATATCAATACATCTCTAACCAGAGTTATTTAAGGAATTGAATGAGTGAGTGCTGCATTACTTGATCTATCGGGCTACATTAAGTTTTTCATCGGTCTATTTGCGCTGGTAAACCCTGTGGGTATTTTACCCGTGTTTATCAGTATGACTAATTACCAGAGTAATGCTGGGAGAAATAAAACCAACACCATTGCGAATACTTCAGTTGCTATTATTTTATGTACTTCATTATTGATTGGTGACTCAATCCTACAGTTATTTGGGATCTCAATTGATTCGTTCCGTATTGCTGGGGGGATATTGATTGTTACCATTGCAATGTCAATGATAAGCGGAAAAATTGGTGAAGATAAACAGAATAAACAGGAAAAAACAGAAACAGCTGTTCGTGACAGCATAGGTGTTGTGCCTTTAGCATTGCCGCTAATGGCAGGGCCGGGGGCAATAAGTTCTTGTATTGTCTGGTCTTCAAGATGGCACGGTTGGCAGAATTTTTTAGGTTTAGCCCTCACCAGTATTTTCTTTGCTTTTTGTTGCTGGTTATTGTTTCGCTCCGCCTCATTATTAGTCCGCTATTTAGGGCAAACAGGGATCAACGTTGTCACGAGGATCATGGGGTTATTACTGATGTCCCTTGGCATCGAATTTATCGTCATTGGTGTCAAAGCACTTTTCCCAGGTTTACTCTAAGCCATTTCTTTCCAATGCCGCTGTTATGCATTTTTGCAAGTAGCGGCATTGAGATAATTACCACCTTCCCAATACAGCCTCAAAGTATCCAACAGCAGGATATGTCGTAAATCCACTTTTTTTGTCATAAACAATCAGCAATAGAAACAGTCTTATCTGTAATTTAATGTCGCATTTTTTGCTAAATCAGGGATAAAAAGTAAGGAATTGTGAGCTGCGTAAATTTATTCACTATTCTAATTGGTGTTTGTTAATGATATGTTTGGAAGAGTGAAGGGGGAATGTACTGCGCCACACAACGAAGAGTAATGTATTTTATTGAATTTAAAGGGTTTTATGTTATCTGTGCAAGGTTATTTTAAGATTGATATAAAATTTTTAACTAACAAATGTTAATTAGTTGTTTTGATTATTTGTATCTAAAGGATAAATTTGGCTATGTGTGGCTAGCTAAAGGGTTTAATTAATCACAGTGAAGGTTGCTAATCATGAGGGACAAAATGATAAGAACGGCAATAGGTTTGGGAGCTCTGTCATTATTTTTTGCATCATCCTATGTAAGCGCGAATTCAGCTAAGCCAGTACAGTCAATTGTCATTAACAACGGCTCAGAAGTCGCCTCCCTTGACCCCCACAAAGTGGAAGGGGTTCCTGAAAGTAATATCATTTTAAATTTGTTAGAAGGTTTGGTTTATACGGATGTCGATGGAAAAGTGACACCGGGTGTGGCAAAAAGCTGGGAAAACGATAATTACATAACTTGGGTTTTCACACTCAGAGATGATGCAAAATGGAGTGATGGAACGCCTGTCACCGCAGATGATTTTGTGTATAGTTGGCAACGGCTTGCGGATCCCACAACAGGTTCACCTTATTCAAGTTACCTACAAAATGCTTATATTTTAAATGCAGATGAGATCCTTGCAGGTAAAAAGCCTGTCAATGAACTTGGCGTAAAAGCCTTAGACTCCCATCATTTACAAGTCACACTCAGCCACCCAGTGCCTTATTTTGTCGATATGTTATCCCATACCGCCATGAAACCTGTTCACAAACAAACAGTTGAAAAATATGGTGATAAATGGACTCAACCACAAAATTTTGTGGGAAATGGGGCTTATTTACTGGATAAATGGGTGGTTAACGAGCGCATTGTTGTCAAACGTAACCCATTATATTGGAATAACGCGCAGAGCAAGATAGATCACGCGACGTTCCTCTCGATTTCATCAGAAGTCAGTGATATCAACCGCTATCGCAGTGGTGAAACCGATATCAGCAATTCCGCTATTCCGCCTGCGCTTTATCAAAAAATGAAACAAGAAAGGCCTAATGAACTATATGTAAGGCCTTATTTATGTACTTTTTATTATGAAATCAATAATAAACGCCCACCCTTTAATGACCCTCGAGTGAGGGAAGCGATTAAGTTAGGGTTAGATAGAGAAACCATTACAAATAAAATCATCAATCAAGGCCAAACAGTGGCTTATGGTTTTACGCCAACGTTTATTAATAATGGAAATTTTGTTCCGCCACAGTGGGCTAGTTTACCTGCTGAGCAGCGTTATCAACGGGCGAAGGCTCTGCTGGCTGAGGCAGGTTACACCAAAGAGAATCCCCTGAAATTTTCGTTGTTATACAACACGTCAGATCAAAATAAACAGCAAGCCATTGTTGCGGCGTCTATGTGGCAAAAAAATATTGGCGCTAAAGTTACATTGCAAAATCAGGAATGGAAAACGTCCTTACAAAGTCGCCATGAGGGGCAATACGACGTTGCAAGGGCAACTTGGTGTGCCGATTACAATGAACCAACGGCATTTTTAAATATGATGCTAACGGGTAATAGTAATAACACAGGTTTCTATTCAAACACTGCGTTTGATGCATTACTTGCACAAGCATTAACTGCGCCAAATGAACAAGCGCGTCATCAGATTTATCAACAAGCTGAAGCCTTGCTAGACAAGGACTCTGCGTTAGTTCCTGTCTATTATCGCGTCAGCGCTCGTATGGTAAAACCCACCGTTGGTGGATTTAAAGGTAAAGACCCCCTTGATTATACGGATATTAAGCGGTTATATATAAGTGAACCTAATAAATAATATCCAAATAATTATAAAAAGTGTTTATCTCAAAGATAAACCTGCATCAACACACAATCATAATAAATATGTATGGGAGTAACCGATAAGATGAGTAAATTAATCAATAAATCGATTATTGCACTTAGCGTGACAGCTGGGTTAGCGATGGGGTCAATAGCAACCAGTTTTGCTGCGACGGTTCCAGCAGGTGTTGAACTTGCTGAAAAACAAGTAATGGTGAGAAATAACGGCTCAGAACCACAATCTTTAGATCCACACAAAATTGAAGGGGTACCTGAATCTGCTTTAGCAAGGGATCTATTTGAAGGTATTACTATTGTTGGCCCAGACGGGGAAATTTTACCTGGCTCAGCAACCAGCTGGGAAAACAAAGATTTTACCGAATGGACCTTTAAAATTCGAGATGGCGCAAAATGGTCAAATGGTGACCCTGTCACGGCAGAAGATTTCGTTTACAGCTGGCAGCGCTTAGCGGACCCCGATACCGCATCGCCATATGCAAGTTATTTGCAGTATGCGCATATCAAAAATGTTGATGACATTATTGCTGGCAAGAAAAAACCAGAAGAGCTTGGCGTTAAAGCCCTTGATGACAAAACATTAGTGATTTCTCTCAGCGAAGCTGTGCCTTATATTCCTAAATTATTAGCGCACTCATCCATGTCGCCAGTGAACAAAAAAGTGATTGAAAAAAATGGTGCGAAATGGACACAACCACAAAACTTTGTTGGTAATGGTGCGTATAAACTGAAAGATTGGACGGTTAACGAGCGTATTGTACTAGAGCGTAGCCCAACTTATTGGGACAATGCGAATACCGTTATTGACCAAGTGACTTTCCTGCCAATTTCCTCTGAAGTGACTGATGTAAACCGCTATCGAAGTGGTGAAATTGATATGACGTACAGTAACTTACCGATTGAGCAATTTAAAAGCTTACAACAAAATATGCCCAATGAGCTACGCGTAAGTCCTTATCTGTGTATTTACTACTATGAAATTAATAATGAAAAACCGCCATTTAACGACCCGCGAGTTCGTGAAGCGTTAAAACTGTCGATGGACAGAGACACAATTACCTATAAAGTGAAAGCGCAGGGGGATATCCCCGCTTATGGCTTTACTCCACCATTCACCAGCGGTATGAAAACTGAGAAACCAGATTGGTATGCCAATATGACTCAGGAACAGCGCAATGAAAAAGCCAAACAACTGTTAGAAGAAGCGGGTTATAACAAAGCAAACCCATTAAAATTCAACTTGTTATATAACACGTCAGACTTACATAAACGTATTGCGATTGCCGCGTCTTCTATGTGGAAGAAAAACATTGGCGCAGACGTTAAACTCGAAAACCAAGAGTGGAAAACATTCTTGGATAGCCGACATCAAGGTAACTATGATGTTGCCCGTGCAGGATGGTGCGCAGATTATAACGAACCTTCTTCATTCCTGAACATGCTGCTTTCTTACAGCAGTAATAATACCGTTCACTATAAAAACACGGACTTTGACGCTGTAATGAAGAAAACATTACAGGTGAAAACGGACGAAGAACGTGCAGCTTTATATCAACAAGCTGAAAAATTACTCGATAAAGACTCAGGAATTGTTCCGCTTTACTACTACGTTAATACCCGCTTGGTGAAACCGTATGTGGGTGGTTATAGCGGTAAAGACCCATTAGATAACTTACATACTAAAGATTTGTATATTATCAAACACTAATAACAATGCTCTGGCTCCGAAAGGGGCCAGATATTAGCCTAATGGGCAATAGAAGTAGGAACGAGCAATGCTGAAATTCATTTTGCGTCGGGTGCTTGAGGCGATCCCGACTCTTTTAATTCTCATTACCATCTCATTTTTTATGATGCGCTTAGCGCCGGGTAGCCCGTTTACCGGTGAACGTAAGCTACCACCTGAGGTCATGGCAAATATTGAAGCCAAATACCATTTAAATGACCCAATGTATAAGCAGTACTTCAACTACCTTATTCAACTCTCCCAAGGTGATTTTGGGCCTTCATTTAAGTATAAAGACTATAGCGTCAATGACTTAGTGGCGAAAGCGTTCCCAGTTTCCGCAAAACTAGGGGCAACTGCCTTTGTGGTCGCCGTATTATTTGGTGTCACGGCAGGGGTCATCGCTGCCCTTAATCAAAATACAAAATGGGACTTTACAGTCATGGGGTTTGCCATGACGGGGGTTGTCATCCCAAGCTTTGTTGTGGCACCACTTTTGGTGCTGATCTTTGCCATTCATTTGAAATGGCTCCCCGGTGGTGGCTGGGATGGCGGTAATTTGAAACACATGATCTTGCCAATGGTGGCACTATCATTAGCTTATATCGCCAGTATCTCCCGTATTACTCGCGGCTCAATGATAGAAATTATGCATTCAAACTTTATCCGTACTGCACGTGCTAAGGGTTTACCGCTAAGAACTATCATTCTACGCCATGCATTAAAACCAGCGTTGCTCCCAGTGCTTTCCTATATGGGGCCTGCATTTGTGGGGATTATTACTGGTTCGATGGTAATTGAAACCATTTTTGGTTTACCAGGAATTGGCCAGCTATTCGTTAATGGCGCGCTTAACCGTGATTATTCCTTGGTGCTGAGCTTAACCATTTTAGTTGGGATATTAACCATTACATTTAATGCTATTGTCGATGTGCTGTATGCCGTCATCGACCCGAAAATTCGCTATTAATTGGAGAACCGCTATGATTTCGAATCAAAAAAATAGTGACGCTCTGGCGAATTTTTCAGAGCAATTGGATATTGAAGGGCGCAGTTTATGGCAAGATGCACGTCGCCGTTTTATGCATAACCGCGCCGCGATTTTTAGCCTATGTGTATTGTTTTTAATCACGTTATTTGTCATTTTTGCGCCGATGCTATCACCATTTTTATATGACGATACCGATTGGGAGATGATGTCTATGCCGCCAGATATGGCGACAGGTCATTATTTTGGTACCGATGCCTCAGGGCGTGACTTGTTAGTGCGTGTCGCAATTGGTGGACGCATCTCGCTGATGGTCGGTGTTGCCGCTGCGCTGGTGGCAGTAGTGGTTGGGACGTTATATGGCTCACTGGCAGGTTATGTGGGTGGTAAAGTTGACTCAATCATGATGCGTTTATTGGAAATTCTAAATTCATTTCCATTTATGTTCTTCGTTATCCTCTTAGTAACCTTATTTGGCACCAATATCTTATTGATTTTCGTCGCAATTGGCATGGTCTCTTGGCTCGATATGGCGCGTATTGTACGTGGTCAAACACTGGGGTTAAAACGTAAAGAGTTTATTGAAGCGGCATTAGTTTGCGGTGTCAGCACTCGGCATATTATTTTACGCCATATCGTGCCAAACGTATTGGGTGTGGTGGTGGTGTATGCATCGTTATTAGTACCAAGCATGATCCTGTTTGAATCATTCCTGAGTTTTTTGGGGTTGGGTACACAAGAGCCACTTAGTAGCTGGGGTGCTTTACTCAGCGATGGGGCAAACTCAATGGAAGTGACACCTTGGTTATTATTGATCCCAGCTGGTTTTCTGGTTATCACGTTGTTTTGTTTTAACTTTATCGGCGATGGCTTACGTGATGCCCTCGACCCGAAAGACCGTTAGAGGGAAATGTTATGTCAATAAATTCAACCAAAAGCCCTCTATTATCGGTTAAAGATTTGAGTGTAACTTTCTCCACTCAAGATGGCGATGTTACGGCGGTTAATAAACTTAATTTTGACTTACGAGCAGGCGAAACCTTGGGGATTGTCGGGGAGTCGGGTTCAGGGAAGTCGCAAACCGCGTTTGCGTTAATGGGGCTCCTTGCAAAAAATGGCCGAATTAATGGCTCAGCGATGTTTAATGGTCGTGAAATTCTTAATTTGAAAGAAAAAGAATTAAATCGGATGCGAGCGGAAGAAATTTCGATGATCTTCCAAGACCCAATGACGTCATTAAATCCCTATTTAAAAATTGGTACGCAACTATCTGAAGTGTTGATGCTTCACAAGGGTATGGGGAAAAGTGAAGCATTCGAAGCCTCAGTGAAAATGTTGGATGCAGTCAAAATGCCAGAAGCGCGTAAGCGCATGAATATGTATCCCCATGAATTTTCAGGTGGAATGCGTCAACGGGTGATGATTGCTATGGCACTACTGTGCCAACCAAAATTACTGATTGCGGATGAACCCACAACGGCGTTAGATGTGACAGTACAAGCGCAAATCATGACGTTGCTGAATGAACTGAAAGATGAGTTTGATACGGCGATTATTTTGATCACCCATGACCTAGGTGTCGTGGCGGGTGTTTGTGACAAAGTGTTGGTGATGTATGCGGGACGTACCATGGAATATGGCACTGCAAAAGATATCTTTTATCAACCATCCCACCCGTATTCTCTGGGTTTGTTAGCGGCGGTTCCGCGGCTTGATGGGGATGATGAAAGCCTTGCAACTATACCGGGCAATCCACCAAATTTATTAAGATTACCAAAAGGTTGCCCATTTTCACCGCGTTGCCAATATGCAACCCAACAATGTGTAGAGAGTGAACCTACCTTATCTTCTTTTGCACAAACCCGTCTGCGTGCCTGCTTTAAGCCTATGGAGGAATTAGTATGACCACTCATGAAAATAGGCCTGTCTTATTGGAAGTGAATGACTTAAAAGTGCATTTTTCCATTAGGGATAAAAAGCAGTGGTTTTGGCAACCCGATAAAAGTTTAAAAGCGGTAGATGGTGTTACGCTTCGGTTATATGAAGGGGAAACCTTGGGTGTGGTTGGGGAGTCTGGCTGTGGTAAATCGACCTTTGCTCGTGCCTTAATCGGTTTAGTCAAAGCAACGGATGGTACGGTCAGCTGGTTAGGCCAAAATCTATTAGGTAAAAGCGATAAAGAATGGCGCAGTGTGCGCAGCGATATCCAAATGATTTTCCAAGATCCATTGGCATCTCTGAACCCGAGAATGACCATTGGTGACATTATTGCTGAACCGTTAAAAACCTATCACCCAAAAATGCCACAATCGCAAATCACCGAAAAAGTGAAAGCGATGATGATGCGAGTGGGGCTATTACCGAACTTAATTAACCGCTATCCCCATGAGTTTTCTGGGGGGCAGTGCCAGCGAATTGGTATTGCTAGGGCGTTGATATTAGAGCCAAAACTGGTTATTTGTGATGAGCCAGTTTCTGCACTGGACGTATCCATTCAGGCGCAAGTCGTGAATTTACTGCAAGAATTACAGCGGGAAATGAAATTATCGCTGATATTTATTGCCCATGACTTAGCAGTGGTTAAGCACATTTCGGACCGAGTATTAGTGATGTATTTGGGGCATGCTGTGGAATTAGGTACCTATGATGAGGTCTATAATAACCCGTTGCACCCGTACACTCGCGCGCTCATGTCAGCTGTTCCTGTGCCAGATCCTGACAAGGAAAAAAATAAAACCATTGAATTACTGGAGGGGGAATTGCCATCACCGATTAACCCGCCTTCAGGTTGTGTTTTCAGAACTCGTTGCCCATTGGCAGATGAAGGGTGTGCCAAAACTCGCCCACTATTAGAGGGCAGTTTTAAACATGCGGTATCTTGTTTAAAAATCGATCCACTATAATGCTTTTAAAGCACAATTAACGTAAAAAGCAGGGTCAATTGGCTCTGCTTTTTTGTTATTAATCTTAAAAATAACGTTTTTAGTCATGTTCAGATAATTGTTAATGAATAATGGATATAAAATATGTTAATAAATTAGTTATTCATATAAATAAGGGCTTAAAAATCAATGGCGACTGATTTTTCACAGGATGAAGAGGCGATTTTACGCCAATGGCAGCAGATTAATGAACAGTATCCAAACGACGTATTAACGCGAATTCGCGAAAAAATTCCACTGGTTAAACAAGTTGATAGCGAGTTAGATCTATTTGGCGCAGATAGCCATGAATACGAATTAAACCCTGTTATTGCTTTGGCCGATATTGAAAAATGGGAAAAGCGAACAGGGGCGACATTACCGCAAGATTTTGTGCAGTTTTTAACACAAATTGGTAATGGGGGGTTAGGGCCTTATTACGGCATTGTCCGTTTTGAAGACAGTGAAAGTCGTTTTGATCAAACGGCAGCATTACCTTCTATTCTAAGCCCTGATATGAGCGAAGAGGAATGGCAAAAACTGACTTTCCTTGATGATGATTGCAGTGATGAAGAATTTGATGAAAGAGAAAATTATATTCACCAAGGCGTTTTTTACCTTGGAACCTGTGGGTGTGAATATGATTTATTATTAGTGATTACTGGGGAATATGCAGGGCGGATTATTTATACAAACCATTGGTGTGGTTCTAATCAGCCTTTCTTCTTTTCTTACGAATTGAGTTTTTCACAATGGTATGAACGTTGGTTAGATGAAGTTATTCAAGGCTATGAAACCAGTTGGTTTGGTCACAGAATTGGCGGTGATGAGCAAACATTATTTGATTTATACAACCAAATGGATTGTTCGGAACTAAGATGTCAGGCATTGTCAGGGTTGACTAAGCTTAAGCTTTTATCTGATAAAGGCTTGACGTTTTTGACCAAAATTATTAATGAAAAACAAGAGGACGAGTCAAGGCTGGCTTTGAAAATTTTAGCGCAGTATGCACCTAACATTGCCTCCTCATACCTGATGTCTGCGTTAAAAAGTACTGACCGTTCATGGCAAAATTTAGCGATTAGCACTATCTATTTTAATCAAAAAGAAAACCTAGCCGATTACAAAGATAATGTCCTGCAACTAATCAAAAATGTGGAAGATGCTGATTTTATTCGCTTTGCAGGGTATATACTTAAAGACTTAGCAGCCACGCAAGCGGAAGATTTTGCTCATTTATTTGAACATTCAAATCTTGACCTTGCAAGAACGGCTCTTTATGCAGCGAGTTCCGATGTGAATGTTAAGGAAAAATCTGCACTTTTTTACCCAAGTATTACGTCAGATGATGGTGACATGGCTTGTCTAGCCATTCGAACACTAGTTGAACTTAATACTGTAATACCTGATGTTATTCCTCTATTAGAATGCGCATGGGAAAAATTTCCAAAAGAGAAAAATGAATATGTCAGAACCAATATTCAGAATTATTTGCGAAAATTTTCAGTAACAGGCAACTTTCCTAAAGAAGATTAAGTTGTGAAGAAGAGGGGCGAATGCCCCTCAACTGCATGTTATTTTTTCCAGAGGATATGATGAAAAGGTTTTGTAGGATGACGGCTAATTAAGACACGAGCAAAAATATCGTCGAGTTCGTCATCGGGAGTTTTCGCTAACCCAATAATCACTTCACTGAACTGTGATAAATTAGCTTCATTCGCCAGAATACCCTGCCAACTATCTGTTAAATCAACAATTTCAGCTGCACCTGAGTCTTCAAACTGTAAGGCAAAAATCAGTTGATCAGCAGGCTCTAGGTTATCCATTGCACCATCGAGGAAAAGGTCATAAGCCATTTCAATGATATCGTCTTCATCGATTAAATGTGTATTGTGTGTCTCAGTCATGACCTTTCCTAATTCATTTACGCTATAACAGTGGGCTAAAGAAATAACAAACGCGCTCAACCACACGGTTCCAGAATGGGCGCTGTTCCCATTCTTCAATTTCTAAACGTGTCGAGCGAGCCATATAATCATACTGAACTAACGTCAGATCGCTACCAAAACTTTTATCATCAATAACGACAGTGATTTCAAAGTTGAGCCATAAACTGCGCATATCGAGGTTAACAGAGCCCACTAAACTGAGTTCGCCATCTACCAAAACGCTTTTGGTGTGCAATAAGCCATCTTCAAATTGATAAATTTTTACACCCGCTTCGAGTAATTCACTGTAAAATGAACGGCTTGCCCAACGGACGAGGAACGAATCGTTCTGCCTTGGCATGATAATACTGACATCCACACCACGCATCGCAGCCGTACAAATTGCGTGCAGTAAATCATCGCTAGGGACAAAATAAGGTGTCGTCATGATTAACTGCTTGCGAGCAGAAAACATGGCGGTCATCAGCGATTGTTGTATGAGTTCATCAGGGAAACCGGGCCCTGAAGCAATAGTTTGAGTGGTGTGCCCATTGGCTTGCTCAAACGGCATAATATTGCTATCAGGAGGTGGCGGCAAAATACGTTGGCCTGTTTCCATTTCCCAGTCAAAGGCATATACAATCCCTAACGTGGTACTCACTGGGCCTTCCATGCGCACTAAAATATCAATCCACTCACCAACACCTGAGTCCTGTTTAAAATAGCGGGGGTCGACCATATTCATACTTCCAGTGTATGAAATATAGTTATCGATAATGACAATTTTACGGTGTTGACGTAAATCCATGCGACGTAAGAAGAAACGCATTAAATTGACTTTTAAAGATTCGACAAATTCAATACCGGCAGCACGCATTTTAGCGGGGTAATCACTGCGGAAAAAGTGCCAACTTCCCGCGGAGTCAACCATAATACGGCACTTAACACCGCGCTTCGCTGCATTTAACAGGGCTTCGGTCACGCCATCGACTAACCCTCCAGGTTGCCAAATATAGAACACCATTTCGATAGAATGCTGAGCATTATTAATGTCATTGACAATGGCTTTTAATGAATCTTCGCAAGTGGTTAATAGCTGAATGCGATTCCCTTTAACCCCTGCAATACCTTGGCGTTTTTCAATAAGTTGAAAAAGTGGCTCTGCGACAGAACTGTTTTCATTTGCAAAAATATGTTTTGAATGGCGTAGGTTTTCGAGCCATGTGGCGACAGAGGGCCACATATGGTGGGCTTTATCAACGCGGCGTTTGCCTAAATGAAGTTCACCGAAAGCGACATAGGCAATGATCCCAACTAAAGGAAGGATATAAATAATTAGCAACCATGTCATTGCTGAGGTAACAGGCCTTCTTTTTACTAAAATGCGTACAGTAATTGCGGCAATAAGTAGCCAGTAAAGGAAAAAAAGAAGCCAACTCATAAGGGTATAGACGGTTGCCATAATGGATTACATGCCTCTCGCTAATAGGGGAATATCATCAAAAAAAGAAGTTTTACCTGAAAAAACAGTTAGCAACATATTAACTTAATAGAATTTAGCAAAATTTTGCAGTAAAAGCTTTGTGTAATAGACAATTCATAAGGAAATAATAGTTTCGTTCATTAATAGTTAATAATTGATATTAATATCGATTCAGAAATGGCGTGCTAAAAGTTCTACTTGGCACTTTTTTTCAAAGGAATATAATATTTTTTTCACAGTGTTTTTTTCATAAAAAAAGGGCAGGAAAATGAGACGCAGTAGGCACGAAGTCGGTCGTTGGAGAATGTTGAGGCAAGTGCAACGTCGTCGCCGACGCTGGCTGGAAGGGCATTCAAGACGCAACATGCACATTTATGCGATGCGCAAAATCGACATTTATCGCCGTAGACACTCACTGCTTTTTACTCAATGGGTTGAGTAGGGTTATTAAGGCGCACATTCACATTTTTCACTTTGTATGACAAACCTTATTGAATATGATTGCTATTTGCATTTAAACTAGCGACTATATTCTTTTAGGTAGACAGGTGTAGGGTAGAAATTGCATATGCGTTGGATCCGTTGGAGTTTAATAATCGTCATTTCGTTATCTATTCATGCAGGCCTTGCGATGGCATGGATTTTTAATCAACCTCATTTGGCGAGGGATCCTGAGCCAATGACGATTGCGATGGTTGCTTTTGCTGCTCCTGAACCTGCGTCAGAGCCTGTTCAGGAAGTTGAAACGCCTGTCGAACCTGAGCCAGAACCGATTATCGAACCTGAACCCGAACCTGTGGTTGAACCGGCAATTGTATTACCGAAGAAAAAACCTGAAGTGAAGAAAAAGCCAAAACCAAAACAGGAAGAGAAGAAAAAAATTAAAGAAGATGTGAAGCCAGTTGAAAAACAACTTGCGATGAATAACATCAAATCAGATGCAACGGCTCCGAAAACCAACAATAACCCCGTCACGACAGCGAAAAATACCGGGGCGAGCAATAGTCAATCTACCGCGAAAAGTGGCCCAAGGGCATTACATAAACAAGCACCAGTCTATCCTGAACGTGCACGTCGTTTAGGGAAAGAAGGTTATGTTAAAGTGCGTTATGATATTGATGATGGCGGCCGTGTGACGAATATCGAATTTGTTGAAGTGTCTCCTAAAGGCTTGTTTGAGCGGGATGTTAAACGTGCAATGAACCGTTGGACATTCGAAAAACAACCTGCAAAAGGTTATGTCACGGAAATTTACTTCAAACTTGATGGTACGGTTAGCCAAGTGTAACTCACTACTTGATACAATAAAAAAGCACCTTATAACAGGTGCTTTTTTAATTTCAGGGAGAATAAAACCGTTACTCAGTGATTTGCTCAGAACTGGCCAATTGAAAGTGCTGCTTTTCGGTTGGCAACTCCCGCGGGGTATTGTCATCATTTACTGCCACATAAGTAAAGACAGCATCAGTTGCGCGGTAGCGCTGGCCGACAGGTTCAGTTGCGACCTTTTTCACCCACACTTCAATATTAATCGTAATTGAGCTTTTACCCGTTTTTAAGCAACGTGCGTAGCAACAGACGACATCGCCAACGGCAACAGGTTTTTGAAATTTTATGCCATTTACAGCGACGGTAACAACACGGCCGAGTGCAATTTCTTTTGCAAGAATAGCACCGCCAATATCCATTTGTGACATTAGCCAGCCACCAAAAATATCGCCATTGGCATTTGTGTCCGCTGGCATGGCTAGGGTTCGTAAAACCAATTCACCGTTTGGTAATTGCATATTTAACTCTTATTAAAAAAGGGAATAAAAACGTCTAGTTAGCTTTTATAGCAAATTACTGATACTCAAGTAAACTCTAAGTACTGACTTATTACTCAAGTATCGCCAATAAAACGTATTAAGCCAATAAAATACAATAAATAGAGCAGAACATCGCCGTATAGGGTTTAATTTCGACGGAAAGTTAGAGTTATGCAAAGAAAACGCTAGAAGTGTTTTTTGTATTTAGTCAATTGATTAGATTGCCTATACTTAAACCGTAAATCTTTAATGAATATTTTGGGGAGGGTGTATGAGACTCATTTTGGCAATATTATTACCATGGCTGCAATTTTTTACGATTGGACGTCCGTTTGCAGGAATAATTTGTTTGATTTTACAACTGACGTTAATTGGTTGGTTACCCGCTGCTATCTGGTCTGTATATGCATTATCGCAATACAATACGGATAAAAAAATTGAAAAGGCGTTTGGACAGAGAAGATACTAGGTTAAAAAAAACCTGCTAATCAAATTAAGCAGGTTTTTTATTACCCAGATAAATGATCACTCTTCGTGCTTTTCAACTGCTTCTTTGGTCATATTTTTGAAAATATATACTACGCTTAACACAGTAAAAATCAGTGTTCCCGCAGTGAGCCCAAATACTTTGAAATTCACCCAAATATCTTGAGCCATCCAAAAGGCGACATAAATATTTAAGACTGCACAAAAAACAAAGAAGACTGCCCAAGCGCTGTTAAGCTTGTTCCAATAACTGTCAGCTAATTTAATTTCTTGATTACTTCCTAGCATGCGTTGAATGAGTGGTTTTTCAGTAAACCACTGGCTGAATAATAACGCGATTGCGAATGCACCATAAATAATAGTGACTTTCCATTTAATGAATGCATCACTGTGGAAAATGAGTGTTAAGGCAGCAAACCCCATCACAATAGCACAGGTAATTTTGGCGACTTTTTCGACTTTCTTATAAATAAGATAAGTGGCTAACAACGCGAGCGGTGTCGTTACCATTAAGGCACCACTAGCGTAAAAAATGTCATATCGCTTATATACGATGAAAAAGATAATCAGAGGGATAAAATCAATAAGTTGTTTCATAACAGTGAATACAGCGCCTCAACGTCAAGATAATAGAGTAGTTTAACCGATATTGGCATTAATTGTTAAAAGTTTGCACCTTTTTACCAATAAACATGCCTTGTTACCAATCATATTTGCACAATTTTACTATTATTTGACTTACTTCTAGATAAACTTTATTAGTTCGGCTATAAATAAGGTTTTAGATATTTTAACTTACTAATTTATAGGTGTTTTTCCCCAATGATAAAGGCGAAGCTATTTGTCTGGATGCCAGGTTTAAAAACGCTGTTTAACTACCAGCTTTCAGACTTAGGACCTGATGTGAAAGCTGGGTTGTCAGTTGCGGCAGTGGCGTTACCTGTTGCAATTGCTTATGCCGAATTAATGGGGGTAAACGCCATTGTTGGTTTGTATGCCTGTATCCTCCCGATGTTTTTTTACGCCTTATTTGGTACCTCGAAGCAATTAATCATCGGCCCTGATGCGGCAACTTGTGCTGTTATTGCGGCTGCTGTTGCACCGCTAGCGATGGGGGATGAAAATGTTCGCTGGCAGTTAATCATCGTAATGAGCTTAATGACGGGGATTTGGTGCTTGATTGCAGCACGATTCCGTCTAGGAACCTTTGCGGATTTCCTCTCTCGTCCGATACTCCAGGGCTTGCTAAATGGCGTGGCACTAACCATCGTCGTGAGCCAAATCGGTAAAATTTTTGGTATTACCACATTACCTGCGGGTTTTATCGAACGTCTTATCGCGTTTCCTCAATCGATAATGCAAACGCATATGCCAACCTTATTGGTTGCAGTGGCAACATTGGCAATCACATTGGTTATCAAACGCGTGCGTAGCAAGTGGCCATCATTATTGATAGCAATGGTTCTTGCAACAGTAGCGAGTATTGTTTTTAACCTTGAGCAATATGGTATTAGCATTGTTGGGGATTTAGGGGAAGGGTTGCCTTCTATACCCATGCCTGAGTTTCCTCCGGGATTGCTGCGAGACCTAGTGATCCCCTCAATGAACTTGGCGGTGATTAGCTTTGTGAGCTTTATGATGACGGCACGCAGCTTCGCGAGTAAAAATGGTTACGCCATTGATGCCGATCAGGAACTACGTGCGTTAGGGATAGCCAATATTGCCTCTGCGTTTTCCCAAGGCTTTGCGGTGAGTGCAGCAAGCAGCCGCACTGCGGTTAACGATATGATGGGTGGGAAAACACAACTGGTCTCTATTGTTGCGGCATTAACGATTTTAGCCGTATTGTTATTTTCTATGGATTTATTGGAATATATTCCAATGCCTGCGTTGGGAATGGTATTGGTTGTTTCGACTTTCTCACTAATTAGTTTTCGTAGTATTTTATCCATGCGTAAGCGCAATAGAGAAGCTTTCTTCTTATGTGTCTTTACGTTAATAGCGGTACTGCTCGTTGGGCTAATTAGTGGTGTTGGCTTAGCGGTATTATTAGGTTTATTGCAGTTTATCCGCGTGATATTTAGGCCGACGGACCAACAACTTGGTGTGGATGAGCAGGGGATGTTGCATTCGATGACATCAGATAATGGCATTAAACCGATTGAAGGCGTTTTAATTTATCGCTTTAATTCTCCGTTAACCTATTTTAATGTGAATTACTTTAAAGAGCGACTGAATAAGCATTTAGATAACCAGTTAAAGAGGCCTGCTTGGGTTATCGTCGACGCCGCAGTGAGCTTTACCCATAATGATGTAAGTGTATTCTCAACCCTTAATGACATCGTTACGTCTTTGAAAGCAAAAGGTGTTACGTTGGTGTTGGCAGGGCGCCGTACATCAATTAAGCGTTGGCTAGAACAAAACAAAATTACGCGTTCAGATGATGATTTATTAGTTGTGCCCGATATTTATTTTGCAATTCGCTTGATTCAAAGTAAGCAACAAATTCAAATTAAATGTGTTGAAGAGAGAAAAGCCCAAGAAGAGATGAGTGCTTTAGAGCAACAAAGTAATTGTGAAGATATTGATGAACAACTTAATTTGAAATCAGAAAATAATTAAGATATTTCTCAATTGATTGCATCAGGAGAAAGGGAGCTATTTGGCTCCCCTTTTTAAATCGAAATTAAGCGTTTTTATTCACTAACATGTATAAACGATAGAAATAAATTAAGGCGAAAGCGGCAACAATATTATTTAGCAAGAATGAAATGCCGTTGAGGACAATATGGTTCATCTGTAAGCTGCTTAATAACACGCTCACGAGCATTTGTGCTGCCATCCAAATTAAAATCATGGGTAGGGCAACACGCCAGTTTGCATAGGCCATTTTCCAGCTTTTACCCATGGCACTAAACGGATTTGTTTTTTCACTAATCAAGATGGCCGGCGCAAGAGAAAAGCCAATCGCCAGAACAATACCCGGAAGTACCATGATTGTAATACCGAGTTGAATAAGAAGAGAACAAACAATAAGTAACAAAAACATTGAAGGGGCTTTGCCTAACGAAGCACTAAGTGCCTGCGTTGCAGTCATGGACTCACCACGTGACATCCCTGCTATATAAGACAAAACACCGCATATAAGCACTAAGCTTCCCAGTGTGACAGATAAAATTAACCCAAAGGAAACTCGGAGAATACTGCTTTTATCTTGTTCTGAAAGACCTAAGATCCAGTCTTGTAAGCCTGCGTTCCCTGACTCAATCATTTGGTTCTGCGCTTGAGCCAGCACACCAATCATCTGTTCATTTGGGATCATCATTGCGTAAATCACGAGACTCACTGCCGTTGCTAATACAACGATAGTGAAGAGGCCACTCAGTTGATTTTTAAAAAAATTAACGCTGTCACTGATGAGTGAGTTGGCCGAAATGGACATTTAACTGCTCCTATCTACAAACGGGATCAAAATTTTAATGCAATTGTAACCGAGTATTAGGCATAGAGGTAGAGAAAGATAAGAAAATTCGGAAGGTTAACGTGAATACTAAAGAGAAATAGCCTCAAAATAGAAACAAATAAAACTGTAATTCTAATGGAATGTACTTAAATTGCATTTCAAATATATGTTTAGTATATGGAGTAAATATATAAAAATAAGAATCAATATTTTATTTTGTTAGTTATTTTCCAAAAATTGATTTAAATCAAAATTAAAAAAAGAATAGATGGAATAATAAAACTATATTTATTGGATTACCTATAAATTGGTAAAAGATGTGATCTTGATTTGAACATCAATTTATATAATGCGGTATATTTTACTAAAATAAAAACACAGGAATGGGATTGATAATGAAAAAACTCACTGCGCTTGTATTAGCGGCTGCAACTTTAGCTCCAGCTGCTTCTATTGCTCATGAAGCTGGCGATTTTATTTTCCGTACGGGGACTGCTACAGTTCGCCCAAATGCGGGATCTGAAAATGTATTAGGTTTAGGTTCATTTGATGTTAATAATAATACGCAATTAGGTTTAACCTTTGGGTATATGATTACTGATAATATCGGTGTGGAATTATTAGCGGCGACGCCATTTGAACATAAGGTAGGCGTTGGCCCATTAGGTAATATTGCAACCGTTAAACATTTACCACCGACATTAATGGCACAATATTATTTTGGTAGCAAACAAGATAAATTGCGCCCTTATTTAGGCGCCGGTGTTAACTATACCTTCTTCTTTGATGAAAAGTTTAACTCAACAGGTAAAGCTAATGGCTTGTCTGACTTAGATTTATCAAGCTCGTGGGGCTTTGCCGCACAAGCGGGTATGGACTATATGCTAACTGATAACTGGATGTTGAACGCATCAGTTTGGTGGATGAATATAGAGACTGATGTGAAATTTAAGCATGAAACATTAGGCCAGCAAAAAATTGATACTCGTTTAGACCCATTTGTATTTATGTTTGGAGCAGGTTACCGCTTCTAATAAATTTGATAGGATGCAATACAGGTTAATACCTGAATTCTGATGGAATAGAGTGCAGTAGGAAATCCGGGGATATTTATATTCCCGGATTTTTCGTTTTTCATCTTATTAAAAACACACACAAAGCTGTAACAATTAAGCTACATAAATAGATTTTAAATTTAGTGTGAATCCTTCTTATTTAAGGGATTAAATTAATAAAATTTTAAAGAGCGAAATGATAAGTCTATTTAATAAAGTGCGGTAACAGTCACGAAATTAAATAGAAACCAAATGTGGAGTAAGCAGCATTTGGTTTTAAGTATCAGAGTTTAATTATCGTTTACCAAAACCATTGAACATTTAATCCCGCATTGACGCTATTGGTCTCATATTCATCGGGCTTATACAGTGGGGCGCCTAAAAATAAATCATAACTGAAGATATTCACGTTCCCACGCATACCAATTGCCGTTCCTAGTAGTTGATCATCGGAATAAAGACCAAGTGGGTAGACTCCACCAAATACGCGGCCATAATCAATCGCATAATAAGGATAGAATGAAAAGCCAGGAATATAAAAGTTAAACTCATTCCTCAAATAAAAGCCTTTATCGCCAATAAGCGAAAACTCTTCATCAAAACCACGTACTGTCCACCGATTACCCAACGAGAATTGGTCTTGAATGGTCAACCTATCTTTGGTGTATTGCAAAAAGAATTGCGGGTTATAACTCATCACGAAATCGTCAAAAGGGATTGGGATCATACCCGAAACATCTAGGGTATACACACGAGCCATATGGCTTGCATCACCGTATTTCATGTCCCAACTTTGCTCGGCGCCTAACCAAGGAACATTACGTTGATAATTGAGGGAAGCATCCAAGGTGGCATTATCAATATTTTGTCGATGATTTACGCCAACTTTAAACGTGGTTAAGTTGCGCTCTTGAGATAAGAGTTTAACATCTTCAAGTTTGTATTCTGATTTCCGCTTAATTAACTGAATGGATGCGGTATCTTTGAATGTTTGCCCACGTAGAAAAACATTACTGGCGGTGGCATTGTAATATTTACTGTCACCACGATATTTATAACTGACGATGTCTTTGATGGTTTGTTTATAATCACTTTTACTGGCATAGAGAGAAAAAAGCCAATAATTGTAGGGAACAGCATAGTAAATTGCGGCATTACTTGTGCTGTTTCGCTCTTGATTTTTCAGGTTTTTTCCTGCGGAGATATAAACAGTATCATTAAGGCTAGTCAGATTATTACCATAGATTGTCACACCAACTTGGTCTTTACCTGTTTGGCGACTGCCTGAGTTATTGTAATAACCCCCGACGTTAACATGGGGGGATTTTTCCCTTTGGATAGTAATATCGGATGTTGAAAACTCTTTCCCCGGAGATAATTCAATATTTGCTTTAGCGCCAGGAATACGCTCCAAGTTTTCTAAACCTTGTTCGATATCGCGAATATTAAGAATATCGCCTTCTTTTGCGGGCATGATTGCACCCAGTGTAATATAGGTATCGCTATCTTCAGATAACTTTACGTTAGCAACTTTGCCGGGAATAATTTCTAACGTCAAAATACCCTCGCTGATATTTTGTTCGGGAATATTCACTCGAGTGGTGACATAACCTGATTTAATGATGTTATCCTGCAAGCCTTTAGCGAGTGTCTCGACACCTTTAATTCCAATGCAGACACCAACAACTTGGTTTGCATAAGCTTCGAGAGGGCGCATTGATGGTAATTTTGGTTCAGAGACGAGAATAACTTTTTTCATATTAAAACAGTGTTCTTCATCGTCAAACAACAAAATATTATTTGCCCGTTCTTGCTTTTTTCCTAAAACATCTTTGGCCTCTAACTGAGTTTGTTGTTGACGAGATTTGTCTTGGCTAATCTGGTTATTAATTTGCTGATTAACGGCCTGAGAGGGATCGCCTGCAACATAAAACGGAAAAGTGAGCAGAGTACTGGATAAAAAAAGAAAACGAAAATTCATGTTCACCACTTTTATTCATAAATGAAAACTAAAAAATGACATTAATAATATTTTTTAGATAAAAATGTATTATTTGTTAAATGAGATTTCTCTTATTTTATTTGTAATTATTGAAGCAAGATTTCATATACATATCCCTATGTTGTTTATTGATGAAAATAAGAGGTTCATTAGGCTACTAGCTGTTAAATTATGCGATGAAACAGGTTTTAATAAAAATTAATTATATTAATTAAGGCTGAAAACTAAATGAAAGTGCTTAGTGTTGATTAATTTAAGATAGCAATGCAATCTTTGGTTTTATAATTAATATGCTGTTGTATCAAATGGTTAGGTTAAATCCCAAAATGGAGTAATCAGGTGTTTTTACTTATATCTATATCTTTAAAATAATAATTAAAAATTGAGATGATTAGATAAATTTAACTAATCATAGTTTTGATTTAAGGTTTATAATTAAAGGTGGCTGATTTTTATTTTAAATAGCGTGATTAAGAGTGATAAAAGAGACCAGAAGGTCTCTTTTATTTTGCTAATTAATAAAAGTTTGGAGTGTTAAGAATGATTGTTGAGCCTAAAATCTGTCCATATGGGCTATTGTAAATTACAGGGCTTGTAATTTTAGTTGTGCCTCTTGAACTTAAGCGACCACCATTGTTTTCAATATAGCTTAATGCGTTGATCGTTAAATCTTTACCTGCAGCTATGACACCAGAAGAAGTATTGTCTAAATCACTTACACTTAGTGTTGTTGTGTTATCACTTGTGATTTTACCATAGCGGTTGTTTAACTCATGTCTCAAGTTAATATTAATGTCTCCTTTGTTACCCGCTCTTTCTGATATTTCAGCAGAGATAATACCAGAGAAGTTATTTAAATAGCTGCCTTTAATAGTAACTTCACCATCATGAGCATAAATACCACCTGTTCTTCCTGCAACGCCAAGTTTGCTTGCATAGCTATTGAACCCACTGGAATAGCTATTATCAAGTAAATATGTATTGATAACCACGTTAGAATCAGCATCAATTAAGCCACGGCTGTTCGATACACTGTTTGCTTTAATATCTAAGTTATTTCCCTTAATGTAACCATATTGGTTATCTAAGGTATTAACATCAAACTTAGATTTACCAGCACCTGAGATTAAAGTACCTTGGTTTTTAATGGTGTTGGCTTTAATGTTTAACGCTTTACCACTATTAATCGAGGAGTCAACAGTGT
Source organism: Providencia sp. UF-183 (assembly GCF_058246155.1). Taxonomy (NCBI): domain Bacteria; kingdom Pseudomonadati; phylum Pseudomonadota; class Gammaproteobacteria; order Enterobacterales; family Morganellaceae; genus Providencia; species Providencia sp. UF-183. The sequence goes on along the minus strand of NZ_JBSICD010000007.1, from coordinate 27,805 downwards.
TTGTCAGTGCATTCGATAAGGTAATATTTGTCTGACCATTTGTGGTCTTGATGAGTGCTTTTTCATTTTTTAATGTCTGGGCATCAATATCAATACGACGTTTGGCGACTATTTCACCATCATAGAAATTGACGACTTGATTGCGAGCATTGATGGCAATATCTCGACCTGAAATTGTAGAGTTACCATTGAAAAGGTCAGATGAATTGATTGTGACATTATTGCCAGCTCTAATTCCAAGATTATCTGGGTTATTTACACTCTTTCTCCGATCATTTGAGTCATTTGTAACTTGGCCAGTTGTATTAATCGTGATATCACCGCGATTAGTTTTTATAGATCCCTCGAGGTTATCTAAATTTCTAGCAGTAAGCACAATGTCTTGGTTAGCACTGATGATACCGTTACCATTTTCAATATTTTCTATTGTATTTAGTTTAACACTACCACCAGTTGATTTGATTTGGCCTTCATAATTATATAACTGGTTATGTGTAGTATTAATATTAATATCATCATGACTACTAATTAAGGAGTTGTTGTAAAAATTTGATCCAGAATTAATATTGATTTTGCCATTTGCACTTATCTTCGCATTTTGGTTGTAAACAATACCGCTAGAATTAATATCTACACCGCCAAAACCAGCTGAGATATTTCCGTAATTAGAAACGCCAACACCACTTTCGTTTGAAACTAGGGTGATTTTATCTGCGTACATGCCGCCAAGTGAGGATACGTCAATACCTACACGTGTTTTTTCACCAACACCTTTGACTTTAGAAACGTATTTACCCTGAGCATCAACAAAGTTATTTCCTGCAACAATGTTGATTTCTTTTGCATTAAGTTCACCTCGGATTACCGCTGAACGGGCAATAATATCGGTTGGAGAATCAGATTGTAAGCGGCTGTTGATGATGATTTGGCCTTTTTCAACGTTGTAGCCTACAACCTCATTACCTGAAATAACAGGTTTACCTGTCGTTAAAGTGACTCGTTCCGTATTGATAAAACCACAGTTATTACACGTAATACCGGATGCGTTAGCGACAATAACTTGTGCTTTTGAACCTGCCACTTCTACCATGCCGTTGAGGGTGCTTGCTTTGGTGGAGTTAACTTCATTTAGAATAACTTTGGCAGGTCCATTACCATTGCTGAGGTTAAGGTTACCATTTATTTGGCCACCCAGAGTAGTGTTGGTATTGGTTGTACTGTTATTCAGAATAACGCCTTTTCTATCAACATCAAACTGGCTATAAATGTTATGAGAAACACCTTTATCGGTAGCACCTTTGATATGTACGATGGTAGGGCCATTATTTTGGTTCATAACGCCAGCACCATTAGTATTGACGATCGCTGCCTGAGCGACAGAAGCAGAACCTAAAATAACGCATACACTTAAAAATAGAGGGTTAATCTTCAGTGTTGGATGGCAAATAGATTTATTTCTAATATGTTTCATAAATATCCCTAAAATTGACTATAGATAAAATTAAAAATAGTTAATTAAAATTCCATTAAAGCGTAAGGATTATGCGTTATTATTATTTTTAATAAAATTTAATTGTGCTTAAGTTGATTGGTGGAATTATTAAAGAAATAAAATATGCTCGTGTGGGAAATAATGGTTTTTTGTATCTCGATAAATTCAAATGCCAATTTAATCATGGCATTATGATTACGCTTAAATGGATGTGTACGTGTTATTACTCGGGTAATAGCACGTATATATAGTATTGAAAAATAAAACAACTATGCAGTGTTATTTATGATTGTAAGGTTTACTTGGTAACTTCATTGTTTATATTTATGATATTTATTTTTTTAATGTTAATAGTAAAAATATGAAACAAATAAAATTAAACTAGATGAATAAATTAACAATTAATCCTAAAATCGTGTATTAACTAATTGAAATTTCATTCGATTAGTTGGATAGCTAAATTTTGAAACATGATGCCCTGGTACGCTATCTAAGCCCGCGAATATAAAAATGTAAACATAATTTATCAGGCTAAGAGATAAATTTAGCAATATCAGTCGATGAAAAATAAACCCCAAACTGGTGTGGTTGGGCGTTTTTATTTAATTAATTTTTTAGGTAAAATGATTTATTACGCTTTCTCATAAAACCATCTTAAATGGAGCTATTTTTAAATAAATAGAAACTGATTAATTGAACCTAAATGATACTGTATCATAGAAAGAAGAGGCCGGAAGGCCTCTTTTACTAATTAGTAATAATTAGGTGTGTTTAAAATAATAGTCGAACCCAAAATCTGTCCATATGGGCTATTGTAAATTACAGGGCTTGTAATTTTAGTTGTTCCATTGGAACTTAAACGGCCATTATTATTATCAACACGAGTAAATGCATCGATGATTAAATCTTTACCTGCATGCACTAAACCTGAATAAGTATTGTTTAACTTATTTACATCTAATTTTACGGTATTTGCACCTTGGATTTTACCATAGCGGTTATCTAAATCATTTCTCAGCTTAATACTGATATCACCTTTAGCACCGCTTCTTTCGCTCATGTCTGCAGTGATAATACCAGAATAGTTATTTAAGCTATTTGCATTGATGGTTACTGCACCATCTTCAGCGTAAATACCACCTGTTCTACCTGCAACACCGAACTTGCTTGCATAACCATTAAAACCGCTTGCGTAGCTATTATCCAGAGTGGTTGTGTTGATAACAACATTATTTTCAGCTGTAATCAAACCACGGTTGTTTGTGACATTTGTTGCTTTAATATCTAAGTTAGTTCCTTTGATGTAGCCGTATTGGTTGACTAAGCTATAAACATCAAATTTAGATTTCCCAGCACGAGAGACTAAAGAACCTTGGTTAGTAACGATATTGGCTTTAATATTTAACGCTTTTCCACTGTCTATTGCCGCATAACCATTGTTTACGAGGTTATGAGATAGCGTGATATTCGTTTGGCCATTGGTGCTTTTGATCAACGAATTGCTGTTTTGCAATGTTTCTGCATCAATATCAATACGGCGTTTTGCTGCAATTTCACTGCTACTATCATTAACAATTGCAGTACGTGCATTAATCGCAATATCACGGCCTGAAATTGTTGAATTACTATTTACTAATTTACCTGCATTAATAGTAACGTTATTGCCTGCTCTGATCCCGCGGTTATCTGCATTAATAACGTTATTACGTAAGTTGTAATAGTTTTCAATGGTGCCTGTTGCACGAATATCAATGTCACCACGGTTAGTTTTGATTGAGCCGTTAGTGTTAAGCAGGTTAGTTGATACGAGATTGATATCTTGTTGTGCATCTACAATACCACTGCGATTATCAATGTTTGAAGCTGTTGTTAGATTAACGCTACCACCATTAGATTTAATTTGACCGCTAACATTACTTAAGATTGCATTATTGGTATTAATATCAATATCGCCATTACTCATAATTGTTGAGTTATTGTATAACCCTGAGTTAGTTTTGATATTAATTTTGCCATTTGCATTCATTTTGGCATTTTGGTTATAAACAAGGCCTTTTGAATCGATATTAATGCCACCAGAGCCTGCAACCATGTTGCCATAGTTGGATACACCAGTACCACTTTCAGTTGAAACTAACGTAATTTTATCAGCATACATGCCGCCTAATGCGGACACATCGATACCAACTCGTGTTGTCGCACCAACACCTTGAACATTAGTGACGTAATTGCCTTTTGCATCAACAAAGTTATTACCCGTAACAATATTGATTTCTTTAGCATTGATGTCGCCACGGATCACCGCAGAACGCGCAATAATGTCAGTTGGGGAATCGGATTGTAAGCGGCTATTAATGATAATTTGGCCTTTTTCAACATTGTAGCCAACCACATCACCACCTGCCACGATAGGCTTACCCGTCGTTAAAGTGGCACGTTCGGTATTAATAAAGCCACAGTTATTACACGTAATACCGGATGCGTTAGCAACGATAACTTGTGCTTTAGTACCAGCCACTTCTACCATACCGTTGAGGGTACTTGCTTTGGTGGAGTTAACTTCATTTAGAATAACTTTAGCAGGGCCATTACCGTTATTTAGATTGAGGTTACCATTGATCTGGCCACCCAGTGTGGTATTCGTATTAGTTGCACTGTTATTCAGAATAACGCCTTTCTGGTCAACATCAAATTGGCTATAGATGTTATGAGAAACACCTTTATCGCTTGCACCTTTGATATGAACAATTGTAGGGCCGTTATTTTGGTTCATAACACCAGCACCGTTAGTGTTGACGATCGCAGCTTGTGCGACAGAAACAGAACCTAAAATAACACATACACTTAAAAACAGAGGTTTAATCTTCAGCGTTGGTTGGCTGATAGATTGATGATTTAGATGTTTCATACATTTCCCTAAAATAGACTATAGATAAAATTAAAAATAGCTAATTAAAACTCCATTAAAGCTTAATAATTATGCGTTATTATTATCTGCAATAAAATTTAATTGTACTTAAGTTGATTGAGGGGGATGTTAAAAGAATAAAATTAGCTCATGTATTGCATATTGGTTTTTTATATCGCTTAAGTTTAAAATGGTATAAAAATCAATATATTAAATATACTCTGAAATGGACAGTTTAGGGGTTATTACTCGGGTGATAACACGTAAATATAATATTAACTAATAAGCCAATCATTTAGAGTTATTTATGTATACTAAGGAAAGGTACTTGATTTAATTATTGATATTGATAATTCTGATATTTTTGAAAACTAATAATAAAAAACACTGTAATAAACCAAAAAATACAGATACGAAATGAAATGACTAATCCGAATATGGTGTATTTTTTTATTAAAGAAAAAACCACCCAATAAAGTAGGGTGGCTTAATCTTTAAATATATTATTTCTGTGTTGCGTTTTTCATTTTTCTGACAAATTCAGTCAAGGCTTTTAGCATGACATCTGGCTGATTAAGATTGTTTTCAATAATTTTAACTACAGCAGAACCTGAAATAGCCCCCGCAGCACCACTTTTAATCGCTTCAGTGACTTGCGCGGGTTCAGAAATACCAAAACCTTGGAGTGCAGGAGCTGCCTGATATTGCTTCAGTTTATCGACCAAGTGGGTTAATGGCATTTGAGCGCGTTGTTCAGTGCCCGTCACGCCAGCTCTTGATAATAAATAAGTATAACCACGACTATGCTCGCTGATTTGTTGCAATAAATCATCGTCACCATTAGGTGGGCAAATGAAAATAGGCGCAATATCATGGGCGAGGGCGGCTTCACGAAAGGGTTTGGATTCGTTCATCGGAACATCTGCAACTAAAACAGAATCAACGCCTGCTTTCTGGCAGCGAATATAAAAGTTTTCAATGCCATTTGTAAATACAAGGTTTGCATACACTAATAAACCAATTGGCATGGTTGGGTGTTTTGCGCGAATACGACTGAGTAATTCAAAGCATATTGTCGGTGTAATTTCGCTTTTAAATGCGCGTAAGTTGGCATTTTGAATTGTTGGGCCATCCGCCAGCGGGTCTGAGAATGGAATACCAATTTCCAGTGCATCAGCGCCACCTTCAATTAAAGCATCAACAATTTTCAGCGAGAGTTCGGCATCGGGGTCACCTAAAGTGACAAAGGGAACGAAAGCACCTTGGTTTAGGTTATTTAGACGTTCAAAAAGTTGGTTGTAACGTTCCATTAGATTTCCCCTTTGCTAGCTAAAATATCATGCACAGTAAAAATATCCTTATCACCACGACCTGATAAATTGACAATTAATAATTGCTCTTTATTGGGTTCCTGCTCTGCCATTTTTAACGCATAAGCCAAAGCGTGTGAGGATTCTAATGCAGGAATAATGCCTTCTTTACGAGATAACAGCTTAAATGCATTTAATGCTTCATCATCCGTAATAGAGACATATTCAGCGCGTCCAATACTGTTTAAATGCGCGTGCTGAGGCCCAACAGAAGGGAAATCTAAACCTGCTGAGATTGAATACGATTCTTCTATTTGTCCCTCGCTGGTCTGCATCATTGGCGACTTCATTCCAAAATAGATACCAACGCGACCATGTTTTAACGGCGCGCCATGCTGCCCTGACTCAATCCCTAAGCCCGCAGGTTCAACGCCAATGAGGTTGACATTTTCTTCAGGGATAAAAGAGGCAAACATACCAATTGCATTAGAGCCACCACCAATGCATGCAATGACGGCATCGGGTAAACGGCCTTCTTTTTCAAGAATTTGTTGTTTCGCTTCGTCACCAATCATGCGCTGAAATTCGCGCACGATGGTTGGATAAGGGTGAGGGCCTGCCGCAGTACCCAGTAAATAATGTGCTTTATCATAGCTACCAGACCAGTCTCTCAGTGCTTCGTTACAAGCATCTTTAAGGGTGGCAGAGCCACTGTGGACAGGGATAACCTCTGCGCCCATTAATTTCATTCTAAACACATTGGGAGACTGGCGCTCAACGTCTTTGGCTCCCATATAAATACGACATTTCATATTAAGCAATGCGCAAGCTAACGCTGTGGCAACACCATGCTGTCCCGCACCCGTTTCAGCAATAATCTCTGTTTTACCCATGCGTTTAGCCAGTAACGCTTGGCCCAATACTTGATTGGTTTTGTGTGCGCCACCATGAAGAAGGTCTTCACGCTTTAAATACAACTTTGTTTTGGTGCCTGCTGTGAGGTTTTTGCACAGCGTTAACGCTGTTGGGCGACCTGCATAGTTTTTAAGGAGGTCATGAAATTCTTTGATAAATTCTGCGTCGTCTTGTGCGGCAATAAAGGCATCTTCTAATTGATTGAGTGCAGGGATTAAAATCTCTGGCACATATTGCCCACCAAACTCACCGAAATACGGATCTAATTTGCTCATTATTTGTTATCCATCTCATCAGTTAAAACGTAATATATTGGTTTAGTCTTATCATTTCGCTTTATTGGACTGTCGATTCAGCCAGTAACGTTGATAACACTAACTTAATTTTTTGCTCACTCTTAATGCCAGGTTCAATTTCGACACCAGAGTTAAAATCGAGGCCATTGCACAGCAATTTAGCGGCTTGAAGGCAGTTTTGTGGATTTAATCCACCCGCTATCATTAACTTCTGTTTTGTGGTTGTTGGAATAGCGGACCAATCGAAGCTTTTCCCTGTCCCACCTTGGCCGTTATCGAGTAAAAGTACATCGATATCTGGAACCTCGTATTCAGCGGGGTTAGTTTGCGACATATCCAATGCTTTCCATACTTCACAATAACTTGGTAGATTGGCGCGAATTTCCTGAATATATTGCAGGTCTTCATTACCGTGTAATTGCACGGCAAAAAGCGCTAATTTTTCCGCGATATGGGCGACAAAATCGACGGATTGGTTACGGAATACACCAACATATTTTAAAGGCGCAGAATGTACGATACGCTCAGCTTGTGACAGTGTCACTTTGCGAGGGGAGGATTCAGCAAAGATTAACCCTCCAAAACAAGCGCCAGCGTCGAAAGCCGTTTTTGCATCTTGTTCGCGAGTCAAACCACACACTTTATGCTCACCGACCAGCAATTTTTGCAATGCTTTTGCGAGGTCATCTTGCTCCATCAACGCGCTACCAATCAAAAAGCCGTTAGCATATTGGCTAAGGGATTGAATATGCTGATGTAAATGAATGCCAGACTCACTGATCACAATCGTTTCTGGTGCTAAACGTGGTGCTAATTCACGAGTTCGATTTAAATCAATAGATAAATCGCGTAAGTCTCGGTTATTAATTCCTACGACTTTAGACTTTAATTTAATAGCACGCTCAAGTTCTTCTTCGTTACTCACTTCGGTTAAAACACCCATATTGAGTTGATGGGCAACATCCGCTAAAGCCACATATTCTTCATCATTTAATACTGATAACATCAATAAGATAGCATCAGCTTGATAATGGCGAGCAAGGTAAATTTGGTATGGGTCGATAATAAAATCTTTGCATAAAACAGGCTGTTTAACTGTATTACTGACAATGGTCAGGTATTCCATATTCCCCTGAAAATATTTTTCGTCAGTGAGAACGGAAATCGCAGACGCGTAAGGCGCATAGGTTTTAGCAATGACTTCAGGGTCGAAATCTTCACGAATTAATCCTTTTGATGGAGACGCCTTTTTACATTCCAAAATAAAAACAGGGCGTTTAGCGCTCAAAGCCTCATAAAAGCTACGTTGGCTTGGCTGTAAAGTGGAAAAAAAACTCTCTAAGGGTTGTTTCGCTTTGCGTTCAACAAGGTAAATAGCTTTATCATCAACAATTTTTTGTAATACTGTCGCTTTCATTTTATTGGTTCCTTGCAGCGAGCGCGGTGACTCGGTCGAATGATTTGCCGCTGCGAATAATCGCGAGAGCATGTTCGCTATTTTGTTTTAAATCTTCATGGCCGTTAATTCGCATTAACATCGCCACATTAGCTGCGACGGCAGCTTCATGAGCGGCTTTACCATGCCCTTGTAACAACTGGGTTAATAGAACACGGTTTTCTTCTGGTGTACCGCCTTCTAAATCACGTAATTGATACGGTGCTAAGCCAAAATTATCCGCAGTTAATTGGTAATGATGCAGTACGCCGTCTTTTAATTCAGCAACTTGGGTTGTGGCATGAAGCGAAACTTCATCCATCCCTCCACTGTGTACCACAGCTGCACGGGTAAAACCAAGCATATCTAAGGTTTCTGCCACCGGTTTGACGAGTGATTCTTGATAAACACCAATTAACGCGATAGGTGGGCGAGCTGGGTTGATTAATGGCCCAAGGACGTTAAATAATGTCCGTGTTTTCAGTTGTGAGCGAACAGGTGCTGCATGGCGAAAACCACTGTGGTATTGCGGTGCGAATAAGAAACATACCCCTAAATCGTCTAAGGTATCACGGGCACTTTGGGCACTTAAATCAAGGGCAATACCAAAGGCGGCTAATAAGTCCGATGACCCAGAGCGACTGGATACACTGCGGTTACCATGCTTAGCGACTTTTATTCCGGCCTCAGCGGCAACAAATGCGCTAGCGGTTGAGATATTAATACTGTTTGCGCCATCACCACCGGTTCCTACGATGTCACTGAACTGATAGTCAGGGCGCGGGAATGGCTGAGCATTTTCTAGGCAGGCAAGGGCAGCACCTGCAATTTCTTGCGGTTGTTCACCGCGCATTTTCATGCTGATAAGCACAGCGGCCAGTTGTGGCTCAGTCAATTCACCTTGAATAATGGCATTAAATAAATACTGACTTTCTTGTTGTGTAAGTGGCTGCGCTTTGAATAATTTATCATAAATGTTTTGCATAATTGGCTCTCTATATCCCGTTAGTGCGAATGAGTAGTGGTGCTTGCATTGGGTGTAGAAAGAGCCCACGCCACGGTATTTTCTAACAACTGTTTACCTAGCGTTGTTAAAATAGATTCAGGGTGAAATTGGAACCCACATACTCTGTCTTGCTCATTTCGCACGGCCATGACCATTCCGTTGGATTGCGCACTGATTGTCAGTGTTTCAGGAATTTGACTACCCACTAAAGAGTGGTAACGTGCCACGGAAATAGGATTTTCGAGATCAGCAAACATCGCTTGCCCATCGTGGGTGGCAAGGGACGCCTTACCATGTAAAATCTCACCTGCGGAAGAAACAACGCCGCCGTACGCTTCAACGATGGCTTGGTGACCTAAGCAAATCCCAATCACAGGAATTTTGCCAATAACCTGTTTTAAAACGTCAGGCATAGAGCCTGCTTCGCTCGGTTTCCCCGGGCCTGGCGATAATACTAAAATCGGCGAGCTCATTTGGTTTAAAACGGATAAAATATGCTCTGAGCTCACGGTATTACGGTAAATAACCACTTGGTGGCCACTTGCGCGTAATTGATCGACCAAGTTGTAAGTGAAAGAATCCACATTATCGAGCAGTAAGATATTCGCCATTAGAATAACTCCTTCACTTGGTGAGCTTGGGCAATTGCACGGATCACTGCGCGTGCTTTATTACGCGTTTCATCAGCTTCTGCTTGAGGTGATGAATCCAGAACGACACCACCGCCTGCCTGCACGGTTGCAATGCCGTTTTCGACATACGCTGAACGGATGACGATACAGGTATCGAAATCGCCTCTGCCATTGAAATAACCCACCGCACCACCATAGGAGCCACGACGCTGTTGTTCATATTGCGCAATTAATTGCATGGCTTTCACTTTTGGTGCTCCCGTTAATGTGCCCATATTCATACAGGCTTGATAAGCATGAAAAACGTCCAAATCGTGGCGCAGCGTCCCGACGACATGGGAAACTAAGTGCATCACAAAGGAATAACGATCGACTTTGGTTAAGTCTGCGACATAGCGGCTACCAGCCTCACAGATGCGCGCGAGGTCATTACGTGCAAGGTCAACCAGCATGATGTGCTCAGCGAGTTCTTTTGCATCGGTACGCATTGACAGTTCAATTCGGCTGTCTAAATCAAGGTCGATATCCCCTTGAGTGTTACGACCGCGAGGGCGAGTACCGGCGATAGGGTAAATTTCTACTTTTCGGTCGCTGGTGGCATATTTCAACGCGCTTTCTGGTGATGCACCAAACAGCGTGAAATCCTGATCTTGCATATAAAACATATAAGGACTTGGGTTTTGCGCCTTTAGTTTTTGATACGCAATCAGTGGATGCGAACATGGCATAGTGAATTTACGCGATGGCACCACTTGGAAGATATCCCCACAATAAATCGCTTCTTTTAAGGAGGTGACAATAGCGCAATATTCTTGGTCATTTTTACTCAAAGTAACTTGGAAGTTAGGCTCACTTTGCAAAGGCAGTGCAGGTAAAAATGGGCGGCAAGACGCAATAATTTCATTGTGACGATATTTAACAGAGTCCAGCGTTTGTTCATCTTGGCTGAAAATGCAGCTTTTTATACGCGCCGCTTGGTTTTGATGGTCGATCACTAAATAGTGTTCTGCCACAAAGAAACAGTAATCAGGGCACTGATTGACTGCCTTAACATCAGGGATAGATTCAAAGTTTGCTACAAGGTCATAAGCAAATAATCCGCCCACAAATACCGTTTCTGGTTTAGTGGAGTAGGTTTGCGCTAGGGCCGGCAATGCACGTAACACGTCTAAGCATGATGCTGCTTTTAAGCGGCTATCTTCATCTAAAGCGGCGTTAGGCTGTTCAAAGGTGACAGTCAATAACGGGGTTTCAATAGTGTGGGTGGATATCAACCCAGAAAGCTGTTCTAACAGCAAAGGTAGCAAGGCTTGGCCATTTAAGGTTAATGCTTCAACTTCGACGCGTTGGCCAAAAGCGCGAATACGCAGCGCACTATTAACAATCAATAAACTTTGTAAGTTAGCTTTATTATTGATTTCAGCAGACTCCAGCAACATGGTTGATGGAACGGAATCACATAAGTGATTAAATAGCAGCGTAGGATCTGGCTGATAGTTAATTGGGCTATCCAGATACGTAAAATGTGCTAATGTGGTGTTTTGTTTGTTCATTTTGTTGCCTTAAGCTAATTTTAGACATTAAAAAACCCGCCGTATGAAGGGCGGGTTTGGCACTGAGGCATGGTTTAACTATGCGTGTGCGGCTTCCGCCCAATTTGGGAAGTCACGCCACCAACGATTTGTTAAGTTAATTAAAGCCATAATGTGCCTCACTGGATAAACTGAATAATTTTGGCTGCAAGCCATCTTGCGTACTAGTAAACTGGATCGCCTTGAAAGTGTCAAGTACTTTGTTAATTCTTTAGGAAAAAATAGCTATTTATGGAAATTGGAGACGATATTACCTTGCAACCAGCGTCGACACCGTTACTCACACGCTACGACTTACATAGCCATACGACAGCTTCTGATGGGGATTTAATGCCAGAGGCGTTAATCGAGCGAGCGATTGAAAAAGGCATCAATGTTTTAGCGATCACTGACCATGATACGTGTGAGGGTTTGCTGCAAGCGAGACAATATTTACGCGATAACGAAAAGCCGATTGAGTTAGTTAATGGGGTGGAAATTTCAACATTATGGGAAAACATTGAAATCCATATTGTTGGTTTAAATTTTTCCCCAGAACACCCTGCAATGCGAGCGCTCCTTGCTGAGCAATCGGCTCGGCGCGAAGAACGCGGTATTGAGATGGGGCGGCGCTTACAAAAAGCGGGTATTGAAGACGCGTGGGATAATGCAAAAAACATATCGGGTGGTGGGCAGGTGACACGTGCGCATTTTGCGCAATATATCGTGAAAATTGGCAAAGAAAAAACCATCAACAATGTATTTAAACGCTATTTGTCTAAAGGCAAAACCGGTTATGTGCCTGCAACATGGTGTAGCATTGAAGCTGCCATTGAGGCTATCCATGCCGCAGGTGGTGTGGCCGTTTTAGCTCACCCGTCTAAATACCAACTTTCAAACAAGTGGTTAAAACGGGTCATTGCGTATTTCAAAGAGCATGGTGGCGATGCAATGGAGATTTCCCATTGCCAACAACCTGCTAATGAAAAACAGTATTTAGCCGAGCTAGCAAAAAACGCCGATTTACGAACCTCTGTGGGCTCTGACTTCCATCGTCCTTGTTCTTGGATTGAATTGGGTCGAAATCTTTGGTTACCAAATGACGACCAAGCAGTTTGGACGCTGTGGAATGAGGTAAAAAACAGCTAATTCGTTGATGTATTGGTAGGTCGGTGTAAAATAATAAGAGACAGAGAGTGATTAGCTTAAAACTATCCACTCCATTGAACAAAGAGATAGTGCCATTTTTAGGTGTTTTGCCGGGTGATGCTGTCGATACCAAATTGTTGAGGTATATATGAGCCAGTTTTTTTATGTCCATCCGGATAACCCGCAAGCTCGGTTAATCAGCCAAAGTGTTGAGATCCTAAATAAAGGCGGCGTGGTGGTTTATCCTACAGATTCAGGTTATGCCATTGGTTGTCGTTTAGAAGAAAAAGACGCATTGCAGAGAATTTGCCGTATCCGCCAGTTAGATGCTAACCACAATTTTACGTTAATGTGCCGTGATCTTTCTGAGCTTTCTAACTATGCACACGTGGATAATACGGTATTTCGTTTAATTAAGAATAATACCCCAGGTAATTACACGTTTATCTTAAAAGCCACCAAAGAAGTACCTCGCCGTTTGATGAATGAAAAACGTAAAACAATTGGTTTGCGTGTTCCATCAAACCCAATTGCGCGTGACTTATTGGAAGCCGTTGGTGAGCCACTGATGTCAACGAGTTTGATTATGCCAGGTGATGATTTTACTCAATCTGATCCAGAAGAAATTCGTGATTTATTAGACAAACAAGTGGACTTAGTGATCCACGGTGGTTATATCGGCCAGAAACCAACCACAGTCATTGATTTCACTGATGATACTCCGGTTGTGGCACGTGTTGGCACTGGTGATCCGTCGCCATTTGAATAAAACAGGCCGTTTAGGCATCGAAAGTGCGATAACGTGATAAATGGTAGGGGTTCAGGGGAAACCTGTGTATAATGCGCGGGTTTTCAAATTCATGACTTTTTGCGCTCGTTTTTGTACTAGGCAAAAAGTTATTTGACGCCTGTGAAGGCGACAGTAGAGGGTTACATGAGCGCTAAACCGCAAAATACAGAGAAATTACAAAAAATCCTTGCTCGTTCTGGGCATGGTTCACGTCGTGAAATCGAAACCTTCCTGCAAGCAGGTCGGATCAGCGTAGACGGAAAAATCGCCACTTTGGGCGACCGTGTCGAAGTCAAAGCATCAACTAAAATTCGTTTAGATGGCCGTTTATTGGCAATCAAAGAAGCTGAAAAAGAAATTTGCCGTGTGATGGCGTATTACAAACCTGAAGGTGAGTTGTGTACACGTCACGACCCTGAAGGTCGCCCAACGGTCTTTACACGTTTGCCAAAACTGACAGGGGCAAGATGGATTGCTGTTGGTCGTCTTGATGTGAATACCAGTGGATTGCTGTTATTTACCACTGACGGTGAGTTAGCTAATCGCTTAATGCATCCAAGTCGTGAAGTCGAACGTGAATACGCAGTGCGTGTTTTTGGTGAAATTAACGATGCAAAAATCCGCCAGTTGACCCAAGGTGTTCAACTTGAAGATGGTCCCGCCTCTTTTAAAACCGTCTCATATCGAGGTGGTGAAGGGATGAATCAGTGGTATAACGTCACCTTAACAGAGGGACGTAACCGTGAAGTTCGTCGTTTATGGGAATCCGTAGGTGTGCAAGTTAGCCGTTTGATCCGTGTGCGTTATGGTGATATCGATTTACCAAAAGGCTTACCGCGTGGCGGCTGGACTGAGTTAGGTCTGGAACAAACGAACTACCTGCGTGAATTAGTTGAGTTGCCAGTTGAAACTGAAAGCAAAGTTGCCGTTGAGCGCGATCAACGTAGAATTAAAGCGAATCAAATTCGCCGTGCTGTGAAACGTCACACTCAAGTGGCTTCACGACCTGCATCTAAGCGCCAATCTTCAGGGCCGACTGCTAAGCGTCGTACACGCATCTAATTTATTGCGCTGCTCTTATTAAGAAGCGATGGCATAACACCATCGCTTTTTTTATCCTTAAAAATAATAAGTTAGCTTGTGTATTTAAGCGTAAATTGCTGGCTCAGTTCACAGAATCACAATACCTATCTGTAATAGATAATTAAAATGAGATGTCTATCTCATTTTAATGTAACAAAAAAACTTAACATCAAGCCCTATGTGAGATTTAACTCACATAATTGCTGCAAAACGTACTTATAAACTCCAGAACACTATAAGCAGCAACGTCTATTACTTACACGAATAAATGTGGTTTATCCAAATGAATAAAGAATGGTTTATACGTGGATAAACTCGATAAGGATAAAAGATGAAAAAAATAACACTGACGCTGAGTGCGGTTGCATTAGCTTTAACGTTTACGGCAACATCTCAAGCTAAAATTCCAATGCCAGAAACCGTCAGCCCGGGCGTTACCGTTGTTGAATTAGCACAACAGCAACCTATTCATTGGGTTTCTATTGAACAAATCAAGCAAAGCCTAGAAGGCAAAGCGCCAATGGCCGTAGGTTTTGATATCGACGATACAGTGTTATTCTCTAGCCCAGGCTTCTACCGTGGTAAACTTGAGTTTTCCCCAAATGATTTTAGTTATTTGAAAAATCAGCAGTTTTGGGAGAAAATGAACAATGAGTGGGACAAATTCAGTATGCCAAAACAAGTGGGTATTGATTTAGTCAAAATGCACTTAGACCGCGGTGATACCGTTTATTTCATTACAGGGCGTACGAAGACAAAAACTGAAACTGTCACTAAGTATGTTCAAGAGGGCTTAGCTATCCCCGCGGATAAAATGCAACCGGTTATTTTTGCTGGCGATGAGCCGGGTCAAAATAATAAAGTAAGCTGGATGCGTGATCACAAACTGACTATCTATTATGGTGATGCAGATGCGGATATCGCAGCGGCTCATGAGTTAGGTATTCGCGGTGTTCGTATTTTACGTGCGGCAAATTCATCTTACCAACCGCTGCCAAAAGCAGGGCGTTTTGGTGAAGAAGTCGTGATTAATTCAGAATTTTAATTAAATTTTGAATATGAAAAAGGCGACTTAAGAGTCGCCTTTTTTACTGCATTAAAATAAGTATTAGTTATTCACAATTGCATCAATAACAACGCGGTTACCTGTGATAGTTCCTGTTGTTCCACTTGTCACAATAGGGCTCGTGACTTTAGTTGTACCGTTAGAACTAATAGTTCCATACTGGTTATTCACACGATTCTTTGACTCAATAGTCATATTTTTACCCGCAGCCATTTTACCTGAATAGTTTTCGAGTGAACCCACATCAACTTTCTGGTTATTAGCACTGGTGATTTCGCCGTAATTATTGTTCAAGGATGCTTTTAATTTAATATCCACATCATTACGCGCAGCATCGTTGTTATTTACGTTTGCAGCAATAGAACCATAGATGCCATAAAGGCTATCACCTTTAATTTTGATGGTGCCATCATTGGTTTGTAAACCGCCGTTTTGGTCTGTTAAACCAAATTTTGCATTCACTTGTTTAAATCCAGAACTGTAACTGTTGCCTAAATGACTTGTTTGAATATCCAAATTATTTTCAGCGTGGATAAGGCCAGATTGATTTTCAATTGAATGTGCAGTGATTGCTAAATTTTTGCCTTTGATATAACCAGACAGGTTATTCATCATGTTCGCTTTGATTTCAGACTTACCGTTGTCAGAAATAATTGAACCTGCGTTAGTCAATTGATTTGCATTGATATTCAGCAGTTTACCACTATGAATTTTAGAGAGTGAATCATTAGTTAATGCCACGGAAGCATCGAGATCCATACGGCCATTGATGGCATTCAGCTCAGAATTAGATTGCGTTAAATACATCGTGTTGATTTCAGCACGACGTTTGGCAACAATCTTACTGTTTGCCATATTTTCAATCGAGTTTTGAACATTTAAAGTGACATCTCTGCCTGCGGTGATATTGGAGTTTTCATTCACAATACGCACTGCATCAATATTGACATCTTGCCCAGCGATAAACCCTTTATTTGGATCATTTTGATTAGCTAAATAATCACGGTTATAAATAACATTGGTTGCATGAACCTTAATGTTTCCTTTCGCCGCTCTTACTGCACCATTATCATTAATGAAAGAATCAGACAATGTAGTCACATTTTGCAGTGCTTCAATGGTACCGTTATTATTCGCTAATGTACCTAAGGTAGTAATATTAACATCATTATTGAGGGAGCTAATGCGGCCACGGTCGTTATTAACGGAACCAGTGCCAGCAGCCTTAATATTGACGTTTTTCGTGCCAGCTATCGTGCCGCTGTTTGTCAGACCCGCAGCATTGATATCGAGGGTATTTGCAGAGTTAATATTACCGTTAATATTATTAACAGTACCTGCAGTATCCAGAGTAATAGCACCATTCTGGGAAACGATATCACCCGAGTTTGAAACGCCGACACCTGTTTCGGTCGCAACTAACGAAATTTTATTTGCATACATTCCGCCTAAAGCAGAAACATCAATACCAACACTTGGTTTAGTTCCGACAGCCGTTGTTGTTCCGACGACTTCACCTGCTGCGTTGACTCGGTTATTCCCTGCAACCACGTTTAAACGCTGGGCTGAAACTGCACCGTTGATAGCGACTGAACGTGCAATTAGGTCAGTAGGAGAATTTGAATTGAAATTACCATTAATGGTAATTTTTCCTTGTTGTACACTGTAGTCATTGACTAAGCCATTACCACCGATGGAAACTTTCCCAGTGGTTAATGTATTGCGGCTGGTATTGATAAATCCGCAATTATTACAGGTAATACCGGACGCGTTCGCGACGATGACCTGCGCTTTACCGCCTGCAACTTCAATCATGCCATTTAATGTGGTCGCTGTATTGGAGTTAACTTCATTTAGGATCACTTTGGCACGATTACCAGCAACATTACCATTTCCGCCAATTTTACCGCCTAGCGTCGTATTAGACATACCTGCGCTGTTATTTAAAATAACCCCTTTTTGGTCGACATCAAATTGACTATAAATATTGTGAGATACCCCACCTTCAGATGGTTTATTGATGTAAACAACGGTTGGGCCATTCCCTTGAACCATAACACCCGCGCCGTTTGTTGGTGTGATTGCTGCTTGTGCAATCGTTGTTGAACCGACAATCATTGATACACACAGAAATAAAGGTTTGAATTTCAATGTAGGAACATTAAAATTAGTCATTGAAACGTTTTGCATATATATCCCTTAAATTAAAATAGACAATATCTAAAATAACGAACAATCCATTATTGCAGTTTAATTATGCTGAAATATAAATTTAAATAAAATTAATAATGTTAACGTGGGTTAAAACATTATCGACTATCAAAGAATGGCCACTTGAGGATAAATTTAGAGTAAATGTATATTAAAAATAAAATGCAGTATAAAAACAACGGGTTAGGGTTGTTTTGAAAATGAATTAATTAGTGTGTTTACTCAAGGGTGAACACGTAGTTATAAATATTAAAAAGAAAATATCGGGAATTAATCATTAGGTTTTATTATGATTTAAATATGCATTATAAAAATTACCGAAATAATTTAACACTGAAATTGAAATAAACGGAAAATATTGGATTTTAATAATGTGACCCTGCGTTAATTTTCAGATTATAAAAACTTAGCAATAGCATGATTTAAATTTGCTATTGCTAAGTTATATTTCTCTAATTTACCAATCAATGCCTTTTTGCGCTTTAATTCCAATATCAAAAGCATGTTTAATAGGGCGCATTTCAGTGACCGTATCCGCTAAATCAATCAAATCACGGTGACACCCTCTACCTGTAATAATAACAGACTGATTGGCTGGGCGGCTCTGTAATGCTTGCAGTACTTCATCTAATCCAAGGTAGTGGTAACTAAGCATATAGGTCAGCTCATCTAACACAACCAAATCATACTGAGGATCACTTAACAGTCGCTTGGCATGATGCCATGTTTCAAGACAGGCAAGGGTGTCGGTTTCTTTATTTTGTGTTTCCCACGTAAAACCCGTGGACATCACAAAAAAAGGTGCGCCGAGTGGTTCTAAGAGTTCCCGCTCACCGTTATCCCAGCCCCCTTTAATAAATTGCACAACAGCGGCTTTCTTACCATGACCGATGGCTCGACAGACGGTACCAAATGCCGCAGTGGTTTTACCTTTACCATTGCCAGTGAAGACAATGATAATCCCGCGTTCAATTTGAGCAGCTTCTATACGCGCATCCACTTTTTCTTTTAAGCGTTGTTGGCGTTCTTCATGTCGGCTTTGTGACATAGTCGATTACTCCGCTGCGCCCGGTTTACGACCCGGTTGTGCATCATAACTGCTCCCCGTTTTTCGAATGCTATCATCGCCCATTAAGTAAACGTAAATCGGCATAATATCCGCAGGAGTTTTGAGTTTTTGTGGGTCTTCTTCAGGGAATGCACTTGCACGCATGCTGGTTCGAGTTCCCCCTGGATTAATGCAGTTTACGCGCAAATGGCTAGTTTTATACTCTTCAGCGAGCACTTGCATTAGGCCTTCTGTTGCGAATTTAGACACGGCGTAAGCTCCCCAACCAGTGCGACCTTGTTTTCCAACACTGGAGCTGGTGAAAACTAATGACGCATTTGGCGCTTTCAATAGTAAGGGGAGTAGGGATTGCGTGAGCATAAAAGTCGCATTCACGTTAATTTGCATGACATCGTGCCAAAGCTGGGTCGGTTGTTCTGCAATGGGGGCAATGACCCCAAGAATACCCGCATTATGTAAGACGCCATCCAGATATGGAACGTTCTTAGATATTTGCGTGGCTAATGCAAGGCAATCTTCCTCAGTTGTGGTTAATAAATCCAAAACATAGCATGGCGATTTTTTGCCTGAAATTGCGGTGATTTCGTGGCTAACAGCGTCTAATTTATGCTGTGTTCTGCCGACAAGGATCAATGCTGCACCGAATCGGGCATAGGTTAGGGCGGCTTCACGACCAATGCCATCGCCTGCGCCAGTGACGAGTATCGTTTTGCCTTTCAATAGGTCTTGTCTAGGCTGATATTGAAGCATATTCTTTCCTATGGTTGTGAATTAAATGTAACAGTATCATCGCACTGATTCGAGTTTTTGGCTAATCTAACATAGATATCTACGTAGTTTATGGCGTCAAATACGTTTTTTTCTGGTTGTTTAGCCATAATCGTGAGATTATTTTTGCGTTGAAGATAAATATCAGAAGGATCATGTTGTGGAGTATTTCTCTTTGTATGGATTATTTTTAGCAAAAGTCGTCACTATTGTGGTGGCGATTGTTTTGCTGGCAATTTTTGTCTTTGGTGTAGGTATGCGTCGCCAAGGCGCTAAAGGCTCGCTAAAACTCACTGATTTAGGTGAAAATTATCGTGAACGTCAACGCCAAATGCAACAAGTGAAAATGAATGAATCTGAGCATAAAGCTTGGCTCAAGGCATTCAAAAAACAGCAAAAAGCAAAATCAAAAAGTGAGAAAACTGGGGCGAAACTTGGGCAAACCTCTGTTAAAAAGCCTTGTTTATATGTCTTAGACTTTAAAGGCAGTATGGATGCACGTGAAGTAGCATCTTTAAGAGAAGAAATCAGTGCAGTTCTTGCAGTTGCTGACGCACAAGATGAAGTTTTACTTCGTTTGGAAAGCCCTGGTGGTATGGTTCATGGTTATGGGCTGGCGGCATCACAGTTACGCCGTTTAAAAGAAAAGAACATTCCACTCACAGTTGCGGTGGATAAAGTGGCGGCAAGCGGCGGTTATATGATGGCCTGTATTGCGGATAAAATCATCGCAGCACCATTTTCGATTATTGGCTCTATTGGTGTTGTGGCACAAATTCCCAATATTCATCGACTATTAAAGAAACACGATGTGGATGTTGAACTTCATACTGCCGGTGAATATAAAAGAACACTGACTTTGTTAGGTGAAAATACTGAGCAAGGTCGTAAAAAGTTTGTGGAAGATTTAAATTCAACGCATGACCTTTTCAAACAGTTTGTTCATCAAAATCGGCCTTCGTTAGATATTGATAAGGTTGCAACGGGTGAATACTGGTACGGTTCACAGGCACTCGAAAAAGGGCTAGTGGATAGCATTGGCGTAAGTGATGATATTATTATTGACGCCATTGACGCAAAAGAGATTGTCGGTGTTCGTTATGTCCTAAGTAAAAAAATGATGGACAAAGTGATGGGCAGTGCAGCAAACAGCGTCGATAACCTTTTATTGCGCTGGTGGCAGCGTGGTCAAAAACCGATGTTATAAATGAATAGTCGCCTCGCAAATATTCTGTTTTAATTCTACTATTAATTACCGGCACGAATGCCGGTAATTTTTTATCAATTATTGAATGTTAATTAGTCATTTTCACGTAATTGGTATTGTTCAGAAAGAACATGCGCAAGATGTTTGTACATATTAAAAGCAGCGGTACTTTTTAATGTTGGGATACCATTTTCATCGAGAAAAAATTCCCCTTTAAAAACCAGTGTGCCACGATGCTGTTCTACGGTGTCTACAAACATCCCGTGAATATACTCGTCATGCTTCTTTATGATATCGTTAGCTTTTTCAAGTAACTCTGTTTTTGTAATGTACTGAAGATTGTCTTGCATAATAGGGCTCCCTTGAAAAAATAATTGGTTGCTTCTAGCATTTTATCAGGTAGAGTGTGTGGTTTTCAATTATGGCTTAATGCCTTTATATGGTTAAAATCAGTCAGCTAGAAGACTTTTATGGCTTGTAGAATAACGTGACTGAGATTATAAGTTTTGTTTCAACACAAATAATTGATTGAAAATATATTGATATATTGTGATTGTATCGCAATATAAAAAACAGATTCTCATTTTGTGCATTTTTATGTAAAAGTGCGCCATAGTTGATATTCAGGTAAAGGTAAATATGGGTAAAGCTCTTGTTATCGTGGAGTCCCCGGCAAAAGCCAAGACAATTAACAAGTATCTTGGCAGTGGCTACGTTGTGAAAAGCAGCGTCGGCCATATTCGTGATCTGCCGAAAAGCGGCTCTGGTTCACAAACCGGCTCACAAAAGAGTACAGGCTCATCTACCGAGAAAGCAAAGAAAGTTAAAAAAGATCCACGTGATGCATTAGTGAATCGCATGGGTATAGACCCTTATCATGGTTGGAAGGCGAATTATCAAATTCTACCGGGTAAGGAAAAGGTGGTTTCTGAGCTGAAATCTCTGGCGGCTGATGCCGATCATATCTACCTCGCAACGGACTTGGACCGCGAGGGAGAAGCGATCGCATGGCATTTGCGTGAAGTGATTGGCGGTGATGATTCACGTTTTAGTCGTGTTGTTTTTAACGAAATCACGAAAAATGCCATCACCCAAGCATTTGATAGCCCTGGTGAGCTAAATATTGATCGGGTTAACGCCCAGCAAGCTCGTCGCTTTATGGACCGCGTTGTGGGGTACATGGTATCCCCATTATTGTGGAAAAAAGTGGCACGTGGTTTATCTGCGGGACGTGTTCAATCGGTTGCAGTAAAACTGATTGTTGAGCGCGAACGCGAAATTAAAGCATTTGTTCCTGAAGAATATTGGGAATTACATGCAGATTTAGCAGATAAAGACATTGCGAATTTGCGCATGGAAGTCACGTCACAAGCCGGTAAATCGTTCAAGCCTGTTAATAAGGCGCAAACGACTGCGGCGGTAAAGCTACTTGAAAAAGCGCGCTTTGAGGTCATTGACCGCGAAGACCGACCAACATCAAGTAAACCAAGCGCACCTTATATCACTTCAACACTGCAACAAGCGGCAAGTACACGCTTAGGTTTTGGAGTGAAGAAAACTATGATGATGGCTCAGCGTCTATATGAAGCGGGTTACATCACATATATGCGTACTGACTCAACAAACTTGAGCCAAGATGCGTTAGATATGGTTCGCGGCTATATTAATGATAATTTTGGGGCGAAATATCTGCCGAAAGATGTCAATGTATATAGCAGCAAAGATAATTCTCAAGAGGCTCATGAGGCCATCCGTCCTTCTAGTGTAGATGTCTTACCTGATTCACTAAAAGATATGGAAAATGACGCAAAACGGTTGTACCAATTAATTTGGAACCAGTTTGTTGCGTGTCAAATGACGCCTGCGAAATATGACTCTACGACCTTAACCGTGAAAGCGGGAGACTTTGAACTGAAAGCCAAAGGGCGCACGTTGCGTTTCGATGGTTGGACGAAAGTGATGCCTGCGCTGCGCAAAAATGATGAAGATAAAACCTTGCCACCTATTCAAGTAGGCACGGAATTATCATTAATCGAATTATTACCAAGTCAGCACTTTACTAAGCCGCCAGCGCGTTTTAGTGAAGCATCACTGGTTAAAGAGCTCGAAAAACGTGGAATTGGCCGTCCTTCAACTTATGCAGCCATTATTTCGACTATCCAAGATAGAGGATATGTCAAAGTTGAAAATCGCCGTTTCTATGCAGAAAAAATGGGTGAAATCGTCACGGATCGTTTAGAAGAAAACTTTAACGATTTAATGAACTACGATTTTACTGCACGAATGGAAAACCAACTCGACCATGTTGCAAACCATGATGCCGAGTGGAAAGCGGTTCTTGATGAATTCTTCTCTGATTTTAGTACCCAACTTGATGTTGCGGAAAAAGACCCAGAAGAAGGTGGGATGCGTACCAATCCGATGGTTATTACATCAATAACCTGTCCTGATTGTGAGCGTCATATGGGTATCCGTACGGCATCCACAGGGGTATTCTTGGGTTGTAGCGGTTATGCATTACCACCGAAAGAACGCTGTAAGAAAACCATCAACCTGATCCCTGAAGATGAGGTACTTAACGTACTAGAAGGGGATGATGCGGAAACTAACGCGCTGAGAGCGAAACGTCGTTGTCCGAAATGTGGCACAGCGATGGATAGCTACTTGATTGATAACCAACGTAAATTACATGTATGTGGTAATAACCCTGCATGTGAAGGTTATGAAATCGAAGAAGGCGAATTCCGTATTAAAGGCTACGACGGCCCTGTCATTGAATGTGACAAATGTGGCTCTGAAATGCACCTGAAAATGGGGCGTTTTGGTAAATACATGGGTTGCACCAATGAAGAGTGTAAAAACACACGTAAGATCTTAAGAAGTGGTGAAGTTGCGCCACCGAAAGAGGATCCTGTTCCGCTACCTGAATTACCGTGTGAAAAATCTGACGCTTACTTTGTATTACGTGATGGTGCAGCTGGGGTGTTCCTTGCAGCCAATACCTTCCCGAAATCCAGAGAAACACGCGCACCATTAGTGTCTGAATTGCAACGCTTTAAAGATAGACTACCTGAAAAGCTTGCTTATTTAGCAGAAGCGCCAGCGGAAGATGGTGAAGGAAACCCGACCGTCGTTCGTTTTAGCCGTAAAACCAAGCAACAATATGTTTCTTCGGAAAAAGACGGTAAAGCAACCGGCTGGAGTGCTTTCTACGTTGACGGTAAGTGGGAAGTGAAAGAGAAGTAATTCGTTAAGGTTACTTTTCAGGTTAAAAATAGGAATGCCAATCTATTATTGATTGGCATTTTTTTTGTGTTAAGCGATTTGTAATTGATTCACTTTAATCGTTTTCTTTGCTAAATCTTCATCAATAAAATCAAAGATTAATATGCCTTTTTGCATAGCCTGGTTTAACGTCACTAATTCATTGCGAATAATAGGGTTAATGATGTCTGCATACGCCATTGGGCTGCCCAGATGACCATTTGTCGCACTAATATGATTAAGTACGAGTTGCTGGTCATTGGTATCTTCATCACTGTGAATTAATGCTAGGATGTCATTAATTTTCTCCTGAACCTCAGGGCCATTCCAATTATCTTGTAATGAAATCAAGGGATTCTGATGCCAATTATGAGCCCAACGAGTACCATCCTCTAATGTTGAAACATGCAATTCTGGTGGAGCACATTCAATTGCCAATATTTTTCCTCTAAGCTGCTTTACGCTTGGCCAAGCAAAGATGTTTTCATCAATTTTTTCAGGCAGTAAGATATGTTTTAAGTAAGGCACAATAAATGGGATAAGGGCTTGTTTATACTCCTCAAAATCATCTTTTTTCTCATTGGCATTTTGAATACGTAAAATGACAAATTCAGTAGGGTGTGTATCAAGGAAAGAAATAAAACACTGGAAAAGGTCTTCTGCCTTGATGTCACTGTGCCATTCACGGTGCGCAATATTCAGATTGCGAGTTAGCCTTAAGTCAAAAAAACGAACGCCACAGTTAAGCTGCTCTGAGAGCGATAATGTCTGGGTTTGGTAATAGGGCTGATCACAAGTTGATGTGATGGCATCGTGAGTCCCCGGGAGCAATAAATCCGTTACGGACAATTCATCTGCGACATACTTTAGCCAATCAATATAATTATTATTGTGCATAGTGCTTACCTAGTCCATTTTCTAAATAGGCAATGAGCCGTTATTGTAACGGCTCATTGTCGTTATCATATCAATGTTTTATTGTGCTTTTTTCATTTTAATCACGGTCCAAGACAGTAAAGCAGCGATTAACGTTAAGACGGATAAGCCAATAAAAACATTACCAATAATATTTGTTGGTGTGAGAATTTCTTTGACGACTTGCCCTTGTTCATTTAATTGTGGGCTAAAAATGATTTTACCTAAAATTAATGGCGCCAGTAGTGCAGGGAGGTAGCCAATTGTGATAGCCAAAGACATTGCCGCGGAAGCATGCTTTTTATCAATCCCAAACTCACCGATCGGGGCATAGTAGACGCCTCGGATCATAAAGCAGCATGCAGAGGCACATAACATCAGGATCATTATGGAGTTACGAACCGCTGGGCTAATGATATTGTCAGGTGCTTGGCCCGCCATAAACTCCGTGATTGAGGCGGGGTTCATGTAGAATAAAGTACCAATAGCCGCGAGTAAAATCACCAGAACAAACGACATAAAACGCATAAAATGGGCGGTGGATTTAAACGCTAAAGTGACCAGCAATGTGGATAATAACGGTAACATTCGCAGCGCAATCACCACGGATACAAATACTGCTGCGACGGTTGCGGATGCTCCATAACCTGCCTGTAAAAAACGAGCAAAGTAAGTGCCAGCTGCCACAAAGGTGCCGTAAATACAAAAAACGTTAAGGCCTGTTACCCAAACAATCGGTAATTTAATGACTTTTAATACCCCAAGCAGGGCTTCTTTTACTGAGCTTACGGTATCCGCATCTTCACTGACTCGGGCGTCTTTCGGTACAGCTAAGAAAATGAGTATCGCAGTGGCGAGTACAATAATTGATGACGTGATCATCATGGTGCGGCTACTGGCTTCGTAGTAAACCATTGCTGCCCATAATAAACTCATCAAAAATGCCAATAAACCTCGTCCAAACTCAAACATACCGAATGCGACACCTTGGTGCTCTTTGGTGGTTGATAAGCTGACGGCTTTAAAGTTGGCGGGTTTAAATAATACCTCACTGAGTAACAACATAGAGAAAAAGCACAGCAGTAGGGTCGGCATGCTTAAGCCGGGTGAGTTTAAGGCGATGAAAAGGGAAATACAGCCAACGCCGAGTGTAGTGATTAACATAATCACACGGACTTTAAACCTATCACCGACCCAACCGAGAGCCAGGGTACCCAGTAAAATTACTAATCCTTGCATTGAATAGAGTTGGCCTGCTTGTGCGTCAGTGATGCCCATTGCGACAGGAAAGCCGAGTGGTAAGGAGTTCCGCAAATCCCAAAAGGCATACAATAACTGGGCGTTTGCGGTAATAAAAATAAGTTGAATAATGGTGTGTGCTGAAAAACCAAACTTTTTGGCAAGAGTATTCATAATCTATTTTCCACTTATTATAAAGTTTAAGAAAACATAGTGTTATTTTTGATAGCTCGTTTTATTTGTAAGGTACAACGCTTCTTTTTATTTAAGTTGCTTTTTAACTTGGTGGGACTTTATGAAATTTTTGTTTCCTATTTATTTCATGTGAAATGAATAGTCTGAAATGTAGGCGAAATAAAAATAATATACTGTGATCGTTTTCACAGCATGTTAACATTTTTTATCAATAGGTTATTTTACGTAAACATACTGAAATGAAATTTTTATTATAAATTAATAACGGCATAATCATTCTCATTAAAGCCATTTAGGAGTAGCAAATTAACGAGGTTGATTGTGATATAACTATCATTTATTAACTAAAGCCAAATCCAGCACCAAAGTGATAACAAATTTATGTTAGTTTAAGTACAGTCATTGACACTAATGCAGAAACAGTAACAGTTCTTGCCTTGATTATCTTAAGGTAAGTCGATGGAATGATTATAAATGTTATCTACTGGAGGCAATATGAAGTTAAAAATGTGTTTACTCGCCGCTTTACTGACCGCGGGCACAGCTTATGCGGCACAATCCACAGTGGTATTAAAAGAAGCAACACCAACCGGTGATGGCAAAACCATTGGTGAGGTGGTTATCTCTGAAACTGAGTATGGATTACTGTTCACACCAAAACTTTCAGGTTTACAATCCGGTATTCATGGTTTCCATGTTCACGAAAATCCAAGCTGTGAGCCAGGAGAAAAAGACGGCAAACCCGTTCCTGCACTTAAAGCGGGTGGGCATTTAGACCCAGCAAAAACGGGTGTTCACAAAGGACCATATGATAATTCAGGTCACTTGGGGGATTTACCGGGTCTAGTCGCAGATAGCCAAGGTAATGCCGATTATGCGGTTTTAGCGCCACGCTTAAAAACACTGAAAGATGTGCAAGACCGTGCGCTAATGGTGCATGTGGGTGGCGATAATTATTCTGATAATCCAGAAGCGTTAGGTGGTGGTGGGGCGAGGATGGCCTGTGGTGTCATCAAATAATTTTGCTCGTCATATTTTACGCTGTGGCGTTGTTGGCTGCGCTTGCTAACCCTAGTCACATACTGGTGTATGCTCCTAGGGCTTAGCTTCACTTGCCGCCTAGCCACAACGCAAACTATTTAGAGCAAGGTCTAAACTGTTAAGGGGAGTCCTTAACTGACCGTATTTTACGCTGTGGCGTCGTTGACTGTGCTTGCTAACCCTAGTCACATACTGGTGTATGCTTCTAGGGCTTAGCTTCACTTGCCGCCTAGCCACAACGCA